>JAJEEA010000419.1 GCA_022821235.1 Vicinamibacteria bacterium
CAAGAAAGTGAGACGCGGCCCGCAGACCGTACCGCTGAGGCCGGGACGGCGCGTTCCGGAGGGGTTCGCAGCCGAGAACACCGAGAATCGGGAGCCTGACAGCCCAGGGTGGCAGCCATCTCACGAATCTGACGTGCACCCTTGATGCGACGGGTGCACGATGCCATCGTGAGGTGACGGCCTCCGGCCTTGTCGGCCGCTCGATTCACGAGAGCGGCCTGGGCCGGGGCTCGCGAACCCGCCGCCGCGGGTTTCGGCACTCGCACACGAGGCTCTGCATGCCGCTTGCGTGGCGGCGCGCCACTTTACTTGTCGTGGACCTCGAGGCGACTCGCCGTGAGAGCCGGGGCGCCGGCCGGGGATGCCGCACTCATCAGCGTCGGCGCAACTGCCGTGCATGCGCGGGCTCCGGGGGGAGGCGCCGCCCCCGCCAAAAGTCGCCGGCGGCTCCGGTGGGCGCCCAACCGGCCCGCCATGAGTCTGCGCGGAGGCGTCGCGCCTCTACGGCGCAGGCTCCTGCTCGGCCGGCACGAACCTCTGGACGCGGCGCCCGTCGAGGGTCTCGCCCACGAACAGGTTCCCCCGCGAGTCGACGGCGAGGCTGTGGGGCGACTCGAACTGGCCGGCCCACCGCCCGCGGCGGCCGAACGTGGCCGCCACCTCCAGGGTGTCGCGGCGCAGCACGTGCACGGCGTGGGCGCCGCCGTCGGCGACGTACACCAGACGCTGGTCGGCGTCGCGCGAGAAGGCGAGGTCCCAGGGCGTCCCGCCGACGGCGCCGTCCCGAAGCGGGGCGGCGATGAGCGCCTCGGTCGCGAAGGTGCCGTCGGGCTCGAACACCTGAAGGCGCTGGTTGCCGCGGTCGCACACGTAGACGCGCCCGTCGGCCGCGCGGCCCACGCAGTGGGGCGTGTCGAACTGCCGCGGCAGCGGCCCGTCCCGCGTGAACGCCGCCCGGGGGCCGTCGTCGGGCGGGTCGCCGTAGCCGCCCCAGTGGCGCCGGTACTCGCCGGTCTCGGCGTCGAAGACGATGACCCGCCGGTTGGTGTAGCCGTCGCTGACGTAGACCTCGTCGGTCTCGGGGTCGACGAAGATGTCCGTCGGCTGGCCGAGGAACCGCGTGCTGCCGCTGCCCGCGGTGCCGCTGCCGAACTCGCCGATCTGCAGCAGGAAGTCGCCCTCGGGGGTGAACTTGAGCACGTGGGCGTTGTCGGTGGTGGCGCGGCTGCTCAGGTCGTAGGGGAGCCCGCCGCCGAAGCCGACCCACACGTTGTCCCTGTGATCCACATGGATGCCGTGCGTCTGGGTGCCCCACGCGTAGCCGTCGCCGGGTCCGCCCCAGCCGTGGACCACGTTGCCCTCGGGGTCGAAGGCGATGACCGGCGGGGTCGCCTCGGCTCCGCGCTGGCTGTTGGGCCGGTGGATGATCCACACGTTGTCCCGCGAGTCGGTGGCCACGCCCACGACGTTGCCGAGCAGCCAGTCGCCGGGGAGCGGCCGCGGCCAGTAGGGGTCGACCGCGAACGCGAGGGCGGCGGCGGGCTCACCCCGGGGCGCGGCGGCGTCGCCGGCCGCCTCGGGGGCCTCGGCCCGCTCACACGCGAGCAGCGGCACGGCGAGCAGCGGCAGGACCGCAAGCAGTCGTTGTGGCATGATGCGTCCGCAGTGTACGACACCCCGGTTCGCCGGCGCATCGCTGGCGCCGCACCGGGCATTTGCGGCCCGTTGGGCGCCGGCAGTCCGTCGCCGCGCGGGGGCGCCCCGCCTGCGGCGGGGCGCCCCCCGAGGCACGCGCCGCCTCTTTGCGGAAACCCGGATTCCGGGGGCGGGCCGAGGGCGACGGCACGCCGCGAAGCGGGGAGCCCGGGGCGGTGGCATCCCGGCCGAAGTCCTCATCATGCTGACGTCCGACGCCGTCAAGACGAGGGCCCGCGAGCTCGGGTTCGATCTGTGCGGGGTCGCCCCCGCCCGCTCGTTCCCCGAGCTGGGCGCGTTGCGCGACTGGCTCGACCGGGGGTACGCCGGCGACATGGCGTACATGGCGCGCACCGCGGACCGACGGGCCGACGTCCGGGCGGTGATGCCGTCGGCGCGGTCGGTGGTGGCTCTGGGCACGCTCTACAACACCGACCGGCCCTACTCCACGGAGATCGGCGAGCCCGGCACCGCCCTGATCTCCCGCTACGCCTGGGGCGACGACTATCACGACGTCCTCGCCGACCGCACCCGGGCCCTGGCCGCGTGGATGCGCGAGGCGCAGGGGGAAACCTGCGAGACCCGCGTCTACGTCGACACCGGACCGGTGCAGGAGCGCGTGTACGCACGGCACGCGGGCCTCGGATGGATCGGCAAGAACACCTGCCTCATCAATCCCGACGTCGGGTCGTGGCTGTTCCTCTCCGAGGTGCTGTGCAGCGTGGCCATCGAGCCGGACGCGCCGGCCCTCGACCAGTGCGGGACCTGCACGCTGTGCCTCGAGGCCTGTCCCACCGGCGCCTTTCCCGAGCCCGGGGTCCTCGACTCGACGCGCTGCCTGTCCTACCTGACCATCGAGACCAAGGGCGCGATACCTCCCGAGCGGCGCGCCGATCTCGGGACCCACGTCTACGGGTGCGACGTCTGCCAGGATGTCTGCCCCTACAACGCGGCGGCGCCGGTCAGCGACGACCCGGCGTGGCAGGCCCGGCCGGCCCTCGACCGGCCCTCCCTGGTCGAGCTGTGGCGCCGCTCGGACGCACGGCTGCGGGACGCCATCCGCAAGGGACCGATGACCCGGGCCCGCGTGAAGCGGCTGCGCCGGAACGTGGCGGTGGCGATGGGCAACAGCGGCGCCGCCGGCGCCCGCGCCGCGCTGGCCCCGGAGCGGTGCGAGACCCGGGCCGACGCCGACTCGGTTCGCGACCCGCTGGTGGAGGAGCACGTCGAGTGGGCGCGGGGCGAGCTCGCGCGGCGGCGCGGGTAGGCGAGTCGGCGACACCGAGGGGGGGAGGTGTGCGAGGCTCCAGGGAGGCGGTTCCCGACCGGGCGCCGGTGGAGGTTGCGGCGCGGCGACTCTCTCCGGGTTTCCGGGGCCGGCCGGTTCGCCTCTGCACACGGGTCCTGCCGCCACGCGAGCGGCGCCGGCGTCCCGACCTGGACGCCGGCGCCGGCCCGAGCGCCGGCGTTGCCGGCTGGGGGCGGTGGCGGAGACATGCACTATGATCAGCGAGTGACGAAGGGAAAGAACAAGTCGCTGGCGCCGAGGCTGCTGCTCTCGATGCCCCAGCTTCACGATCCGAACTTCCGGCGGACGGTGGTGCTGCTCTGCGAGCACGGGGAGGAGGGCGCCTTCGGGCTCGTGCTGAACCGGAAGACGGACACGCCGGTCTCCTCGGTGGTGAGGCTGACCCCGCCGGTCGAGGTGGACAACGGCCTGCAGCTCTGGATCGGCGGTCCCGTCGAGCCCGAGCGGGGCTGGATTCTGATGGGGCACGAGCCGGCCGACGCCGAGTCGGTCGAGGTTTGCGAGGGCCTCTACCTGTCCACGTCCCCCAACCTGTTGCGGCGGCTCCTCGAAGACCGTCCCCCCGACCGCACCCGGCTCCTGACCGGGTACGCGGGCTGGGGGGCGGGCCAGCTCGACGCCGAGCTGTCGGCGTCGGCGTGGCTGATCGCCGACGTGCAGCTCGACCTGATCTTCGACGTCAAGGCCGCGCAGATGTGGGAGACGGCGATCCGCCGCCTCGGCGCCGACCCCACCCTGCTGCAGATGAGCAGCGGGGTCCACTAGCCCGACAACCGTCGCCTTCGGCTGGGCGCCCAGCCGACCCTCCAGGAATCCGCGCCGTTCCATGGCGCCGACTCCTGCCCCGCAGCCTTCGCCGTCGCTCCGCCTCTTGGCGCCCAGCCACCCTCGACGGATCCGCGCCGTCCACGGCGCCGGCTCTTGCCCGTACGGCCGTCAGTTCGCCGCGCGGAGCCGCGCCGCTACCGCGCCGGCCGGGCCGGGTACCAGTCGCCGTCGCGCACCTCTATCGGCTCTCCCTCGAGGGCGTCCCGCAGGGCCTGGATCGTGGCCGCGATCTCCATCGCGTTGTCGGGGCGGGGCTGTTCGGGATCGCCGAACCAGCGCGCGGTCGCGTTGTCGTAGTGGATGAGGTAGACGACCGAGGGCCCGAAGGTCTTCACGCACTCCGCCACCGGGATCGGGCGCATGCGGTCGACCGGCAGGTTCATCGGCATGAACGCCACGTCGATGTCCTCGAGGGCCTGTATCTCGGGGACGCACTCGCCCACCCCCGAGAAGAAGAGCCGCTTTCCTCCCAGCGTGACGACGTAGCCGTTCGCCTCGCCCTTCGGGTGCCACGGCTGGCCGGGCGTCATGTCGTAGGCGGGGACCGCCTCCACCGGCACGCCCGCGAACACCCCGTGCTCGCCGTTCGCGAGCACCACCCCGTCGCCGAAACGGGCGTGGGCGGCGGCGGTCAGCACGACCGGGGCGCCGGGCTTGCGGAGCTGCTCGATGGCGGCGGGGTCGAGGTGGTGGGCCGGATCGTCGGTCACGAGAATCAGGTCGGCGGGCCGGGCGTCCGTCAGGTCGCCGGCCGTCCACGGGTCGATGTGCACCACCGTGCCGGCGTGCTCGATCTGCACGCTCGAGTGGAGGATGGGGGTGATGACGACGTCGCCGCCCTCGGCCGCGATTCGGTCCGACGACTGCGCCGAAGCGGTGGCTGCGGCGATCAGCAACGCGGTGAACGTCGTTGGCACGGTGAGGCGCATGGTGAACCTGCTTTCGGTGAGCCCTCGCGGCCCGTCCGTCGGGGCCGCGGCGATGACGGGATGTTGGCCAGGAAACCGTCACGGCCGCCGGCATCGCCAGCGAGGTTCGGCGCCATGACGTTCTTGTCGTACGTCCGCATGCTACGGCCGTTTCACGGGCACCGTCAACGCCCCGGAGCCATCTCGTGCGTCGCACCGGTCCGTTCGTCGGCTCCGAGCGCGGCCCGCATTGACGATTCCCCGCTATCCCCGCAACACTAGGCATCTGCGCCGGGCGGCTCCGGCTCCGGGCGGGTCGGTCTCCTCGAGAATCCGCCCCCTGCGAGACCCCGCCCCTGGAGGCGGAACCACGGGCCCGAGGTGGTCACGTGGCGCGGCCACGAGGGGGCGGGCGGCAAGGGGAGCCGCAACCGGCGATTCCGGGGGCGGGAGGCCCCTTGGGCGAGACTTCGGGACCTTGCCCGGTTTCCGGCGACGGGGTCCCGCGACCCGGGAGGATTGGATGGGATTCGCAGACGTCAACTACCTCGCGGTCGGGTTGGCCGCGGTGCTGTCGTTCGTCCTCGGCATGCTGTGGTACTCGCCCCTGCTGTTCGCGAAGGCCTGGATGGCGGGCCACGGCTACACCGAGGCCGACCTCGAGCGCATGCAGCGCGGCATGGGGCCGACCTACGCGCTCTCGTTCGTCTGCTGGTTCGTGATGGCGACGATCCTGGCCGTGGTCGCCGGCCACTTCGGCGAGGGCGTCGGCCCGACGTTCCACGTCGGCCTGCACCTCTGGCTCGGGTTCTCGGCCACCGTCGGCCTCACCAACAACCGCTTCTCGGACAAGCCCCTCAGCCTGTGGGCCATCGACGGCGGCTATCAGGTCGCGTCGATCGGCGTGATGGCGGTGGTGCTCGGCCTCTGGCGCTGAACGCCGGTCGTCGCCCTCGGCTCCGCCCGGTGCCCGAGCTGGTCTCCAGAGGGCCAGCGGGATTCCGCCACCGCGGGGCCGCCCGCCGAATCTCCGGGCAGCTTACCTGAGCGTCCGGGGCGGAGGACTGCGAGGTCCGCCGGCTCCCGGACGGACGCCTGCCGGTGTCCGCGCTCCTGGGCCGCGGACGCCGGGGCGGCGGGCCGTCAGGGCGTCGAGTTCCGGTAGACGACGCCGCCCTTCATCACGAACCGGACGTTGCGCACCGCGGTGACGTCGTCGAGGGGGTTGCCGGCGACGGCCACGAGGTCGGCCTCGTATCCCTGCTCTATCCGGCCGATGGTGTCCGCGAGCCCCAGCGACTCGGCCGCGAGGGACGTCGCCGAGACGATGGCGTCCATCGGGTCCTGACCGCCGTCGCGCACGCGGTAGACGAGCTCCTCGGCGTTGCGGCCGTGGGCGCCGGCTACCGCGTCGGTGCCGTAGACCACCTTCACGCCCCCGTGGTCGAGGGTGCGGCGGAACGTCTCGTAACCGGTGTTCCGGGCCTCCTCCATCAGCGCGAAGCCCTCCTCGGTGTAGTTGCCGCGGCCGATGAAGCGGTCGCGGTTCTCGAAGTAGTTGGCCCAGAGCAGGTGGACGTGGGGGTCGAGGTACGTGCCGCGCTCGGCCATGAGCTCGATGACCGCGTCGTCGTAGCGGTTGCCGTGCTCGATGCCCCCGCAGCCCGCCTCGATGGTCGCGGTGAGCCCGTCGGTGCCGTAGGCGTGCACCACCGTGCGCAGCCCCACCGCCTGCGCCTCGGTGCACACCGCCTCGAGCTGCCCGGGGGTCATGACCAGCCCGCCGCCCTCGCGGATGCTGGCCGAGGCGAACACCTTGACGACGTCGGCCCCGTCGTCCTTCAGCCGGCGCACGAACGCGCGGATCTCGTCCGGCGACCCCGTGCCGGCCCGGACCGCGCGCAGGGAGGTGAGCACCCGGGGGCCGGGCAGGACCCCGCGGGCGATGGCGTCGCGCAGGTCGCGGTCGGCGGGGCTGCCGAGGCTCTGCACGGTGGTGAAGCCGGCCATCAGGGTCGCCCAGGCGTTCTCGGCCGCGTAGAGGATGGTCTGGGCCGGCGTCTCGTCCGGGTCGGGGTCGGCGCGCCCTTCGGCGTTGAAGTGCGAGGTCAGATGCACGTGGGTGTCGATGAGCCCCGGCATCAGGGTGAGCCCGGACAGGTCGTAGGCGACCGGATCTCCATCTGCAGGCGCCGGCTCGACGGCGCTGATGCGCGATCCGGTGACGTGCACGACGACGTTCTCGCGCACGTTGCCGAGTCCGTCGAGGAGCCGTCCGGCCCGGATCGTGAGGGTGTCCTCCTGCGCCTGGGCGGCGGCCGCCGCCAGCGTCAGGCCGATAACCGCGAGTGCCGTTCTCATGTCATCTCCTCCCGGCCCGGAGCGCGTCGCCTGCGGCTCCGCCTACCGCCCCATCGACCCTGCAGGAGCCCTCGCCGTCCTGGCCCCGGCTCCTGGTCCGTCGAATCGTCGCCCGCGGCTCGGCTCGGCACTCCGACGACCTTCCATGTGCCTGCATCTTTCCAGGGGGCGGGGGCCCTACCCTTCGTCGGTCAGGCGATTGGAGCGAAGCGCCCGCATCGCGCGGTGCGCGGTCGTGACGCGCCGGTGCTCCTCGATCCGCGCCAGCTCTTCGCGGCGTTGCCGCGCCGCCTCCCGTTCCCGGCGCAGCCGGCGGAAGCTGTCGAGGCGGGCGGCGCTGAGGCGTCCCGTCTCGACCGCCTGCCGCACCGCGCACCGGGGCTCGCCCTCGTGTTCGCAGTCGCGAAAGCGGCATTCGGCGCCCAGCGTCCGGATGTCGTCGAAGGCGTCGTCGAGGGCGTTGGTATCTTCCCACAACTGCAGCTCGCGCATGCCGGGCGTGTCGATGAGCAGGCCCCCGTCGGGCAGGAGAATCAGCTCGCGCTGCGTGGTGGTGTGCCGCCCGCGGCCGTCGCGGCGCCGCACCTCCGCGGTCTTCTGCCGTTCGCGGCCGAGCAGACGGTTGATGATGGTCGACTTCCCGACCCCGGACGAGCCGATCAGGGCGCCGGTCCGTCCCCGGGGCAGATGCTCCCGCAGGGGCTCGGCCCCTCCCGGCCGCAACGCCTCGATGACGTGCAGGGGGGCGTCGGGGGCGAGGGCCGCGGCGGCGGCGCAGCGGGCCTCGCGGTCGGCGCAGAGGTCGGCCTTGTTGAGCACGAGCACGGGGGCGGCGCCGCTGTTGCGGATGGCGACCAGATAACGTTCGATGCGCCGCAGGTTGAAGTCGCCGTCGAGGCCGCTGACCAGCAGCACGGTGTCGAGGTTGGCGGCGACGAGCTGCCGGCGGGTCGGCTCGCCGGCCGCCTTGCGCGAGAAGCAGTGGCGCCGGGGCAGCACCGCCTCGATGGTCGCGGTGTCGCCGTTCGCGCCGGGGCGAATGGCGACCCAGTCGCCGACGACCGGTCGGGCGTCGGGGCCGGGGGCGCGGTGCCGCAGCCGGCCGGCGACCTCGGCCATCACCTCGCCGTCGGCGGTTCGGAGCTGATAGAGGGCGTTGTGGGCGACGGCGACGCGGGCCGGCCGCAGGCCGCCGTCCGCGCACGCCTGGAGAGCGGTCTCGAACCGGTCGTCCCACCCGAGGGCCTCGAGCGTCAGCACATCGATGCGTTTCCCGGCGGCCGGAAACGGTTCCGGCCGTCTCGATCCCGGGGGCCCGCGCGGGCCCCGCGTCGCCTTCGGCGGCGTCTTGCCGACGTCGTCGCCGAGTCCGGCTCCGGCCCGACCGCGGGTCCGGAGCCCGTGGAAACGCGGGCTGCGCGTTTCCGGCGTCTCGAGGGCCCGAGCCCCGCGGTGAGCGCCACGGCCCTCGGGGGTGGAAGCGCGGCCTGCGCGCTTCCGGTGTTTCGTGGGCCGGGCGCCGCGGTGAGCAGCTCCGGCCCTCGGGGGTGGAAGCGCGGGCTATGCGCTTCCGGTGTCTCGTGTCACCTGGGTCACGCTGCCGAGGAGGTACTCCAGGACGATGCGGTCGCCCGGCTCCAGGGTCTGATCGACCGCCTCGGGCCCCACCCGCGCCATCAGCACCTGGCCGTCCGGCTCGTCGGCGTCGTTGAAGAAGACGTCCCACGACACCTGGCCGTGCACGCTGATCGGCTGGATCCTCCGGAGGATGCCGGGACGTGTTCCCTTCAACATGGCCCCGATCTTACCCTGGCTCGGCCTTCGAGTGATCCCCGTTCGGGCTCGTTCTTCGGGGGGAATCCCGAGCCCGGCCCGGCGACCGTCGCCCCGCGGCTCCGCTTGGGGCACTTACGGAAGATCACCCTGCCACGTGCCGAGCGCAGAGACCAGCAGAAAACGGGCTGCGGTTGCATTCAGTTGGCAGACTCAGGTCGATCGCCGTCCTTGGCGCCCATCCGACCCTGCGGGAGTCTGCGCCGTTCTACGCGGCAGGCTCCCGGCCGGGGGGAACGGCTCGGAGAGCGGCAGGGTCGGATGCCCGGGTCCGGGCGGGGCGTCCTCCTCCGCCGACAGGTTGTGCATGGTCACCCCGAGCAGGCGGACGGGCCGCGTGCGGGCCTCGGTCCGGTCCAGCAGCCGCCGCGCCCGCAGGACGATCTGCTGGGCGTCGCGGGTGGCGGGGTCGGCGCTGTGGCTGCGGGTGACGGTGGCGAAGTCCGAGTAGCGCACCTTGATGGTGACGGTGCGGGCCGCGAGCCCCTTGCGCTCGAGCCACGCCGCCCCGCGCCGGGCCAGCCCGTCGAGCTCGCGGCGGATCTCGTCCGGGTCGGTGAGATCGGTCGGGTAGGTGTGCTCCGAGCCGGACGACTTGACGACGCGGTCGGGGCTGACCGGACGGTCGTCCTTCCCCTCGGCGAGCCGGCGCAGCCAGTCGATGCGGCTGCCGACGGCGCGCCGGAGCACCTGCGGGTCCGCGGTGCGCACGTCGACGAGCTTCACCACGCCCGCGGCCCGGAGGCGCTTCGCGGTGACGGGGCCGACGCCCCAGAGCGCGTCGACCGGGAGCTGCCGCAGGAAGGCGTCGACCCGCTCGACGGGGATGACGGTCAGGCCGTCGGGCTTGTCCCAGTCGGAGGCGATCTTCGCGAGGAACTTGTTGGGCGCGGCCCCGGCCGAGACGGTCAGCTTCGTCTCGTCGCGGATCCACCGCTTCAGCCGGCGGGCCACCGTCGTGGCGAGCGGCTCGTTCCAACTGTTGCTCGTCACGTCGAGGTACGCCTCGTCGAGCGAGAGGGGCTCGACGAGGGGGGTGACCGAGCGGTACATGTCGAAGATGCGGTCCGAGATGGACCGGTAGCGGGCGAAGTCGGGGGGCACCACGACCAGCTCCGGGCAGCGGCGCACCGCCCGCGCCATCGACATCGCCGAGCGCACCCCGAACTTCCGGGCCTCGTAGCTGGCGGCGGCGACCACCCCGCGCCGGTCGGGCCGCCCGCCGACCGCCACCGGGCGGCCGCGCAGCGACGGGTCGTCGCGCTGCTCCACCGACGCGTAGAACGCATCCATGTCGAGGTGGAGGATGCGGCGCACGGGAGAAGCCACGGCGAAAGTCTATACTTGATCTCTTCACCATGGCCGACGAGAAACCGCAGAAGACGACAAAGAGACCGCTCGCCTCGCCCGGCGCCTGGCAGGAGGCGCGGGTGCTGGTGCACGCCCACCGCTACCGGCTGGCCCTCGGGCTGGCGCTGATGCTCGTCAGCCGGGCGGCCGGCCTCGTGCTGCCGTGGATGTCCGGTTACGTGGTCGACGACGTCATCGCCCGGGGCCGGGCCGATCTCCTCCTGCCCCTCGCCCTGCTCGCGGCCGGGGCCACCGTGGTCCAGTCGGGCACCGGTTTCGCGCTGTCGCAGGTGCTGGGGGTGGCGGCGCAGCGCGCCATCACGGAGATGCGCAAGCGGGTGCAGCGGCACGTGACCCGGCTGCCCATCGGCTACTTCGACGCCACGCAGACCGGCGTCCTCATCTCGCGGGTGATGACCGACGCCGAGGGCATCCGCAACCTCGTGGGCACCGGTCTGACCCAGCTCGCGGGCGGCTTCATGACCGCGACCGTCGGCATCGGGGTGCTGTTCTACCTGAACTGGCGCCTGACCTCGGTCACCCTGTTCATCCTCGTGGTCCTCGGGGCGGCGATGGCGACGGCGTTCTCGCGGCTGCGGCCGCTCTTCCGCGAGCGCGGGAAGATCAACGCGGAGGTGACGGGGCGGCTCGCCGAGACCCTCGGGGGGGTGCGCATCGTCAAGGCCTACAACGTGGAGAAGCGCGAGCAGCGGGTGTTCGCCGGCGGCGTCCACCGTCTGCTGCGGAACGTGGCGAAGACGGTGACCGGGGTCTCCGCCACCACGTCGGCCGCCTCCCTCGCCATCGGCGTCATCGGGGCGCTGATGATCGTCATGGGGGGGCAGGCGATCATTGCCGGCGCGTGGACCGTCGGCGACCTGCTGCGATACCTGCTGTTCACGGGGGTGGTGGTGGCCCCGGTCATGCAGATCGCGTCCATCGGCACCCAGATCACCGAGGCGTTCGCGGGGCTCGACCGCATTCGCGAGATTCTCGGCACCCCGACCGAGATCGACGAGGACGCGTCGCGCCAGCCGGTCGGACGGGTTGAAGGCCGCGTCGCCCTCGACCGGGTCACGTTCTCCTACACCGAGGGGGTGCCGGTGCTGAAGGACGTCTCGCTCGAGGCGCCGGCCGGCAGCACCACCGCCCTCGTGGGGTCGAGCGGGTCGGGCAAGAGCACCCTGGTCAGCCTGATCATCGCGTTCAACCGGCCCCAGGCGGGCCGTGTGCTCGTCGACGGACACGACCTCGCGGACCTGAGGCTGGCCGAGTACCGGCGGCAGCTCGGCGTCGTGCTGCAGGAGAACTTCCTCTTCGACGGGTCGGTGGCCTCGAACATCAGCTTCGTGCGCCGCCACGCCACCCGGGCCGAGATCGAGGCGGTGAGCCGCATCGCCCACTGCGACGAGTTCATCCGCGGCTTCCCCGACGGCTACGACACAATCGTCGGCGAGCGCGGCATCAAGCTGTCGGGGGGGCAGCGGCAGCGGGTGGCCATCGCCCGCGCGATCCTCGCCGACCCCCGCATCCTCATCCTCGACGAGGCGACGTCGAGCCTCGACAGCGAGAGCGAGGCGATGATCCAGGACGGGCTGCGGGCGTTGCGCCAGGGCCGCACCACGTTCGTCATCGCCCACCGGCTGTCGACCATCCGCAGCGCCGACCAGATTCTCGTGCTCGAGCAGGGCGAGATCGTCGAGCGGGGGACCCATGCCGAGCTCTACGCGGCGGGCGGCCGCTACCGCGAGCTGCACGACACGCAGTACCGGCTCGAGCAGGACCGCTTCATCAATCCCGGCGAGGACTTCACGCCCGAGCCCGAGCTGGTGGGGGCGTCCGGCGGGCACGGGGGCGCCGGGGCGGGGGGCGGCGCCGGTCGCGGGTGACCGGGAGCGTCACCCTGCAGCTCCGCTCGCCGCGGCAATCAACCCGGCCGTGGCCGTAGTTCTCCGGCCCGGACTCCTGCCGCCGAGGGCGCTGACGGGAATTGCCTGGCCACGTGCCAAGCGCAGACCCGCAGAAGAACGGGCTGCGTCCGGGTGCAGTTGGAGAACCCGTATCGATCACTGTCCTGAGCGTTGCCTTGCGACACCGCCAGCCGCCCGACCAGCCGTCGGTCGGCGCCTCGGGCCGGGGGCGGCCACCTTCGGCGACGCAGGCCGGCAGTGGGTTACAGTAGAGCCATGATGAGACCTACGCTTGCAGTGGGTGTCGCCTGCGTCGTCGCGCTGGGGCTGGCCTCGGCGGTGGAGACCCCCGGCCGCGCGCAGGGGACGGGGACGATCCGCGGGGTGGTGACCATGGCCGACCCGCCGCCGCCCGGCACCCTCCCGGTGAACACCGACCAGGCCGTGTGCGGCGACAGCGTGCCCGACGAGGCCATCGTCGCCGACGCGGCCGGGCACGTGGCCAACGCCGCGGTGCGGCTGACCGGCGTGCCGTGGCCGGCCGAGCGCCCGTCGCCCCGCATCGACAACGCCGGCTGCCTCTTCGTGCCGCGCGTGCAGATCGCCCCCACCCGCAGCCAGGTGCTGGTGACGAGCCAGGACGACACCCTGCACTCGACCCACACCTACGACGACCGCAACCGCACCGGCTTCAACATCGCCATGCCGTTTCCCGGCCTCGAGGTCAACCGCCCCCTGCGCCGCCCCGGCGTGGTGCGCGTCGAGTGCGACTCGCACGGCTGGATGCGGGCCTGGATCGTGGTCAGCAACGACCGCGGCGCCGTCAGCGGCCTCGACGGCGTCTTCGTGCTCGAGGACGTGCCGGCCGGCGACCACGAGCTGACGATCTGGCACGAGCGGCTGGGCGCGGCGCCGCGGACGGTGACCGTCCGCGCGGGCGAGACTACCGAGGTCGCCATCGTTCTCGCCCGGACGTGACACCTGCAGGACCACGATGACGGCAACGGTTCGACTCGAACGGCGGGCGGCACGTTCCCGGCTGGGTCGGATCTTCCCAGGCCTGGGCGTCGCATTCGGCGCGGCGGGCGGGTACTTGTACGGGGGCTGGCGATGGGGAGTCGTGGTGCTGGTCGTGGCGCTGCTGGCGGCCGCGCTCCTCGCGTGGGCGGCACGTTCCCGGCTGGGCCGGATCTTCCTCCGCCCGCACGAAGAGACGTTTCATCCGGAGTTCCTCGCAAGCCTGGTCGTCGCCTTCGTCGCCGCGGGCGGGTATTTGTACGGGGGCTGGCGATGGGGAGTCGTGGGTCTGTTGGCGGCCGCGCTCCTTGCGTTGAAGATACGCGCCCGGTGGACCGGACCCTCCCCGTCCCCCGCGGAGCATGGACGAGGCTGATTCGGACAGCCGACCGCCCCTGAACCGGCGACCGCAACACGGAACCAAGCATGACCCACCAATACGTCTACACGATGCACCGGCTCGGCAAGGCATACGGCCCCGGGCAGGAGGTGCTGAAGGACATCTCGCTGGCGTTCCTGCCCGGCGCCAAGATCGGCGTGCTGGGGCTGAACGGGGCGGGCAAGAGCACCCTGCTGCGGATCATGGCCGGCGAGGTGAGCGACTTCAGCGGCACCGCGTTCGTGTCCGAGGGCGTCAGCGTCGGCTACCTGCCGCAGGAGCCGCAACTGAACCCCGACAAGACCGTCAAGGGCAACGTGGAAGAGGGGGTGGCCGAGCACAAGGGCCTGCTCAAGCGCTACGACGCGGTGACCGCGAGCTTCAACGAGGGGCTGACCGGCGACGAGCTGCAGGACGCGATGGACGAGCAGGGGCGCCTGCAGGACGATATAGAGGCGGCCGGGGCCTGGGACCTCGACTCGCGGGTCGAGCAGGCGATGGACGCGCTGCGCCTGCCGCCGCCGCGCAGCGCCGTCACCCACCTGTCGGGGGGCGAGCGGCGCCGCGTCGCCCTGTGCCGGCTGATGCTGCGGGCCCCCGACCTCCTGCTCCTCGACGAGCCCACCAACCACCTCGACGCCGAGACGGTGGGGTGGCTCGAGCGGCACCTGCAGCAGTACAAGGGCACGGTGGTGGCGATCACCCACGACCGCTACTTCCTCGACAACGCGGCGGGCTGGATTCTCGAGCTCGACCGCGGGGCCGGCATCCCGTGGGAGGGCAACTACTCGTCGTGGCTCGAGCAGAAGCAGCGGCGGCTCGAGGTCGAGCAGAAGCAGGAGACGCGGCGCCGCCGCACCCTGGCCCGCGAGCTCGAGTGGATCCGCATGTCGCCCCGCGCCCGCCAGGCCAAGGGCAAGGCGCGGCTGAACGCCTACGAGGAGCTGCTGAACCAGGACGCGGCCGAGCGCATCGAGTCGGCCCAGATCTACATCCCCCCCGGCCCCCGGCTCGGGGACGCGGTGGTCGAGGCGCGGAACCTGCGCAAGAGCTACGGCGACACGTGCCTCATCCAGGACCTGACGTTCACCCTGCCCCCGGCCGGCATCGTCGGCGTGATCGGGGCCAACGGGGCCGGCAAGACCACCCTGTTCCGGATGATCACCGGCGAGGAGGCCCCCGACGCCGGCACCCTGACCCTGGGCGAGACCGTCGAGCTCGGCTACGTGGACCAGGGCCGCGAGCTCGACCCCGACAAGACGGTCTGGGAGACCGTCTCGGACGGCGACGACGAGATCCGGCTCGGGTCGCGGCGGGTGGCCTCGCGCGCGTACTGCTCGTGGTTCAACTTCAAGGGCCGCGACCAGCAGCGCACCGTCGGCACCCTGTCGGGGGGCGAGCGCAACCGCGTCCACCTCGCCCGCCTGCTGCGCGGCGGGGCCAACCTGCTGCTGCTCGACGAGCCCACCAACGACCTCGACGTCGACACCCTCCGCGCCCTCGAGGACGCCCTCGTCGCGTTCGCCGGCTGCGTGGCCGTCATCAGCCACGACCGTTGGTTCCTCGACCGCATCGCCACCCACATCCTCGCCTTCGAGGGCGACAGCCAGGTGGTGTGGTTCCAGGGCAACTACCAGGACTACGAGGCCGACCGCCGCCGCCGCCTCGGCTCGGCCGCCGACCGGCCCCACCGCATCAAGTACCGCCGCCTCGTGCGGGCGTGACGGCCGACAGGCAGGCGCCCCTGGTCGATTGCGCCGGACCGCATCCAGTACCGCTCGCCCCTCGTGCGGGCGTGATTCTGCATGGGTCGAGAGCCCATCGCGCCCGTCGCCGACCGGCCGTAGCCTGGGCACGACCAGAATCCTGGGCGTCGTCGATTGGTCCTGACCAAAATGCGATGGCGTAGATGTTGGTCGCATGCAAACGGCCGCGGCCTCTACGACGCCGTCCTCGCCGCGCACCTTGCGAACTACCGGCAGATGGCGTTCGACAGCGGCCCGCGGCAGGTCGGCAGGACCACCACCTGCCGCCGTACGCGGACGCCTTGCCCGGAGCGGGCGTTCGGTTTCAGCACAGCGCGGCGAAGACCGCGTCTGCGTCTACGACGTGCGGATCCTTGGCTGTCGCGGGAATGGCGGTAGTCCGAGGCGTGAACGCCGCGTCCACGACTTCCAGGTCGGCGATGCCGGGCACGGCCGGCGGGCCCGCGGGAGGCCGAAGGGCCTTCGGTGCCTCCGGTCGCGACCTCCACTTGGCCTCGCCGACGAGCACACGCCGGCCGTCGACGGAGCGCGCCACCACGTCGTGCTCCGGGTCGTTGCCGCGCCAGTAGCGCTGTGCCGGCTCCCACGGGCCGAGCGCGCCGAGGGGGCAGTCGGTTCGGTGCAGCAAAGGTACGGCTGTGCGGCACAGCTCCTCCCAGGCGAGGGCCTCGAGACGCGGCCGGTGGCGGCGCCAGTACTCCAGCCGCGTCTCGGGAGGCGCTTCGGCGAGTGCGGTCCGGTGGGGGGCCACGACCCGGAACCACAGGCGCAGGAACGGGTCGTCGATGCGGTAGAGACTGCGCCGGCCCGATCGGGGATCGCTCCCGAACGGCGTCTCCCGGCGGACCAGACCCATCTCGGCGAGCGCGGCCAACGGACGGGCGAGGCTGGGGGCGGGGCGGCCGAGGCGGCCGGCGATCTCGCTGACCCGGTGGGCGCCGGCGCCGATGACGTCGAGCAGGGGGCGGAGGGCGGTGGCCGGCGGCACTTCCTCCATCAGCAGGCGGTCGGGCTCCAGGTGCAGCGGACCGGCGGGGTCGAGCACGAGGGTGTCGACGGCGCGGTCGACGTCGCGGCCGAACCGTTCGGCGAGCTCCCAGTAGCGCGGCATGCCGCCCCAGAGCGCGTAGAGGGCGACGAGGTCGCGCGGGTCGGCGCCGGGGACGAGCTCGGCGAGGTAGCCCGGCTTCAGCGGGCGCACCGCGAACGCCTCGCGGGCGCGGCCGTAGAGCGGGGCGGCCGCGTCGAGCACCGCGCCGTGCATCATGCGCTGGCTCGATCCGCTCACCACGACCGTGGGCCGGCCCGGCGCGCCGTCGATCCAGGTCTGAAGGACGCCGGTCAGCGTCGGGTCGGCGGCGATCAGGTACGGCAGCTCGTCGAGCACGAACGGACCGGGCCAGGCGCTCCCGCCCGACTCGGCGGCGAGCCGCAGCAGGAACGAACGCCAGTCCGGGTACTCGACGTCGTCGAATCCGGGGAACCGCCGGGCCACTGCCGTGGCGAGGTAGCGCCGCTGCACGGCCGGCACCGATCGGTCGGCCGCCGCGTAGAGGCCGTCGTGGCGCCGCGACCACTCGACGAGCAGCCGGGTCTTGCCCACCCGCCGCCGCCCCCAAAGGACGGCGAAGGCGCCGGGCACGTCCAGCACCCCGTCCAAACGCCGCAGCTCTTCACCCCGATCCAGAAAACGCACCGCTTTATTATGCACGTGAGCATTATGTCTACGCGCATAAATCGTCTCGTTCTGCCGGGTTGTTCACACCCCTGTTCGCCGCCGCGCGGCGGCGGAGCACAGACGTCGGCGGCGACGGCGCATTTCAGCGTTGGTTTTCGCCGAGGGCGGCGAACACGGCAGCCTTGTCCTCGAGGTCGACGCACGCATGCATCGCTTGGCGGGCCCAGTCGAAATCCGCCTCTGCCGGGTCAGCCCGCCGCGCGCGGAGTCGCTCGGCAAGGGGTTCGCCGGCCAACTCGTCCCGCGTGCCGCCATCCGGCTTCCGGGCCCGCGACGGCGAAGGTCGTGTGGGCATGATGCACGTTCAGTCGCGCGTCCGGACGACGTGCATCCCGATCGCGGCGACGAAGCAGGCGGCGCCGACGAGGTCGGTGGCGGTTGTGGCGTAGAACAGGAGCAGGCCGCCGGCCACGGCCAGCGTGCGCTCGGCCGTCGTCGCCGCCTGTCGCAGCCAGCCGCCGAGGCCCATGGCGAGGGCGAGGATGCCCACCGCCGCGGTGAGGACGGTGCGGGCGATGTCGGCCAGCGGCGCCTGCAGCAGGACGCCGAGCCCCTCGGGGCTGAGGGTGAACGCGAACGGGACGAGGAACGCCGGCAGGGTGTACTTCCAGGTCAGCATCATCGTCTTGAACGGGTTGCCGCCGGTGATGGCGGCCGCCGCGAAGGGCGACAGCGCCGTCGGCGGGCTGACCTCGGAGAGCACCGCGTAGTAGAAGATGAACATGTGGGCGGCGACGTCCGGCACGCCGACCAGGGTCAGGGCCGGCGCGATCATGACCGCCGCGATGATGTAGGACGCGGTGACCGGCACCGCGAGGCCCAGCATCCACACCGCCACCGCCGCGTAGAGCACGGTGAAGAACAGGTTGCCCCCGGCGAGGTCGACGATGATGCTCGAGATCTTCAGCCCGAGGCCGGTCAGGGTGACCACGCCGACGATGATGCCCGCGGTCGCGGTGGTGGCGGCCACCGCGAGCACCGCCCGGCCCCCCGTCTCGAGCGCGGTGACGAGGCGCGACGGCCGCAGCGCCGTCTCGCGCCGCAGCTCGCGCACCGCGGGGTCGGAACCGACGACCCCGAGAAAATCGAGGGCGTACTGCATGAAGCTGAGGACGAAGGCCAGCATCGTGGCCAGGAACACCGCCCGGAACGGGGTCATGCCCGACACCAGGAACACGACGATGGCGACGAGGGGCACGAACTGGTAGCCCGACTGGCGGGTGAGGGTCCAGACCGACGGCAGGTGCACGTCGACCGCCTTGGTCCCCAGGCGCCGCGCGTCGGCCTCGATCATGAGGACGATCGACAGGTAGTAGAGCACCGCCGGCACGATGGCCATCGCGATGACCTGCAGGTAGGTGATCTGCAGGAACTCGGCGATGAGGAACGCCGCCGCCCCCATCGTCGGGGGGGCGAGGATGGCGCCGATGCCGCTCGCCGACAGGATGCCTCCGCCGATCTCGGCCGAGAACCCCGCCCGCCGCAGCATCGGCCACGCCACCGCCCCCAGGGTGACGGTGGTCGCGACGCCGCTGCCCGAGACAGTGCCGAGCAGGAAGCCCGACATGGTGACGGTGCGTCCCGGCCCCGCCCCGCTCGACGAGCGGCCGAACGCCGACATGGTCCAGGTGATGAAGAACTGGCCGGCCCCCGAGTGCTGCAGCATCGCCCCGAAGATGGTGAACAGCACGATGTAGCTGGAGGCGACGTTCAGGGGCACCCCGAAGATGCCCTCCAGGGTCATGTAGAGGGTGCCTACCAGCCGGTCGATCGAGTACCCGCGGTGAGCCATTATCTCGAGCCCCATGAGCTCGAGCAGCGGGCCGTAGTAGCCGTAGAGCAGGAAGGCGACGGCGGTGACGGGGAGAATCCAGCCCACCGTGCGCCGGGTCGCCTCGAGCACCAGCAGCGTGGTGATCGTCCCGAACACGATGTCGGGCCCGCTGGGGGTCGCGGCCCGGTAGACGAACTGGTCGAAGTCGACGATGGGCCACGCCAGCACGAGGACGGACGCCGCGGCGAGGGCCCAGTCGACGGCCGCCACCCGGCCGCGCCACGCGGGAACGGCGGGGTAGAGCACGAACGTGAGGACCAGGGTGATCAGCAGGAAGCTGACCCGGTAGATCTGCGGCTGGACGATGCCGACGACCCAGTACAGCGCGTAGAGCGAGAGGCCCGCGGCGAGCACCGTCACCAGGCGGGCCGGGATGCCGCTCAGCTTCCGGGTCGGGACCTCGGCGTCGGGGTCGTCGCGCAGGGCGGCCGGCGGAGCGGCTGGATCGGCCAGGGGGATCTCCCGGATCGAGTCGTCGATGGCGCCGGCCCGTCGAACGCGGTCTCGCAACCGGCGACCGCGCGAGCGAGGCGACGGGCAAGCGTACTCGCTAATGCGGGCGGTGAAAAGGGGCGCAACCCGGTTGCGCCCGGCAAGGGGGGGCGGATTCTCCAACCGAATGCCGGCCCGGTCCGGCCCGGCCGACCCGGCTCTACGTTCCGGGCCAGGCTCCCAGTTCCTGATAGTACCGGACGGCGCCCGGGTGGAACGGGACCGTCGACCCCGTCACCGCGCTCTCGACCGACAGCTTCTCGGCCTCGGGATGAATCGCGGCCAGCTCGTCCTGGTGGTCGAACAGGGCCTTGGTGATGCGGTAGGCCAGGTCCTCGGACATCTGTTCGTGCACCACCAGCACGTTGGCCACCCCGACCGCCTCGACGTCCCCGCTCATGCCCGGGTAGGTCGTGCTGGGAATGGTGACCCCGTGATACACCGCGTCGCCGTAGTTCTCGTGCAGGAACGGCAGGGTGTCGGTGTTGGGCACCAGCTTGACGGTCCGGCCCGGCGTCGAGGCGAGGTCGAGGACGGAGCCGGTGGGGATGCCGCCGCTCCAGAAGAACGCGTCGATCTTGTCGTCCTTGATGGCGTCGACCGACTGCGCGGCCCCCAGGCTCTGCTTGCGGATGTCGGCATCCGGGTCGAGGCCGACCGCCTCGAGCACGCGCAGGGCCGTGATCTCGGTCCCGCTGCCCGGCGCCCCCGTGGACACGATGCGGTCGCGAAGGTCGGCGACCGACTCGATGCCCTTGCCCTCGAGGGTCACGAGCTGGTTCAGGTTGTCGTAGAGCACCGCGAGGGCCCGCGCCGGCACCGTGCCGAAGTCGGCGAACGCGCCCCGTCCCTGCGCCGCGTCGTCGAGCGAGTCGGCGAGGACGAACGCCAGGTCGGCGCCGCGGTTCGAGATGAACTTCAGGTTGTCGACGGTCCCCGCGGTGACCTCGGCGGTGGCCTCCACCCCCTCGAGGTGGTCGCTGATGACCTTGGCGACGCCGCCGCCATACGGGTAGTAGACGCCGCCGGTGCCGCCGGTGGCGACCGACAGCCGTTCGGTGAGGCCGCCGGCCCCCTGCGGGCTGCAGGCGACCATCGCGACGCCGGCGATCACGGCCAGCGCGGCGAGCGCGCGCAGTGCGGAGCGGGACACGGTCGTCGAGCGGTTCTTCGTCACAGTGGCACCCCCAGCCCGCCAATCGTCGCCGAGCGCGACCCCAAGGTCGCGCTGCAGCCTTCGGTTGGCGCCCAACCGACTCCAGGCGTCCGCACCGTTCCACGACGCAGACTCCCGGATGCCGGGACAGAGTCACCTATTCTAGCAGTCGAAGTGCTTCAGGACATGGACATCCCGGTGGGCGGGACTTCTCGTCCTTCGGAGGACGGGCGATTTGCGACGAGCAGACTCCGGGTCCTGCCGACGAACGCCGGGCCCGGTGTTGAATCCGTCTCCCGAACAGGTTATCCTCGACACGCATGGAGATCTTCGACGTGGTCTCGGGAATCGCCGCCGTGATCGGAGCGTGCGCCGGTCTGGGGGCCGCCATCGGCGTGCTGGTGGTCAACGGCAAAGGTGGACAGGCTCACCGGCCGCGTCGACGAGCTGAGCCGCGCCTTCGACAGTCACGTGAACGCCAGCCACTGAGATTCCATTCTTCACTTCCGGCTCGTGGCGCACTGGAGACCGCCCTGGCCGTCGGCACCGCCCCGCCCGGCGGTGACGCCCTGGCACTCTCCGGCTCGCCGACGGGCGGCGAGGATCGCTTGGGCAATCCGTGATGCGTTCGCAAACCCCGGGCTGCGTGCTGACCGCGGCGGCGATGGACGCCGCCGGGCGTCCTGTCGCTCGCCGGCCCGCCCGACGGAATCCGGAGGCTCGCGGGCATCCGTGATGCGCTCGCATGCCCTTGGCCGTGTGCTCACCACGGCGGCGCTGAGCGCGGCCGCGGCCGGGCTCGCCTCGGCGGGTCAGACCGGCCTGCGCTTCGCCGTCACCCTCGATGCGTCGCTGCCCGCCCAGCCGCCGGGACGCCTGGTCGTGGTGATGGTTCCCGCCGACCAGCCGGGCGGCGAGCCCCGGTTCCGCATAGGCGACACCGGACGCCGCGCCGTGCCCACCCTCGGGGTCGACGCCCCGCCGCTCGCCCCGGGAGACCGGGTGACCGTGGGGGCCGACGCGGCCGCGTTCCCCATCGAGAGGCTGGGCGACCTCCCGGCCGGCGAGTATCGCGTGCAGGCGGTGCTGGCCACCAACCGCGACATCCGCCGCGTCGACGCGCCGGGTAACCTCTACGGCGACGTCCGGCGGGTGGAGCTCGACCCCGGGCGGGCGGCCGCGATCGATCTGAGGCTGACGCAGCGCATTCCCGACGAGCTGCTGCCCGAGGACACCGGGCTCCTGCGCTTCATCCGGATCCGCTCCGAGCGCCTGTCCGCGTTCCACGGCCGCCCCATCCACCTTCGAGCCGGCGTCATCTTGCCGCCGGGGCACGACGTGGAGGCGAAGCGGCGCTACCCGTTGCGGGTGCGCATCGGCGGCTACGGCGCGCGGTACACCGCGGTGCGGCGGATGATGCGCCCCGGCTCGCCGTTCAGGACGGCGTGGCTCGACCCCGACGCCCCGCGCTTCGTGCTCCTGCATCTCGACGGGGCGGGGCCCTGGGGCGATCCCTACCAGGTCAACTCCGCCAACAACGGTCCCTACGGCGACGCCGTCACCGAGGAGCTGATCCCCTACGTCGAGGAGCGGTTCCGGGCCGGCGGGTCGCCGGGCGCCCGCGTCGTCGACGGCGGGTCGACAGGCGGCTGGGTGGCCCTCGCCCTGCAGATCTTCCATCCCGACTTCTTCGGCGGCGCCTGGGCCTCGTGCCCCGACAGCGTCGACTTCCGCGCCTTCCAACTCGTGGACGTCTACCGGGGCGGTAACGCCTACGCAGACGGCGAGGGTCGCGAGCGGCCCAGCGCCCGGAACCTCGACGGGAGCACCCGGTTCACCATGCGCCACGAGCTGCGGATGGAGAACGTGCTCGGGGGCGGCCATAGTTGGACCCGGTCGGGCGGCCAGTGGGGGGCGTGGAACGCGGTCTACGGCCCCCGCGGCGCGGACGGCCTCCCCGTCCCGCTCTGGGATCCCGTTTCCGGCGACATCGACACCGAGGTGACCGCGCACTGGGAGCGCTACGACCTGCGCCTCGTGCTCGAGCGGGGGTGGGACACGCTGGCCCCGAAGCTGCGGGGCCGGCTGAACGTCTGGGTCGGCGACATGGACGACTACTTCCTCGAGGGCGCGGTGCGCCGCCTCGACGCCTTCCTGCGGGACCGGCCGTCGATCGACGCCCGCATCGTCTACGGCCCCGGCCGCGGCCACTGCTGGACGGGCATCTCCCCGGCCGAGATGCTGCGGGAGATGGCGGCGCAGGTCGAGCGCACGTCGCGCTAGCGGTGGGGTAGCTGTTCATGCACTCGCGTTCCACACGCGCCGGGAGGTAGCTCTTGCGACCAAGGGCCTTCGCCGCCGGTAACATCACGTTCCACGCGCGCCGGGAGGCAGCCGCGTGAGGAAGGGCGCCCTCCGCTACCGCTTCCAGTCGCCGCGCTGGCCGCCCCTCGCCCAGCGGCCGCGGCCGCATGCCATCACCGCCGACTTCCCCGGCGCCGCCTGCCCGGTCGGTAGCCGCGTGCGCTTCCAGTGGCGCGGGCAAGCGATCGAGGGGACGGTCGCCGAGCTGCAGCGCGCCCGCGCCGTAGTGGCGGCCGGCGACGACGCCCTGTGGAAGGTGCCCTACCGCCTCCTCGCCGTCGTCGAACGGGTCCCCGAGCGCGAGTGCACCCTGGCCGACGTCGAGAAGCTGGCCGTCGACCTCCTCGCCCGCCACAAGGCCGGCAGCGGGTTGCCCGCCGACTGGGGCTTCGGCTTCGACCTGTCCACGTCGCGCGCCGGCGTCTGCCGCTACGACGACAAGCGCATCGACCTGTCGGTGAGCTACTGCCTGCGGGCGACCCGGGCCGACATCGAGGACACCCTGCTGCACGAGATCGCCCACGCCATCGCCGGCCACCGGCACCATCACGACGACGTCTGGAAGGCGGTGGCCCGGGCCATCGGCTGCACCGCCGAGCGCTGCCACGACGTGAACCACACCCCGCCCCGCTGGCTGGGCGAGTGCGGCTGCGGGAAGCAGTGGCGCCGCCAGCGGCTGAGCCGCCGGCTGCGGCACGGCGCGCGGTGCCGGAAATGCGGCGGGGAGATCGCGTGGCGGCTGAACACCGGCGCGGCGATCCCGCCGTCAGCCGCGACTGGCTCTACCTCCGGGCCCTGAAGGCGTGAAGACGGGCCGGGTGCGCCTGGGCGACCGCGTCACCGTCGGGCTGGGCTCGGTGGTGGGCATCGGGGTGACGGTCGGCTCCGGCGTTGCAGATCGGGGCGATGAGCCTCGTGCCGAAGAACGTCACCCTCGACGGCGGGCGCGTCTACGTCGGCGTGCCGGCGCGGCCCCTCGCTTCGGGAGGGGCGGCGGCCAAGGGGCGCGGGTCGTCGAGCGTCCGTCGAGCAGAGGGGGCGGATGTCGATTCTCTCGCGACGGAGGCCCGGGAGGCACAGGCCGACGCGGGGGAGGTCTCGTGATCGCACCGTTCAGCGTCGAGTCGATCTCGCCCGATGACGTCGATCGGCTCCGGGCTCCGCTGAACGAGTCGCGGACGGACCCGGGAGACGTTTCATGACCGCACCGTTCAGCATCGAGCCGATAGCGCCGGACGATGTCGAGGGGCTTCAGGCCGCGGTCGAGGCGGTGGCGCGAGAGCGGCGCTACCTGGCGGCGGTAGACGGCTTCGGCGTCGACGGGACGCGGGCGTTCGTCGACGGCCTGGCGCGCGCGGGGGGCGTGCAGCTCGTGGTGCGGTCGGCGGGGCGGGTGGTCGGCTGGTGCGACGTGCAGCGGCACCCCTTCGAGGGGTTCCGGCACGGCGGGGTGCTCGGCATCGGCCTGCTGCCGGCGTGGCGGGCGCGGGGGGTGGGGGCGGCGCTTCTCGCGCGCACCCTGGAGGCGGCGGAGGCGGCGGGCATGACAAGGGTCGAGCTCGAGGTGTTCGCGTCGAACACGCGTGCGATCCGGCTCTTCGAGGGGGCGGGCTTCGTGCGCGAGGGCGTCAAGCGGCAGGCTCGCCTCCTCGACGGCCGGGCCGACGACGTCGTGTGCATGGCCCGGCTCGCTTAGCCCGGAGAGCGTCGCCTGCGGCTCCGCTCACCGCCCCAACCAATCCTGCCAGGAGTTGCATCGCTCTACGCCGCAGACTCCTGGCCCGCCAACCGTCGCTTGCGGCTCAACTCGGCGCCCAACCGACCCTGCCAGGACTTTGCATCGTTCTACGCCGCAGACTCCTGGCCAACCGCCTGCGGCTCCGCTCGACGCCCAACCAACCCTGCAGTCTGCACGGCTCCGCTCGACGCCGAGCCAACCTGCCTGGGAAGCCGGTCCCGCTCGCGGGCCGTCGGCCCAGCCCCACGCCGGTTGACGCGGGCATCCCTTGCCGGCAGCAACTTGTGCTGTGCAACGCATCGCGGTGTCGAGAGTGACCGCCCGTTGCCGTCCGCGGCCCCGTACCGCCGGAGAATGGTGCTATCGTATGGGGCACTGCTTTGCCAAGCTGGCGGACGTGTCGATTCACGCCGCCAGAGGAGGTATCGAAAATGCAGCCGTCCGAGTCGCGGTGTTTCCTCGTTCTTCTGTGCCTGGCCAGCCTTGCGCCGGCGCTGTTCGCCCCCGCTCCCGCCCTCGCGCAGGGCGAGGCCGGCATCGCGGGCACCGTCGTCGACGACGTCGGGGGCGTGCTGCCCGGCGTGACCGTCGAGGCGCGCAGCCCCGCCCTCATCGAGCAGGTGCGCACGGTCTTCTCGGACGGCGCCGGGAACTACCGGATCACCAACCTGCCGTCGGGCACCTACTCGGTGGCCTTCACGCTGCCGGGCTTCAGCGTCGTGGTCCGCGAGGGCATCCTGCTGCAGGGCGCGTTCGTGGCCGACATCGATGCCGCCATGGCGGTGGGCGGCGTCGAGGAGACGGTGACGGTGGAGGGCATCGTGCCCCTGGTCGACGTCAGGACCACGCGGCAGCAGACGGTCATGCCGGCCGAGCGCGTCAACGTGCTGCCGGGGGCCGCGGGCATCACCAGCGCCGCCGCCTACGTGCCGGGGACGACCCTGGGCGAGACACTCGTGCCGGGCGACAACAACTACAACAACCTGCCCAGCCTGCACGGCTCCGATCCCCTCGACGGACAGCCCGCCATCGACGGCATCAAGACCGGCGGACAGCTCCAGGGGCGGAACGAGTGGGGCGCCGGGGTCGGCGGGTCACCAACGAGGCGATGGTCACCGAGGTCGTCTTCGACACCTCGTCGCAGTCGGCCGAGTACGCCCAGAGCGGCGTTCGGACCAACGTCGTGCCCAAGGCGGGCGGCAACGAGTTCTCCTACAACTTCTTCATGAGCGGCACGAACGGCGGCTTCCAGTGGGACAACCAGAGCCAGGACCTGAAGGACCAGGGCTTCGAGTTCGCGCCCATCGACTACCAATACAGCTACAACCCCGCGGTGGGCGGGCCGCTCGTCGAGGACAAGCTGTGGTTCTTCGCCTCGATGATCAACGTCCGCAGCCGGCAGTACGTCCTCGACCGGTTCTGGGACCTCGACGAGCCGTCGACGCCCGACGGCGTTACCGCCGACGACCTGCGGGCGTTCACCTGGAACAGGAGCGGCAACTACAACATCCGCCTCACGCACCAGGCCACCCAGCGCCACAAGTTCACGTGGAGCTACTTCGAGGAGCCCAAGGGGGGGCTTTCCGGCACCGAGTTCGCCTGGGCCGGCCGCACGAACCCGGAGGCGTGGTACGAATGGGACGGGAGGCCGACGCGCATGCTGACGGGCCGCTGGACGGCGCCGGTGACGAACCGGCTACTCCTCGAGGCGCACGGGTCCTTCATGCAGGCCGACGTCAACACGAACCCCGTGGACCACGGCGGGGAGCTGCGGATGCCGAGGATCGACTGGGCGTTGGGCACGATGAGCGCCAGCTCCTTCCAGAACCACCACAACCACGACTTCCACCGCCGCCTGAATGCGTCGCTGTCCTACGTGACCGGCTCGCACAACTTCAAGGCCGGCCTCAACTTCGCGAACAACCGGACCGCTCTGGCCTTCACGGGGCCGGGGGACCTGTACACGGGCTACTTCTTCAACGGGTTCCCGGTCGGGGTCCTGGTGACGGGGAACGGCAGGCAGCGGCAGGGGATCATCCAGGACTGCGACTGCGGCATCTACGCGCAGGACGCGTGGACGATGGACCGCCTGACCCTCAACGCCGGCATCCGGTACGACTGGTTCCAGAGCTCGGTGCCGGGCGGAACGCGGGACGCCGGCTACTTCGCGCCGGCGCTGACCTTGCCCGACCCCGTCGTCGAGAACATCCCCAACTGGCAGGACGTCAACGTGCGGTTCGGCGCCGCCTTCGACCTGATCGGCGACGGCTCGACGGCGGTGAAGTTCTCCGGCGGGCGGTACATCGCGAACGAAGGGACGGGCGTCACCCAGGGGTACAACCCCATCTACCCCTACAACCTGCTCGACTACCGGCCGTGGACCGACCTCAACGGCGACGCGACCGCCCTCAACGCGGACGGGACGCCGCAGCTCGACGAGATCGGGCCCTCGAACAACCCCAACTACGGGTTGTCGACCATCACGACCCAGTACGACCCGAACCTGCCGCGCGCCAGCAACTGGGAGTACTCCGCGGGCGTCGAGCGGCAACTGGGCGCCGGCTGGGCGCTGAGCGTGATGTGGCACCGGCGCGCGTACACCAACTTCGACTGGTTCGACAACCTGAACACCTCGGCGGCCGACTGGCACATGGCGGGTGTATGGACCGGGCCGGACGATCCGGCTTTGCCCGCTGTCGCCCGCGGCGTGCAGGTTCCCATCTACATCACCGATCCCGGCCTCGACATCCAGACCGGGAACGACTTCCACACCGTGGCGTCGGAGAACTCCCGGACGTGGAACGGGTTCGAGGTGATTCTCGACGGGGAGCTCCCCCGTGGCGGCTTCATGACCGCCAGCGTCACGGCGGGCACGAACAAGAACAACTTCTGCCACCGGGGTATGTTCGAGAACCCCAACGCACTCCGGTTCTGCGAGACGCGGATGCCGTACCGGCCCATGGGCAAGCTGTCGGGGGCGCTGCCGCTGCCGTTCGACACCATGATCTCGGGCCTCATCCAGGTGTTTCCGGGCGCGCCCATCAGTGCTTCCTATGCCATCAACGCGGTCGATTTCCCCGCTCTCGTGAACCTCGGGGATCCTGACGACGCGAACCCGAACCTCGAGGTCAACCTGATCGAGCCGGGTACGGTATTCGAGGACTACACCACGGAGATGCAGTTGCGGTTCTCGAAGGTCGTCACGATCAACGACGTCCGGACGCGGTTCTACATGGACGCGACGAACATCACCAACCGCGCCCGGATCACGAGCCGGAACCGGTTCTACGGCGGCGGGGGCGTCAAGAACCCGGACTTCCTCCGGATCAACACCATCGAGCCGGGCCGGCGCTTGTCGTTCGGCATGCAGATGTACTTCTAGAGGTCGGGTCCACCGGGAACGCCGGGCGTCTGCCGGTCGCCCGGCGTTCCTCTCCGTTTCGACCACGCAGCTTGCAGCGTTTCGCAGCCGGTACCGGGGCGCGTTCTCGTGACCGGCCCGGGCGTGGCGGAGAAACCGCCTCCAGGCACGCCGAAGGGCTGCAGGCCGCGTTCGCTTGAACTCGGCCGACGTTCGGCCGTCGAACACGTGTTTCCCTGTCGGAGCACGTGTTCCCTGCACGGAGTTCCGGGGCTGGAACTTCCGCCTGAACGGGTCGGTCGCCGGCCATCAGTGCGCCAAGTGTGTCCTGCCGAGGTTGCCATGCATTGCTCCCGCCGGTTCCTCCACGGCGTGTCCGCCGCCGCGATCCTCCTGCTCGGTCCGCCCGAGGGGCTCGCACAGCAGGAAGAGGGGCGCATCCAGGGCCGGGTGTTCATCGAAGGGACCCGCGACCCCGTGATCGGCGCTTTCGTCCGGGCCGACCCTCCCCTGTTCTCGCCCAACGGCGACCGGCTGCAAATGGCCGCGCCCATGGAGACCGTCACCGACGACGACGGCCGCTTCGCCCTGACGTGGATGCGGAGCGGCATCTGGAACACGATGATCATGGCCGAGGGCTACGAGGACGCCCAGTTGCGCATCGAGGTGACGCAGCGCCGATCGAACGCGTGCACGCCGACGAAGATGCAGAACTGCGTGCAGCCCATCGAGTACTACATGGTCCCGCTGAAGGTGGACGCGGAAGACCAGGTGGAGTCGATCCTGGCCGGGTTGGACGTCGAGGAGACGGAGCTCGATCGGGCCGTCGCCGACCTCGGCGCGGCCGACGACGCCTACAACCGCCAGGACTACCGGACCGCCATCGACGGCTACTCCCGACTGCTCGCGCGGTGGCCGCAGATGACCACCCTGCACCAGGACATCGGCGACGCGCACCGGGCGCTGGCGGAGTTCGACGCGGCGATCGCCGCCTACGAGCGCTACCGGGCGGCCGCCCCGGGCGACGCGGCGATCGAGCGGAAGATCGCCCGGGCGCAGCTTCTGATGGGCGACCTCGCCGCGGCCCGCGACCTCGCAGCCGCGGGCGGCGACGCGTCGCCCGAGGACCTCTACAATCTCGGCGAGGTCGCGTTCAGCGAGGGCGACGTCGACGCCGCCGCCGGCTGGTACGAGAAGTCGGCCGCCGCCGATCCCGAGTGGGCGCCCCCCGTCTTCAAGCTCGGCATGGTGGCCCTGAACCGGGGCGACATCGAGGGCGCCAAGGCGCTGTTCCAGCAGGTCGTCGACCTCGAGCCCGACTCGGAGGAGGCCGCGCAGGCCCAGGGGATACTGGCGGCGCTGCCCTGAAGCCGGTTCGGGCGTTGCGACGTGGGTGGCGCGGCAGCAACACTCGTCGCTGTCGCCGCGGCGCTGCCTTGAAGCCCGCGCGAGTTCCTGCGACGGGCCGAGCGCTGCAATCGGAACCGGCGTGGCCGCCCTGAGGTCGGTTCGAGCATTTGCCACGGGCCGGAGTTCTGCAACCGGAGGTTCTCGACATGACGCCCGAAACCACGCGAAGCCGCTCCGTCGTCGGGGTTCTCGTCGCCCTCGCCCTCGTCGCCACCGGCGCGCCCTGGACGGGCCACGTCGCGTCGGCGCAGACCCAGTCGTTCTTCGTCAGCTTCACCGACGGCGCCGGCGCCCCGGTCACCGACATGAACCGCACGGAGGTGTTCGTCGAGACCGACGGCGAGCGCAGCGAGGCGCTCGGCCTCGAGCCGCTCCGCTGGCCGCTGCGGGTGACGGTCTTCGTCGACAACGGGTTGGCGAGTCCGCCCCTGCTGGACCACATGCGCGAGGGGCTGCGGCGCTTCCTGGACGCGCTGCCCGCGGACATCGAGGTGGCGATTGCGACCATCGGAGGGCGGCCACAGTTCCGGGTCCGGCACACCACCGACCGGATCGACCTCGAGGACGCGGTCGGGGTGATCGCGCCGGAGATGGACGGCGCGGCCAGCTTCCTCGACGCGCTCTACGAGGAGGCGGAGCGGCTGCACGAGGACGAGGCGGGCGAGTACTTCCCCGTCATCGTGATGGTCGCGACCAACGGCCCCGAGGGGAGCACGCGGGTGCGCGAGCGGCCCTTCCGCGAGATGATGGAGCGCCTGATTGCCAACCGGGCCGCCCTCCACACCCGCATGTACACCTTCACGTCGGTCACCGGGGTCAAGCAGGGCGGCGACCAGATGCGGTGGGCCATGGACATCGGCCGGGTGACGGCGGGCAGCTACGACGGGCTGAGCTCGGCCATCGGGTTTCGCACCCAGCTCCCGGATCTGGCCGAGGACCTCGGCCGGAAACACCGGCTGATGAGCAACCAGTACTTGCTGACCTACACGCCGCCGGAGAACGCGACCGCGCAATCGGTCGTCAGGCTGCTGACCACGCGGGCCGGCGTCCGGATGGTCCCCACGCGCGACGGGAAGCTGCCGTAACGGGGGGCGGACCGGTGTTCTCGACGGCTGAGTGTCGGCGGGGTTGGAGATTGGGATAGAGGAGAGCGTCCGCTCAGGGTGCCGAGCAGCACCTTGTCGAACGTCCGGCGAACCCGGCGTTGCCGTACAGGGTCTGCTCTCGGCCCGTCGCCCCCCCCGGCGCTCGCGATGCCGATTCCCGGGTCGTAGCTACGCGGGACGAACACGTCGCCGAGACCGTCGTGCCGATCTCGTCGGTGGGCGGTCAGGGCGCGTCCCGGCACTCGGTGAGTTGCGTCAACCGAGCGACCAGCTCGTCGCCGTCGGCGGCCCGCACGATCCAATCGCCCGCCGCGGCCAGACCCTCCAGATCGGTAGCGTCGAGAAATCGATGTCGTCCGCTCGCGGACCGGCCGCGAAGCCGCGCAGCAGGTCTTCGACCATGCGCGGGAATGCGAACAGCTTCTTGTAGGTCTCGTCGTGCACGTCTCCAGCCTTCCCGACCGGCGCAACCCGCCGGCGGTCGAAGAAGACTGGATGCAAACGCCGCGCCGAGCCCGTCCGCGACCGTCCCGCCAATCCGGCGCGAGCACCTCCGGCGAGGGAAGCCGGCGTCGGGACACCCGGTGAGGGCAAGGCGGACAACATCGATTCGACGTGTGATAATCGCGCCGTGCGCCTGATCTCTCGGCGTTTCGGCGGCGGTGCGGCCATCGGACTGGTCCTGGCGATTCTGTTTCCGGCCGGGGCCGGCATCCCGTCGGACGACGTCCACGCGGCACCGCAGTGGGCGGTGACACCGGCGGGCGATACGTGGTTCACCGATCGGGCTGAAGAGGCCGGCATCGACCTCGTGCACGTCAACGGGGCGTCGGGCCGTCTCTACGTGAGCGAGATTCTCGGTCCGGGCGCCGCGATGTTCGACTTCGACGGCGACGGCGACCTCGACGTCTACGTCGTGCAGGGCCGAACGTTCGGCGAGGGCCCGACGTCCGTCCCGGGAGCCGTCCCGCCCGAGGGCCGTCCGCCGGAGGATCGCCTGTACCGGAACGACATCGTGGTGCACGCCGACGGAACGCGCACCCTGCGCTTCACCGACGTCACCGCGGGCAGCGGCCTCGACGCGGCCGCGTACGGCATGGGCGTCGCGGCGGGCGACTTCGACAACGACGGCCAGGTCGACCTGTACCGCACCGCCCTGGGGGCGAACCAGCTCTTCCGCAACAACGGCGACGGCACCTTCACCGACGTCACCGGGCAAGCGGGCGTCGGGGACCCCCGGTGGAGCGTGTCGGCCTCGTTCGCCGACCTCGACCGCGACGGCTGGCTCGACCTGTTCGTCGGCAACTACCTCGACCACCGTGTCGACGCGCCCCAGCCCGAGTGCTTCACCCGCACCGGGGAGCGGGACTACTGCGGGCCCAGCGCCTTCGACTCCGTTCCCGACCAGCTCTATCGCAACCGGGGGGACGGGACGTTCGCCGACGTCACCGCGATGTCGGGGGTGGCGCGCGAGTACGGCGCCGCTCTCGGGGTCGCGGCCTTCGACGCCGACGGGGACGGATGGACGGACGTCTACGTCGCCAACGACGGCGAGCCGAACCAGCTCTGGATGAACCGGCGGGACGGGACCTTCACGAACGGCGCCCTGCTCGCGGGGGCGGCCCTCAACGACAGCGGCCGGACGGAGGGCAGCATGGGGGTCGACGCCGGCGACTTCGACGGCGACGGCGACGACGACCTCTTCATGACCCACCTGACGCGGGAGACCAACACCCTCTACGTCAACGACGGCCTCGGGCTCTTCGAGGACCGGACCGCGACCATCGGCCTCGGGGCCCCGAGCCTCGCCTACACCGGCTTCGGGACGGCGTGGCTCGACTTCGACAACGACGGCTGGCTGGACCTGCTGGCCGTCAACGGGGCGGTCCAGGCCAGTCACCAGCGGTTCGCGGGCGCCGGGGGCGCGTCCGCGCGGGCGGGGGAGCCGTTGCCCCTGGACCAGCCCAACCAGCTCTTCCGCAATCTCGGGAACGGGCGGTTCGACGAGGTGACCCGGCAGGCCGGGGCCGTCTTCGGGCTGTCGGAGGTGAGCCGCGGCGCCGCCTTCGGCGACGTCGACAACGACGGCGACGTGGACGTCCTCGTGACCAACAACAACGGCCGGGCGCGCTTGCTGATCAACGAGGTGGGCAACCGCAAGCGGTGGCTTGGCCTCCGGTTGGTCGGTGGCCCCGGTCGCCGGGACATGCCGGGTGCCAAAGTGGGGGTTTTCCGCGACGACGGCCCTCCGCTGTGGCGCCGTGCGCGGGCCGACGGCAGCTACGCCTCGGCCAACGACCCGAGAGTGCTGGTGGGGCTGGGCGACGCCGTCGCGGTGCGGCGGGTCCGCGTCGTCTGGCCGAGTGGCCGCGAGGAGGAATGGACGGGCCTGCCGGTGGACCGGTGGCTGACGCTCGAGGAGGGTGGCGGCGAGAGCCCGGAGTCCGGGTCGTAGCAGCGGCGTCGGCTTCGGCGCAGGGCGGCGCCGAGTCGTGGAGCTGTTTCCGAGGCGCGCCTGCCAGCATCTGCTCGACGTGGGCGAGCCGGTGCGCCGCCGAGTCGTGGAGGGAGGCGCTGCTCCCGAGGCGCTGACCGCCGAGGGAGGCGCTGACTTCCGAGAGTTGGCCGGGTCGGATTCGCCGGTGCGGCGGCGGGGTGCCACGCGGCGATCTGGGGGCTGGGGGCAGGGAGTGACGGTGGAACGGAAGCTGTCGGGCGGCGTCGCGGCGGCGTGCCTGCTGCTGGCGGCGAGCGGCCATGCGGCCGGAGGTCCGATCGGGGGGGCGGCCGCCCCGTCGCCGGCAGACGGTGCCGGGCCGGCTCCGATCGGCGGCGCCGGCGTGGTCGCGGCTCCACGCTTGGCCGCCTCGTCACCGGCGGGCCCGGCCCAACCCGCGCTCCTGCCGGTCGTCCTGCCCGACCTCGACCGCGCGCATGCTTCCGTTCGAGCGCAGCTCCGCGAGGCGTACGCGGCGGCGGTGACCGAGGCGGGGCCAGGGTGGAGCGGCGGGGCCTGGGGCGAGCTGGGCCGGCTGCTGATGGCCGGCGAGTACCTCGACGAGGCGGAGCGCTGCTTCCGGAATGCCCACGTGCTCGCCCCCGACGACTTCCGCTGGCCCTACTACCTGGCGCATGTCTTCAGGAGCACGGGGCGGCTGACGGAGGCGGTCGAGCACTTCGAGCGCGCCCTGCGCCTGCGCCCCGGCGATCTCGCCGCCCTCACGTGGCTGGGGCAGGTCCATGTCGACGCGGGTCGGCCGGAAGCGGCCAAGCCGCACCTCGCCAGGGCCCGCGTCCTCCACCCGGACACCCCGGCGGTGCTGTTCCAGCTCGGCCGCGCCGCCACGGCCCGGCGGGACTACGCGACCGCCGTGGCGTGGTTCGAGGACGCGCTGCGGCTGGAGCCTGCCGCCACGGCCATCCACTATCCCCTCGCCATGGCCTACCGGGGTCTCGGCGATCTCGAGAAGGCGCGGGCCTACCTCGACGGCCGCGGGGGCCGCGCCGGCGACGGGGCCGGCGTCACTCTCGCGGACCCGTTGATGGCGGAGGTGAACACGGCGCTGCGGAGCCCGCAGGTCCACTGGGACCTCGGGCTGGTCGCCGGCGCGAGGGACGACTGGCCCGAGGCGGTGCGGCAGTTCCGGGAGGCGGCCCGGCTCGCGCCCGAGCTGCCGGTCGTGCGGCTGAACCTCGGCCTCGCCCTGAACCGCACGGGCGACGCCCGCGCCGCGCTCGACCAGCTCGGGGAGGCGGTGCGCCTCGACCCCCGGCTGGCCGCCGCGCACTTCGCGATGGGAACCCTCTACGAACGGAGCGGTCGTGACGAGGAGGCGAGGGAGCGCTACACGCTCGTCGCGACCTACGACCCCAACCACGCCGAGGCGCACCTCAGGCTGGCCGACACGCTTCGTCGGACCGACCGGCTCGAGGCGTCGCTGGCGCCCTACCGGCGCGCGCTCCAGCTCGAGCCGGGCTGGCGGGAGGCGCGGTTCGGCGAGGCGATGGCCCTGGTGCGCCTGGCCCGCTACCCGGAGGCGGTGCAGCGTCTCCGCGCGGCGATGGATCTCCATCCCGGGGAGCCGGCGTTCCCGCTCGCGGTCGCGCGCCTACTGGCCGCCGCCCCCGACCCGCGGGTGCGCGACGGTTCGGAGGCGCTGGCGCTGGCGCAGGCGGTGGAGGCGACCCTCAAGACCACGGCCGTCGCCGAGACGATGGCAATGGACCTCGCCGAGCTGGGCCGGTTCGCCGAGGCGGTCGAGTGGCAACGGGCGGCGATGGCGGGCGCGGCGGCGGGAGGGCAGGCCGGGGTCTCGCAGCGAATGGCCGCCAACCTGGCCCTCTACCGTCTCGGCCGGCCCTGCCGCACGCCCTGGCGCGACGACGACCCGGAGCACCGGCCCGGGCCGGTCGCGGAGCCGGGACTCCTGGATCCGCCGTCCGCGTTCTGAGCGAGGTCCGCTGTCCGGTGGCCCGCGTCGGCCGGATTCGCACGGGCTGGCGGAAGCGGTTGGTGGTTGGCGTCGGCGAGCCTCGGCGCACGTCCGTCGGGCGCGTCAGGCTGCCGGCAGCGGGGGGGCCTGCAGGCCGATGACGGTCGTCCCGCAGCCGCTCGCGTCCGGCCCGGTAAACCGGGGGTCACGCGGGGTCGACGGCGACCGCCAGCGGATCCTGCGACCGGAAGTCACCCGCGGCTCCTGGTCCGGAACGGCGCGGGCCGGGGCGGTTTCAGGGGATATTCCCGTTGTCCGTCGGCATGGCCGCGATACCCGTACGCGCGGACCCGACCTGAATGCGCGGCTGGTCGGACGCGTCCTCCGGTGGCCGGTAGGTCACCCGGTACTGGTTGCTGGTCAGCCGGTGCCTCCGGGCGATGTCGGCGGCGACCTCCGGCAACAGCGTACGGAACCGGGTGGACACGACCATCTCTTCGTAGCGGGCTCGCGTGGCCGCGGCGATATCGGTGCCCCACTGCGCCTGGGCCCGGCCCAGGTTGCGGCCGACGCCGTAGGGGGACGTGAACAACAGCGTGTAGACGGTCGCCGCGTTGTCGTACAGGCGGTCCATCGTTCGCTGCACCGCGTCGCCCCGGGCCCGGCGGCTTCCCTCCGAGCCGGCCGTCGCGACCATCACGACGGCGGAGACGTACTGCCGTTCCCGGTCGTCCTCCAGCCGCTCCGCTTCCTCGTAGAGCGCATCGAAGAAGGTCGCGGCGGCGCCCTCGCTGGCGAGAACGCCGATGGCGTCGAGGAGCTCCTGCCGGTCGGTGGTGTGGCGCACCCGGTACTGCGGACGTCCGGCGAGGGTGGCAATCGCCACCTCGATGTCCGGCGGAAGGGCGTTCAGGAAGAGCCTCAGCCCCTCGCGCATGTCCGGGATGGCCGCCTGGCTCTCGGTCGCGTTGTCGACGTAGACGGTCACGCGCGCCGGCCAGTTGACGGGCTCGAGATCGAGGATCTCGCAGGCCACGCCGTCCCACTCGACGACCACGTCGTCGGGCGTCATGTCCGTGACCGGGGCGCCCTCGAAGTCGGCGAAGGCGATGTAGAGCGACTGCTCCTGCGCCGTCGCCACCCCCGCGCCCCACGGCTCTCCGGCCACGACGAGGCTGACCGCGACCGCCGACCCGACGAGCCATCTACGACCTGTGCGTGTCTCCATGGGACGATGTTAGCGCAGGCGGATGCGCTTCGTCGCGCGGATGTCGGCGTGAGGCGGCCCGGCCGACGGCGTCGCCGCCCCGGGTCCGCCTCGTCGGGAGCCCGGCGTCACCCGTCCACCAGCCAGCCGTCGCGGAGCTGGATGACGCGGCGGCCGTAGGCGGCGTTGACGTCCGAGTGGGTGACCTGCACGATGGTCGTCCCGTCGGCGTTGAGCCTCGTGAACAGCTCCATGATCTCGCGGCCCTGGTCGGAGTGCAGGTTGCCGGTGGGCTCGTCGGCCAGAATCAGCTTCGGCTTGGCGATGAGGGCGCGGGCCACGCCGACGAGCTGCTGCTGCCCGCCCGAGAGCTGGCTCGGGTAGAGGTCCTTCTTCCCCACGATCTGGAAGCGGTCGAGGGTGTCGGCCACGAGGCCCTGGCGCTCGGAGCGGGGCACGTTGCGGTACGACAGGGGGACATCGAGGTTCTCGGCGACGGTGAGGTCGTCGAGCAGGTGGTAGCTCTGGAAGACGAAGCCGATGTGGGTGCGGCCGAGGGCCTGCCGGTGCTTCGTCCGCAGGCTGTGGACGGGCTGGCCCAGGAAGTCGTACTCGCCGGTCCACGCCGCGTCGTGCATGCCGAGGATGTGCAGCAGCGTCGACTTTCCGGCGCCGGACGGCCCCATGACGGAGACGAACTCGCCCTCGGCGATGTCGAGGGTGATGCGGCGCAGGACGAACGTCCGGCTGACGCCGTGGCTGAAGCTCTTCTCGATGTCGCGCAGCGCGATCAGGGGCTCGGGCATCATGGGAGCTTACCGCACCGAGCGTGCCGGCGTCCCGCGGTCGGCCCTGTTCTACAATCCCCCGCCATGAGAGCCATGCTGTGCAAGGCGTACGGCCCGCCGGAGAGCCTCGTGTGGGAGGAGATCGACCCGCCGGCGCTCGACGACGACGGGGTGCGCATCCGCGTCCGGGCGGCCGGGGTCAACTTCCCCGACCTGCTGATCATCGAGGGCAAGTACCAGTTCAAGCCGGACATGCCGTTCGCGCCGGGGGCGGAGGTCGCCGGCGAGGTGGTCGAGATCGGGGCCGGCGTGACGCGGTTCACGCCGGGCGACCGGGTGATCGGGATGACGCGCTGGAACGGCTACGCCGAGGAGGCGGTGGTGCCCGAGGAACGGTGTCTCCGCCTGCCCGCCGGCATGTCGTTCGAGATCGGGGCCGGCTTCCCCATGACCTACGGCACCAGCTTCCATGCGCTCGTCCAGCGCGCCCGGCTGCAGGCCGGGGAGACGCTGCTCGTGCACGGGGCGTCGGGCGGCGTCGGCACCGCTGCCGTCGAGATCGGCGGCTGCCTCGGCGCCCGCGTCATCGCGTCGGGCGGCAGCGATGAGAAGCTGCGCGCCGTGCAGGAGCGCTACGGCGTGGCCGACGCCGTCAACTACCGGACCGACCCGGCGTGGAAGGACCGCGTCAAGGCGCTGACCGGCGGCGCCGGCGCCGACGTCATCTACGACCCGGTCGGCGGCGACGTCTTCGAGCAGTCGCTGCGCTGCATCAACTGGGACGGCCGGCTCCTCGTGGTCGGCTTCGCCGGCGGCGCCATCCCCGCCGTGCGCGCGAACCTGGTGCTTCTCAAGGGGTGCCAGGTCGTCGGGGTCTTCTGGGGCGCCTTCGTGCGGCGCGAGCCCGAGGCGAACCGCGCCAACTTCGACCGGCTCTTCGCGTGGTTCGAGGCGGGCCGGCTGCGGCCGCTCGTCTCGCGCACCCTCCCCCTCGAGCGGGCGCCCGAGGCCCTCGGCATGCTCGCTCGCCGCGAGGTGGTCGGCAAGATCGTCCTGACGACCTGACGGCGCGCTGTGGACGTAGTGGTGTAGGCGATGCCGGCCGGCCGCGAGAACACCTCGCGATAGAGATCGAGGCGCATCGCCGGCCCGTGGGTCGCGACGGGCACCAGGATGCTGCGCGCAGGGTCGATCCGTAGCGGCGCCGTCGCCAGCCGTCGCCGTCAGGTTGTCGATGGGCTCCCCATGGCCGTCAGGACTTCACGCGCGACGTGGCCCATTTCCTTCTTGCTGCGCTGCAGCAATGCGATTTCGGATGGTGTCAACATCCGGTGCGCGAGCGAGGTACCGAGCTTCCGATTCAGTAAGGCAGTCGAAGGCGTGACCGAACCGTTCCCGCCACCACTCCTCGAAGTTCCGGCCGTGCTTCTGTCTGAGCTCATGCAGTTGCTCCCGGGATGGACTCAACTTGGCCGAGTACGTCTGGCCGGCAGGACGACGGCGCCGATGACCGTGCAGCCCTGCTGCTCCACCCAGCCGCGCAGGTTCGCCAGAGTGCCTCCCTGACCGATGAAGTCGTCAATCGTCACGTAATGGCGTCCCTTGGCCACTTCCCCCGTGAAGGCGGCCTGACGGGCGAGGCGTGCGTAGCCATCCGCACCCGTATGGGACACCACGTTGGTCTGTACAACTGTATCCTCGCATTCCAGTCCAAGCCGATCGTTCAGCAGTCTTGCCAGCGCAATCGGAATCGCGTTGACTCCCTCACGCTCGTAGGGACACTGCGCTAAATTAACTTGCCATCTTGTGGATTCTGTGCTTTACTGACCGCATGCGGCGAGACGTGGAGTTGGAAGCCACCATCGTAGCCAAGTACGTCGCGGTGGCGCCTGTACTGGACGAACGTAGTCGTCGCCGATGGGCCGCCGCCGAGTCGTTGGCGATCGGCTACGGCGGCGATGCGCTGGTATCGTCCGCCACGGGTCTGGCTCGGGAGACAATTCGCAAGGGACGCAGGGAGATTGCCGGCGGCGAGGAGCCGACAGGTCGCGTGCGGCGCGCCGGAGCGGGTCGCCCCCGCATTCAGGAGGGTCAACCCGGCATTCTGACTGCTCTTGAGGCGTTGGTGGACCCGTTGACGCGCGGGGACCCGACCTCGCCGTTGCGCTGGACGTGCAAGAGTCGCGCGAAGCTCGCGGCGGCGTTGACCGAGCAGGGGTGGCACGTCAGTTCGACCACGGTGGGCCGTCTGCTTAACCGCTTGGGCTACAGGCTGCAATCGGTTCGCAAGCGGCAGGAAGGTACCACGCACCCGGACCGCAACGCCCAGTTCGAGCACATCAACGCGACGGCGGCCGCGCATCTGACGGCCGGGCAACCGGTGATCTCGGTCGACACGAAGAAGAAGGAACTGGTGGGGAATTTCACGAATGCGGGCCGGGAATGGCAGCCGAAAGGGAGGCCGTCGGCGGTGCGCGTGCATGATTTCCCGAGCGACGCGGAGGGCAAGGCGATTCCGTACGGCGTTTACGACATGGCCCGCAATGAAGCGTGGGTGAGCGTTGGGCGAGACCACGACACCCCGGCCTTTGCCGTGGCCTCGATTCGGCACTGGTGGCAGCGCATGGGCGAAAGGGCCTATCCGGACGCCAGGACCTTGTACATCACCGCCGATGCGGGTGGGAGCAACGGGTATCGGTGTCACGCGTGGAAGCACGAGCTTCAGCGCTTGGCCGATGAGATTGGCCTGACGATCCAAGTGAGCCACTTTCCCCCCGGCACGAGCAAATGGAACAAGATCGAGCACCGACTGTTCTGCCACATCACGGCGAATTGGCGTGGGACTCCGCTGACGACTTACGAAACCATTGTCGACCGCATCGGCAACACGCGAACGGCGGCGGGGCTTCGCGTGCAAGCGGAGCTCGACGCTGGCGAGTATCCTACCGGGGTGAAGGTGAGCAAGGCGCAGTTGGCCGCAATGATGTTGGTGCGTGATGAATTCCACGGGGACTGGAATTACAAATTCACTCCCCGATGAAGTTGGCAACTTTATATCGATCACTGTCCATAGTCAGCAACCGTGCGGCCCAGCCGGACTGACGGGCCGCGCGAGGCCCACCACCGCGCGCTCGACAGCCGGTCGATACGGGCGACCCGCGAGTCGGCGGCATATGCCTGCTTTACGGACTCCGTCGCGATCACGCCGCCGTCCAACCGCCGCCGATCGTCTGTAGCGAGGGCTTCCGCACACCAGGCGCAGTCGTCCGCGGGCCGGACGGGCCGTGCCGGCTCGCAGGGCAACAGCCGCTCCTGCGTCGCCATCTTCTTGAGCAATTTCCTGCCCCCGCCGATGCCATGGCCGCGCGTCGCCACGGAAGAGACCGCTCCAGGCGCCGTCCCGGAGGTCACGCACCAGCCCCTCCGTCAGCATCGCTTCACGGATGGTCTCCAGGCGGGCGGCGCACTCACCCTCGGTCGGGTACGAGGTGACGTCGAACACGTCCGGTGTGATCGCGTAGTCGGCCAGAAGCGCCATCAGAAGATCTCCCGCAGGTCTTCCTCGAAGAAGCCGCCCGGCCACGCCTTCACCAGCTCGCCCCTCTCGTTGAGCGGCATCTCTCGAATCAGCGTCTCGGCCCCGTCCGGCTCCACGAACAGCACGTTGACGTCCTCGTGGCGGACCTCGGGGGCGCCGTCCGGCAACGTTCCCCCGCTGGTCTCCCGCATGCGGCGCATGATGCGCAGGAACAGATGCTCGCTGTGAGTCTCGATCAGGAACACGTTGCCCTCAGCGGCTCCCGTCGCGAAGAGATCCCCGAGCTCGACCTGCAACCGCGGATGGACGTGCAGCTCCGGCTGCTCGATGGCCGTGATCTCCGGGCGATCCGGATCGAGCGCAGCCACCACCACCGGCAGCAGTTGCGAGATCCCGACACCGATGTCGGACGTTCGCACCGGCAGGTCGGACCTGGTGGCCACGAGCTGGATCTCCCGGTGAATCGGCGCGTCGGCAATGTGCTCGAACCGGGCCCGGACCTTGTCGGGCGCCTCCCTCATGATGTCGTCCGGTGATTCCCCGCCCGACATGCCCGCCAACGCGGCGAAGAACGGCGCTCCCCACTCCTCGCCTTCCACGCTCTTGTTCAATATTCCGACCAACGGCGTGGCCGCGGGAAGATGAACAGCTCTCCGCACCTGCAGCGTGTAGCCCGTGTCCAGCCGATCCTCTCGCGACAGCCAGTCGCTCAGTCTACGAATCACCGTCGCGCTCATGGCCCCGGCGTCGAGTTGCGGCGAGTCGATCAGCTTTCGCGTATCCTGATCCACGTTGACGCGCGCATGACCGTTCAGGAGATCCCAGGCTGCAGATCCGTCGGCCCAACGTCGACGGTCGGATCGTGCTCGTTCACCGCCGGCGGCCGGATGCAGGTTGCGCAGGGGCCCGACATATCTGTACTGGGCCAGCCCATCACGCAAGAGGCCGCCGATCCCGACCACCAGCGTTGACACGCCGTGCCAGAGTTCGTGATAGTCGTCATCGAAACCCTCTTCCAGCTCCATATCGAGATGGTGGCCAAAGGACGGCAGGGCACCACACGAACGGCCTTGGCGGACCGCCATGCGATGGTGCGCCGGCCCGAACGACTGCGGTTCGGGCGCCTCCCGTACTTGTCCGACCTCCGGCAGAGCCGCGGTCTCCAACGCCTGACGCGCGGCCCGGAGCTTCTCCAGTTTCGCTTCGAGCGCCGCCAGGGTTCCCTCCCGAAGAACGTGGTCGAGCATTGGATGCGACAGGTTGGCCAGCAGGTCCGCCTTGTCATCGCCGGCCGATGCCGCAATGTGACCGACGATCTCTCCGTCGACGCCGACCTCGTAGTCGCTCAGAACCGGCCCGTTACGCTCTGTCGACCACCGAACGGTCAGCCCCACCCATCCGGTCTCGATGCGACCGGACCGACTTCCCACGGGTACGGCGCGATGCGCATCGCTCCCGCGAGCTCCGGCAACGCTCGATTTCGCAGGTTCAGCTCGAAGCGGAGCCGCACCGATCGGGCCAAGTCGTGCCCGTGGACGAATTGGCGGAACCCGCCCAGGTCGATGTGATCGCCGCCGAGACGGGTCTCGTGTGCATCGACGTTGCGCTGGCTCAGAATCTCGTGCGCGTAGCAGAGCGCGTGCAGCACCGTGCTCTTGCCGGCGCTGTTGCGGCCGAACAACAGGGTGATGGGCCGGAGCTCGATGCGGACCGGCCGACCGATCCCCTTGAAGTTCTCGATCTCGACGGCCCTGATCACCGGCGACTTCCGTTCCGGCGCCGTGTCCGCCGGTTCCCTTTCGTCCGCCGAGGACCGCCCTGCCTGGATGGACCGCGACGGCAATGCACCGGCCGAAGCCCTCTCCTCGGGCACGTCCGACCCGGCGAGTCGTGGGGTCTGCATATCACCCATCGGTCCGTCGCCCATGGGAACCGCAGTGTCGTCACCGCAATCGAGCTCACGCAGCATAGTGCCGTCCACTCCTCGCAAATCCGCTCCCGATGTTCACCGCCGCACCCTCGTACCGCGCCTTCCAGCGCGGCCGGTGCTGACCGATGAGCGTTCAAATCCGTTCGCGCGTTCGCGAAGGCGACAAGACGCGGAATGCCTGCCTGTCAAGACCTTCCGGCAGGTCGACCGCGACGATTCTCAGCCGATCGCCGACGACTGGTCGACTTGTCTGCGGTCACCGTGAATTCACCGTCCTTGTCGAAGAACGGACTGTCGTCGCCAAACCCCTCCCGAACGCGTTTCCATTCCTGATCGTCGAGTAGCCCGACCGGCTGCACCTTGCCGGGCTCCAGGTCAAGCCCCTTGTCCAGTCGGTAGCCGCCGCGATCGGTCAAGATGTACCGTGCATGGAAATCATCCGGGGCATCGCTTCGAATGCGCCAGCGGCAGATGCGCACCGACCCGACCCCCGCCTTCAGCATGCCAGGAACATGCGACCTGCACCGCCCTTCGAACTCCTCGCTGCTCGGCCCGCCTTGCACGGACGGGGATGCCCTCCGTGCCAACGTGTGGATCTCCGCCCGGAGATTACCGTGTACCGCTTGCGCCGCCAGCGCCAGACACGCTCGCACAACGGGACGCCATCGGCTGACGGAGGGATCAAAATGCGGATCGATCAGCAGCAATTGGCGGCTGTTGCGCACGAGGGTACCGACGTGCGCCGCCAGCGCAGCCGATTCCCGCAGTACCGGAACCTCGCGCGGAACGGCCAGTTTCTCGTGCGATTCGTCGACGTCCTCCTCACGAACCACGTCCGGATGATCCTCCGGATTCCGCGTCGCGAGGAGGGCGTGGAACTCCCGGGCTGCAGCCTGTCGCGCAACGGCGTTCCGAATCCAACACTGTTCCGCGGGCGTGATCGCACCGTCATAGTCGTCTGACCCGCCCAGCCGGATCATCTTGACGTTGGACTGGTCCAGCTTTCGCAGGATCCGCCGTCGATCACGGTCGCCGAGATCGGTATTCTCTCGGCAAGCGGCGCGAACCAGTGCCTTCCAGCGCTTTCGGGTCGGATACGCGGCAATCGCCCGGCCATGCTGGAACCCCATCAGATCGAGAATGTGCCGGCACTTGTCCCACGTGACGAGCGCATCGGGCTCGATTGCGTACGGATAGAGCATCAGAAGAGCTCGTCGTCCCGTTCGTCGAAGAAGCCCTGCGGCCAGTGGTCGACGAACTCGCCGGTCTCGTCGATCCGAAGCCGCGTCGCCCTGACCTCGCCGTCGACCTGCTCCACGTAGACCACGGAGACCTGGTCCGGCTTCAGCGCAGGCTTTCCCTCGGGCAGCTCGCCGCTGGCCGTCTCTTCGATGCGACGCAGGAGGCGCAACATCAGGTGCTCGCTGTGGGTCTCGATCAGGAACGCCCTGCCGCCGACCGCCTGTTCGGCGAAGAGATCGCCGAGTTCGACCTGAAGGCGGGGATGAACGTGCAACTCCGGCTGCTCGATGGCGGTGATCTCCGGTCGGTCCGGATCGAGAGCGGCGACCACCACCGGGAGTAACTGCGAGATGCCCACTCCGATTTCGGACGTTCGCACTTGCAGGTCGGTCCCGCTGGTCGCAATGAGCTGTACCTCTCTGCGAACTGAGGCGTTGGCGATCCCGTCGGCCAAGGCATTGATCTGGTCCGCTGGCGCCTTCCTCACGATGTCGCCACGAGATTCAGTCCCGGACAGGTTTGCCGCCTTCGCCTTGGCCGCCGCCCAATCCTCGCCCAGAACGCTTTCGTTCAGCACATCCACCAACGGGGTAGTCGTAGGAAGCTCGATGTCGTTGCGCACTCGCAACTCGTAGCCCGTATCCAGCCGATCCTCGCGCGAGAGCCAGTCGCTCACCCGTGGGATGACCATGGCCTGATTGCGCTTGCGCGGGTTGGGAAAGTCGCGCGCAATTCGGCTCAACGTATCCTGCGCACGGACATTCAGAAGGTCCCAGGCCGCGGAGCCGTCGGCCCAACGCCCGGGGACGGACCTGTCCCGCTCTACGACCGTGCGCGGATGCAACTCGCGCAGCGGACCGAGATACCTGAACCGGGCCAGTTCGTCGCGCACAAGACTTCCGATACCGGGGAGCAGCATCGACAGTCGGTGGCGGGAATGCTGATCGAAGTCGCCGAAAGCGTCGTCTCTTGTGACCCAGAGCATCTGCCCCAATGGTGGCAAGGCGGAAGACGGCGTGGAAAGCACCGCCATGCGACGGAGTTCCCGGCCATACTCCACCGATCCGCGCGCCTCCCGCACGTGTCCGACCTCTTGCGACGGGATGAAGTTCCCCTGGTCGTCCATCCCGTATTCGAGCAACGGATGCGACAGGTTCGTCAACAGGATCGCCTGCCCGGAGAAGGCCGGTTCGGTGATTCGCCCCACGAGCTGTCCGTCGACACCGATCTCGTAGCGACTGACAATCGGCTCGTCCCGTTCTCGCTGCCATTCGGCCGTAAGTTCCAGCCACCCTGCCTCTGCACCGTCGAGGACGTCGCGTTCCTCCAGCAAGGGTATGTCGCCTGTCGGCAACATGACCGGCACGTGGGTACCCCACCCCGCGAGCTCGGGCAGGCTCCGATCCCGCAGGTCCAACTCGAAGCGAAGTCGCAAGGGACGCGTCGAATCGTGCCCATGGACGAAACGCCGGAACCCGCCGAGGTCGACCTGGTCGCCGCCGAGCTCGGTGGTGCGTGCGTCGACGTTACGGTGGCTGAGGATCTCGTGTGCGTAGCACAGCGCATGGAGGATCGTGCTCTTGCCGGCGCTGTTGCGGCCGAACAGCAGGGTGATCGGCCGCAGATCGATCCGCACCGGACGGCCGATGCCCTTGAAGTTCTCGATCTCGATGGCGGTGATCAGCGGGACCTCCTGCTCGGGTTGTTCAGTGTCGCTCGACTGGTGCGACGTCTCCGACCCGAACGCCGGTTCTCCCTTCAGCCCCGGATCCGGCCCTTGCGGCCGTCCCGGCGCAGACTGGGAGGCGTTGCGTGGATGCGTCGGTTCGTCTGTCATGTTCGTAACCTACCTGCTCCACCTACATAAGCAAGGCGCGTGCCAGCACGTCCCGAGCCAACCGCTTGCATCAACCGCGCCGGTTCTCGATCCGCCGCGTCACGCCGTAGCGATGCATCCAGTTCGTGAGTGTCTGGTAGCTGGGCAGCCCGATCAACTCGGCCGCTCGCGTCTTGTTGCTGGCTGCCTCGTCGAGCGCGCGCTCCAGGTAGTGACGGGCGAGGTCGGCCATCAGGGCCGGGAGATCGAGGCCGCCGCGGAGTGGCCGACCCAGCAGATCGGCTGACGCGTCCGTCGCCGTGCGGAGCAGTTCCTCGCCCACATCCCCGGCCTCGATGACGGCGTGCGGGCGTCCACAGCACGAGCCGGTCCATCGTCGCCTGCAGCTCCCGCACGTTGCCGGGCCACAGGTGCCGCAACAGAAGGTTCCTGGCCTTTGGAGAGAGAATCTTCTGTTCGACGCCGGGCTGGTCGGCGAACTTTCGGTTAGCGGCCGCCAGGAAGTGATCGATGAGCGGCGTCAGGTCGCCCTGGCGCTCGCGGAGCGGCGGCAGCCGGATGACGCCGGTCGCCAGCCGGTAGTAGAGGTCCTCCCGGAACCGGCCCGCCGCCACCTCGGCCGCGAGGTCGCGGTTGGTGGCCGCGATCACCCGCACGTCGACTGCCACCGCGCGGTCGGCGCCGAGGCGCCGCACGGTCTTCTCCTGCAGCGTGCGCAGCAGCTTGACCTGGGCGTCGGGGGGCAGCTCGCCAATCTCGTCGAGGAACAGGGTTCCGCCGTCGGCCGCTTCGAAGTGGCCGGCGCGGGCGCGGACGGCGCCGGAGAACGCGCCCCGCTCGTGGCCGAAGAGCAGCGATTCGACGAGGCCCTCGGGCAGCGCGCCGCAGTTGACGTCCTCGAAGCGTCCGCGGGCGCGGCGGCTCTCGGCGTGGATGGCCCGGGCGAACAGCTCCTTGCCCGTGCCGGACGCGCCCTCGATAAGGACAATGACGTGGTGCGGGGCCACCCGGCGGGCGCGGGCTCTTGCCCGGTCCATCAGCGGACTGCGGCCCACTATTCGGTCGAACGCGGGAGACGCCGTCGGCAGGCCGGTGGTCAGCCGTTCGATCTTCGCATCGGCATGCCGCAGCAACGCCGGCACGTACTCGGCGGCGATGTCGAAGGGCACCGAGACCGTGCGCACGCCGGTCTGGGGGTGCGACTGAATCAGCTCCGCGGGATAGCGGGTCTTGGCGAGCAGCACCCAGACCGCCTGCATGGCGGGCGTGCCGGGGCTGACGTGCACCGCGAGGTCAGCGTCGGCGCCGAACTCGTCGCGCGTGAAGTCGAAGGCCCGAACCACCGCGGCGTGGATGGCGCCGTAGTCGGTCGGATCGGACAGGACTTCGGTCCGAAGATGGATGGAAGGAGCGCCCGACTCGACCAGCCGGTCGAACGAACGCCCGGTTCTCCGACGCCGGATAGTTGGAGAGCAGCACCAGCGCATCGAGCCGGCGAGCGGCGACGACGCTGCCGACGGGACCCCGACCCGGCCGCCCCCCCCGCGCGCAGTCGAGGTCGGTCTGGCCGATCCAGGTCAGGAGCACCGCGGGCACCGCGAGATCATAAACTCTCTTGCCTCTGACGCAAGAGTACTCCTATGTCCACAAGTGTTGGACCTGCACCGTGGCAGCCGTGTCTTCGCCACCTCGGACAGAATGCAGCGCATCAATCAGGAAACCCGAGACCGACCTCGCGGGGAAACGACCGATCACGGTCGAGCTCAGGCCGGACACCGGCCCAGGGAGAGGCGTTCAGGAACTCGACCAGCGCGAGGGCTGCGGACGCCCGGCCTACCCCTCGGCCGCCATCGGCTCGTCGCGGCCGACGACCCGGGTCGCGGGGCCCAGGATCAGCGGGTCGGGGCGCGTCACCACCTCGGGGTTCTTGTCGGGGTAGGGGACGTTCGAGAGGAAGTGCAGCAGGCAGGCGACGCGTGCGCGCTTCTTGTCGTCCGACTTGATGACCGTCCACGGGGCGTCGGCAGTGTCGGTGTAGAAGAACATCGCCTCCTTGGCCTCGGTGTAGCCGTCCCACTTGTCGAGCGAGGCGAGGTCGACGGGCGAGATCTTCCACTGCTTGAGGGGGTCGTTCTGACGGCTGCCGAAGCGGCGCGCCTGCTCGTCCTGGGAGACCGAGAACCAGTACTTGAACAGTCGGATGCCGCTGTTGACGAGCATGCGCTCGAGCTCGGGGCACTGGCGCATGAACTCGAGGTACTCCGAGCCGGTGCAGAAGCCCATCACCCGCTCGACCCCGGCGCGGTTGTACCAGGACCGGTCGAACAGCACGATCTCGCCCGCCGCCGGCAGGTGCTCGATGTAGCGCTGGAAGTACCACTGCCCGCGCTCACGCTCGGTGGGCTTCTCGAGGGCCACGACGCGGGCGCCTCGGGGGTTCAGGTGCTCCATGAACCGCTTGATGGTGCCGCCCTTGCCGGCCGCGTCGCGCCCCTCGAACAGGACGACGATGCGGGTGCCCGACTCCTTGACCCAGCGCTGCACCTTGAGCAGCTCGGCCTGCAGGGCGGCCTTGCGCCGCTCGTAGGCGCCGCGCTTCATGCGGTCCGAGTAGGGATAGACGCCCTCCTTGAAGACGCGCCGGATGACGTCGGGGTCGTGGGGCGTCGGACCGACGGCGTCCGTCGGAATCGGGCCCGTCGGCGGGTCGTCGACGACGGCCGGTCCGCTCCCGTGCGCGCGGGACTTGCGCGCTCCCGTCTTGCTCTTCGCTTTCTTCCTCTTCTTCACCGACGCCTTGCCGGCATCGGCGCGCCCCGATGGTCGGGGACCGGTCTCCTCGGTCATGGCTTCCCTGTGCCCTGGCTGTCGGCGCCCGCGGGCTGCGCGCCCGTGGCGAGAGTCCCCCGCTGCATTCGAGCGGCGCTGCCCCGCACCGCACGGGGGCCTACCTCTTCAGAAGCCGCAGGCGCCGAAAGTCCCGCCTGCACTCCAGCGGCGATTCGTCCCGCGTGACTGCGACGATCGGCGGTCATGCGGGGCATCCCTCCTCGTCGCGCCTCGCCACGCAGACGACCTCCGCCCCCTGAAGGCCTCGCCACCGGCTACGACACGCGGCTGCGATACGGCTCACGGAGGCGCCATTCATTGTGTGGCCGCGCGCGTCGCCGCCTCCTCGAGCCGCGCGTTCCGCAGGATGTTGGCGAGCCCGTAGTTCCCCTCGTGGCAGGCGTACTCGTACATCGCGTGATCGGTCTTCTTCAGCGGGAACATCACGGTCCAGGGCGACACCCAGGTGGACGGATCGTCGGCGGTGATCTCGTAGCGCACGGTGTCGGGCCCCACCCGGGTGAACCGCTCGGTCACGCGCACGGCTCCGGTCGAGCCCCGGAACCCGGCGCCGTCCCGGTAGTGCGTGGACTCGACGACCAGCGTGTCGCCGTCCCACCGCCCGCGCGCCTCGCCGTGCCACTGCGGGATGCCGGCCCGGGGCCGCCCGTCGAGGGGCACGATGCGCGCGTCGTGGATCATCTCGGACAAGATGACGACGTGGTCCGGCGTCTGCAGGATCTGGTAGTTGTTGTTGTAGGCGCCCGGCAGCCGCGGCGTCCCGAAGCTGAGGCACCGCTCGGTGTTTCCGCGATAGTCGGCCCCGTCGGCGGGATGCGCGCGCCGGCGGGCCGACCGCTCGGCGTTGCGCCGCCGCGCGTCGTCGGTCAGGGCGGGAACGCGCCCGTCCGGCGGATCGACGATGAGCGAGGTGCGCCGGTCCTCGGTCAGCTCCTTGCCGTAGTCGAGCCACCACTTCGCGTGCACGCTAGGGGCTCGGTCGTAGTCGGCCTGCTCCTCGAGCGTGCGGGCGGTGAAGACGGCGGCCTCCTCCTCGCTCATCACCGCCTTGCCCGCGAACTCGCGGGGGCGCTCGAGCGGCGTCATCGTGCGGTAGTCCCAGACCCCCTGCAGGTCGGGGGCGCCCCACGCGGTCCGGGGGATCTGCCACTCGGCGTCGGCGCCGCCGGTCTGGGCCGCCGCCCCCGACGCCGACAGAACGCACACGCTCCACGCCGCCACGATGCGAACTCCGAGGGCCGGGGCGCTCCTGCGCATGTCGTTGTCTCCCTGTCTCGCGCGGCCGGCGCGCTCGCCCGCCGCTCTCCGTCCGCGGGTGGCGGACAATGCGGCCCGGCGGCACGCCGGCGAGCCGTTGCGTGCACGATAGCACTCCGGGCGACCCGGAGTCACGCCTCGCCGGCCCCTGCCCGGATCCCCCGCCACCTCGCGAGCGGCGAGCCGCCGGCCCGGCAGAGCGTGACGCGGGAGCCTGTCGCGATGGGTGAGGGCGGAGCAAGGCAGGCCCGCGCACCGGTGGGCGACGACCGCACCCTCGCGACTCGCCGCAGTCGCGATGGATGAGAGCGGAGCAAGGCAGCCCCGCGGGACCACCCCGCCGGCAGGATTCGCCGCCTGGCGAGAAGCTCGACGGCACGAGGGCGAACCGGCCATGCAACGAAGCCTCGCCTCGCTTCGCGGTCGGGCATCGGGCCGCCGGACCGCCGCCGCTCCGGCTTGAACGGCGCGCGGACGATCGCCATAATCCCGTCCATCCGAATCCCGCGCGTCCCCAGGAGAGCCACACATGTGCAAAGCCGCTTCCGCCCTGCTGCTCGTCCTGCTGGCGTCCGCCGCCGGAGCCCAGGACGCCCCGGTTGCGACGGACGTCACCTCGGCCGACATCCAGAAGTTCATCAACGCGCTGCCCCGCGACGCCGTCAGCGACCGCCCGATCAGGGTCGTCGAGGTCACCGGCGACTACCGGGTCGGCGTCTACGGCGTCTTCCGCCCGCAGTCGCCGCTCGGGGGCGCGAACCTGCACCGGGTGAACACGACCGAGATCTACTACATGGTGGAAGGGGTCGGCACCCTCGTAACCGGCGGCGAGTTGATAGACCCGACCCCGGCCCCCAGCGGCACGAGCATCCGGGGCTCCGGCATCCGGGGTGGGGTGTCGCGGCGCATCACCAAGGGCGACGTCGTCATCATCCCCGGGCACACCCCGCACTGGTGGAGCGACCTCGAGACCGACATCGAGTACCTGATCTTCCGGCCCGATCCGGACAACCGGATACCGCTCCGGTAGCCGGACCGCCGGACCGCGGCGCAGGGACGAAACCCGTTTGACAACGCCCCCCTGTTACTCACAGACTGGCCCCTGCTTCTGAAGGCCTGAGGCTCTCGATGTACCGAGTCCGAGGAAACACGATGTTGAACAGCGCAGCACGAAGGACGACAGGATGGAAGGCCGGCGCGCTCGGCCTGGTCGCCGCCCTGGCGGCGGGAGCCGCCCCCGCCGCCGCCCAGGACCACGTCGGCCAGTACGAGCAGGCGGACATCGAGTTCGGCGCCCGTCTGTACGACGCCAACTGCGTGCAGTGCCACGCCGAGAGCGGCGACGCGGTGGCGGGGGTCGATCTCGCCGGCGGCGTCTACAGCCGGGCCGGCTCGGACCCCGAGCTGATGGGTCTGCTCCGCGCCGGCATCCCCGGCACCGCGATGCCGCCCAACGAGTTCACGTCCGGCGAGCTCACCGGCCTCGTGGCCTATCTCCGGACGATGCGCGACGTCGACCTGAGCGCGGTGACCCTGGGCGACGAGGCGCGGGGCGAGGCGCTGTTCGCCGGCAGGGGCGCCTGCGCGTCGTGCCACCGGGTATTCGGCGAGGGCTCGCGGGTGGCCCCCGACCTCAGCGCCATCGGGGCCGTGCGCACGGCAGCGTACCTGCAGGAGTCGCTGCTCGACCCCACCGGCTCGATGCTGGCGGTGAACCGCCCGTTGCGCGCGGTGCTCGCTGACGGCACCGTCCTCACCGGGCGCCGGCTCAACGAGGACACGTACACCATACAGATGATCGACCAGGACGAGCGCCTGCGGTCGCTCGAGAAGGCCGACCTGCGCGAGCTGACGGCCGGCGCCGAGTCGACCATGCCGCCCGCGACCGACGCGCTCGACGACCAGGAGGTGGCCGACGTGCTCGCCTACCTGCTCACGCTGAAGGGACTGTGAACGCCACCAGCACTCCGCGGTCCAGACCGGCTGTCGCCGGCGCACGGCGCAGGCGCCCGACCCCGCCGCATGATGGGCGTGACCGCAAAGACGGATCTCGAGACGGGATTCGCGGTCATGGCTGCTGCGGGCGTGGCCCTGACCCTTGGGTTCTGCTGGCTCACTGTCGTTCCCAAGGAGTGGCGAGACCGGCTTCAATCGCATGACCGCGGCACGCCGGAGGACCACCAATGAACCGGACAAGGATGTCGACCATGAACTCGTTTCGCCGCACCCTCGTTCCCCTGCTGCTCGCCGCGGCCCTGGCCCCCGGCGCCGCCGCGCAGGTGACGTTCGAGCGCCTGCTGAACGCCGACGCCGAGCCCCACAACTGGCTGACCTACTCGGGCACCTACTCGAGCAACCGCTACACCACGCTCGACCAGATCACGGCCGAGAACGTCGACCAGCTCGAGCTGGCGTGGATCTTCCAGGCCAACTCGCTCGAGCCGTTCCAGGCCACCCCCCTCGTCGTCGACGGCATCATGTACCTGACCGAGCCCGTCAACAACGTGGTGGCGCTGGACGCGAGGCGCGGCAGCGTGTTCTGGAAGTACGAGTACACGCCGTCGCCGCTCGCGCGGCCGTGCTGCGGAGCCGTCAACCGCGGCGTCGCCATCCTCGGGGACACGCTGTTCCTCGCCACCATCGACGGCAACCTCATCGCCGTCGACGCCATCGGGGGCGCCCCCATCTGGCAGACCACCGTCGCCGACCCCGCCCAGGGCTACGCGCTGACCCTGGCCCCGCTCGTTATCAAGGACAAGGTCATCGTGGGCGTCGCGGGCGGCGAGTTCGGCATCCGCGGCTACATCGACGCCTACGACGCCGCCACCGGCGAGCAGGCGTGGCGCTTCTACACCATTCCGGGGCCCGGCGAGCCCGGGCACGAGACGTGGGAGAACGACGCGTGGCGCACCGGGGGGGCGTCGGCGTGGCTCACCGGCTCGTACGACCCCGACCTCGACCTCACCTACTGGGGCATCGGCAACCCCGGCCCCGACTGGAACCCCGCGCAGCGGCCCGGCGACAACCTCTACTCCGACTCGGTGGTGGCCCTCGACCCCGACACCGGCGAGCTCGCGTGGTACTTCCAGTTCACGCCGAACGACCCCTACGACTACGACTCGGTGCAGATACCCGTGCTCGTCGACGCCCCCGACGGCGCCGGCGGCACCCTGAGGCTGATGCTCTGGGCCAACCGCAACGGCTTCTTCTACGTGCTCGACCGCGAGAACGGCCGGTTCCTCAACGGGACCGAGTTCGTGCCCGTCAACTGGGCGAGCGGGCTCGACGACAGCGGCCGCCCCGTGCAGACCCCGCAGCCGCCGGGCGCCACCACGTTCCCCGGCGTGCAGGGCGGCACCAACTGGTACTCGCCGTCCTACAGCCCCGAGACCGGCCTCTTCTACGTCTCGGCGTGGGAGGCCTACGGGTCGGTGTTCGAGGCCGAGGAGGCCGAGTATCAGCCCGGCCGCGTCTTCCTCGGGGGGCGGCCCGCCAACCCGTTCGGGGCCGGCGCCAACGTGCCCGGCCTGCGCCGCGGGCACATCAACAACTGGACCGACGCGGCGGGCGGCGGCGCCGTCATCGCCATCGACCCGCGCACCGGCGAGCAGCAGTGGCGGGTGGCGATGACCGACGTCACGAGCAGCGGCATCCTCACCAGCGCGTCGAACCTGCTGTTCACCGGCAACCGCGAGGGCGACTTCCACATCCTCGACGCCGAGACCGGCGACGTGCTGTGGCGCAAGCCCCTCGGCGGCATGATCGCCAACGGGCCGATGAGCTACATGGTCGACGGGCGCCAGTACGTGGCCCTCGCCGCGGGGCACTCGCTGTTCGTGTTCGCGCTGAAGGAATGAAGCAGTGAGGGCAGGAGCGGGGAGGGCCGTCGCCGGCACTGCCCTGCTCCTGCCGTTCCCCTCTCGCGGCTGAGACTTGCCGATACCTCCCGCCCGCTGAATCGCAGCCCGCAGGGGTCGACGTCGTCGGAGGGCGTCGCCCTGCTGCGCCGGCACAACCCTGCTCCTGCGCCGGCCCCTTCATCCACGCCGATTGCCGAGACCGCCTACCCGCTGAATTCGGAGCACCCGCAGGGGTCGACGTCGTCGAAGAACGTCGCGCTGCTGCTCCTGGACCGGACGCGGGTCCCGGCCCACCGCGCCGCGCGTGTCAACCCGTTGATCACGCTCCGAGCGGACTAGACGGTGGCTCCCCACCCGGCGCCGGGGTTTGGCTCCGCCGAATCAGGGAAGCAGACTGTCGACGGCGATGGCCGCGTCGGGACTGGCGAGGGGAGCGACCGCCTCGCCGGCCCGGTGGACCGAGACAGAGCGGTATCCGTCGGCAGCCGGGTCGCGGTAGATCTCCAGACGTTGCTCCGGCGGGGCGAGGATCCAGTATTCGGGAATGCCGGAGCGCCGTCCGCCTCGGACGGTCCGACGCCCCGGGTCCCGCTGCCGCTGGTGGATCCAGGCGTCGTTGGCGTCAGCGGCCTGCCTCGGCGGCCGCCTCCTCGAGCCGCGCGCCGGCGAGCATGTTCGCGGCGGCGTAGTTGCCTTCGTGACAGGCGTTCTCGAAGAGCGGCAGCGGGTTCTGCCGCAGCGTCTGGACGGCGGTCCAGGGGGCCGTCCAGATGGTCGGGTCCTCGATGGTGTACTCGTACTCGATGACGCCGGGACCGACCCGGGTGAACCGCTCGACCAGGTGGGCCTCCCGGCTCGCGCCGACCAGGGGCAGCCAGCGGTCGAAGCTCGTGGTCTCGACCACCAGGGTGTCGCCCTCCCAGCGGCCGCGCGAGTCGCCCAGCCACTGCCGGATGCCGCCGTGCGGACGGTCGGTGATGGGGATGATGCGGGTGGTGTTGAGCATCTCGACGAGCATCACCAGGTGATTCTCGGTCTGGAAGATCTGGACGTTGTTGTTGTAGGCGACGGGAAAGATGGGCAGCCCGGTCGTCCCCAGGCAGCGGTCGAAGTAGCTGAGGTCCTCGATCTGCTCGAGCGGCGCCGACCCGAACGACCCGGGCACGCTGAACCGCGTGCGGCCCTCGTCGGTCCGCGGGGGCCGGCGGCCGTTCGGCGGGTCGACGATGAGCGAGGTCCGCCGGGTCTCGACCACCTCGGTGCCGAAGTCCATCCAGAAGCGGTTGTACGCGCCGATCGACCCGCCCGCCTCGGTGCGCTGGGCCGGCGCCCGATCGGCCGCCTCGTTCTGCTCGACCGCCCCCTGCTCCAGCGTCCGCGCCTCTTCCTCGGTCAGAAACTCGCGGTCGCCGTACCGTTCCGGCCGCTCGAGCGGCGTCAGGGTCCTGAAGTCCCACACGCCGTTCAGGTCGGGCACATCCCACGGCGTCCGCGGCACGTCGCCGGTCTGGCCGGCAGCCCCGGCCGGCGCCAGCAGCAGCGCCAGTGCGAGCAGGGTGGTCACGGACTGATGAGATGCGCTCATTCGGTTCTCTCCAGACAGGGTTCACTCAGACAGGTGTCGCTCACGGCTTTCGCGCCGCGGGCGCCAACTGGTTGTCAGGTCCTCGACGCCGACACCGTCACCCACCGAACAACTCGTCGACCGCGAAGCTGAGCCCGGCCACGCTGGCGGCGGCCACCTCGTCGCCGCGCCTCCGGACGCGCCGGGTCGCGTAACCGTCCGGGCCGGGATCGGTATGGACGATGACGGCGGCGGCATCCACGTCCACGAGCCACATCTCGGGAATGCCGGCGCGGCCGTATCGGGGCGCCTTCTCCAGCCTGTCGTAGCGCAGCGACGAGTCGGCCACTTCGATGACGAGGAAGATATCCCCCGGCTCGGGATGGCGATCGGTGTAGAACGCCTTCCGCCGCCGCGCCACCACGAGGTCCGGTTGCGGCTCCGTATGGGGGTCGAGTCGGACCGGATTCTGGACGCTCACGTGCGCCCGGCCGGCGAGACGCGTCACGAGCAACTCGGTCAGACGACTCACCAGCCCCGCATGCAGCGCGCCGATCGGCGTCATTTCGACGATCTCTCCGTCGATCAGCTCGACCCGATCGTCCTCGGTGAAGATCCCCGCCTCGCCCATGCGGGCGAACTCGTCGACCGTGAAGCGGTACCGCTGGACGCCGGCGACGCGTTCCTGCTCTGCTGCCAAGGCCATGGCGCACCCTCAATCGAGCTCGTGCACGGCACGTCCCATCATAGTCCACCCGCAAAAGCGAGGCTCCGGCTGAAGTCGAGATCTCGGGTGGGCATGATGAACCCATGACGCCGGCAATCTTGACAGCCCATCTGGCCAGAACGACAATCTAGACATGAGAACTAGCCAGGAATCCACATGACCGATTGGCCCCTGCACGACGCCAAGAACCGGTTCAGCGCCGTCGTCGACGCCGCGCTCGCGGGCGTGCCGCAACGGGTGACGCGGCGCGGCAGGCCCGCCGTCGTGGTGCTCGCGGCAGAGGAATACGAGCGCCTGATTCACCTGGAGAAGGCACGAGCGCCGACGTTCCCGGATCTGTTGCTCGCGATCCCGCAGGGCGGCGACGAGTTCGAGCGCATGCGACTGCCTTCCCGGCCGGTGCAGTTCTGATGTTCCTGGTCGATACCGACGTGCTGTCCCTGCTCCGCAGACCCGAACGCAACCCCGGCGTCAGCCGATGGATGGCCGGACAGCGGACCGCCGACGTCTACGTGAGCGTCGTATCGGTCGCGGAGATCGAGCGCGGAGTCATGCGACAACGGGAGCGCGACCCCGCGTTCGCCCGCGCCCTCGCCACCTGGCTGGACAGCGTGCTCTCGCTGTACGGCGATCGGATTCTCCCTGTCGACGCGTCAACCGCCCGGCGTTGCGGCCGCCTGTCCGGCGATCTCGGACATGAAGGCACGGACCTGCTGATTGCGGCCACCGCCCTCGAGCACGGCTTGACGGTGGTGACCCGCAACGTCCGGCACTTCGAACCGACCGGCGTGTCGTGCCTGGATCCATCCGACACCGGTTCCGGCGTTCCTCGCGAACGGCACCCCTCATGAAGGCGCTCATCGGACCCCGGCGTCATCGCTGTCGAGGGCATGGCGGCCCACCCGCATCGCCCGCGCGATCCACTCGCCAGGATGAGTCGAGGTAGCGCGTGACCGCCTCGCGAACGACCCAGGCGACCGACGCCCGTCCGTTTCGGGCGATGTTCGTGATGTCAATGCCCGACTACCCCGAATGCCGCCCAAAGTTGCGCAAGGCACTCAATAGTTGCGCGTAGAATCGTCTACGCGCAACTTCAGGGAGCATCGTGGCACGCCGCATACCGGAAGAGTCCAGCGAGCCGATGGGCAGCACGATGTACTGCTTCCCCCCCGTGCAGGTAGGTGATCGGAGAGCCGACGTTGCCGGCCGGGAACGTCGGCTCCCAGACCACGTCGCCGGTCTCCTTGTCGAAGGCGCGGAAGCCCTTGCCGCCGTCGGGGCCGGCGCCGGGCGGAATGCGGACCATGATGGGGTCGCCCTCGCTGACGAACATGCCAGCCTCCCGGATACCCTTCTGAAGGCAGGCTAGCAAGGCTAGCAGGCTATCATCCCGCTACCCGACTCGCGGCGAGACCGGGGTTCGCCGCCGCCCTCTTCACCCCGTCGCCGCAGGCCCTGTCCGCGTTCGGGGCCGTCCGTGCACGGTCAGCGCCGGCCACTCGATACCCTTCCGCAGCCGCACCTTGATTGCATCGCAATCATGCTGTGGCTTGAGAGTCGTTGCCAGAAGAGAGGCGTCACCATGGCGAGCATCACGATCCGCAATCTCGACGACGACGTGAAGCCTGCGTGATTCGATGTAGTCTGGTCATCGGCTCCACTCCAGCATATGTCGTTCGGCGTCCTGGGCACCGAGCCCACTTCCCTGGCCGAACGGGCTGGATCTGCTCGATGGCACGGCTGCCGAGACGCCAAACGAGGACGCCGTTGATCGCGCCTTCGGCGGCGCGACCGGCCAGTGGCGCGAGCACACCGGCTCCCACCGCCTCTCCGGCACCTCGCCCGACTTCCGCAATCATGTCCTGCAGCGGGCCGTCCTCCGCAAGGCTGTCGCTTGCCGTCACCGCGGTGTCGGCCGCCTCGCCGGACACGTCCTGCAGCACGCCGCTCAGGTAGGTCGTCACGACCGAGCGCGGCAGAAGCAGCGCCGCCTGAACCGCGGTGGGTCGCACCCCCACAGCATCAGCAACTCTCGGAGCAACGCCATGCACGCGTACAGCACGATCGCCTGGTCGAGCAACAGGAAGCGGGACGCGGCGGTTCCGATGCCGACCTTCACCGCGTAGGCGCGGACCCGCCGCCGCGCCGCGGTGTCCAGAATCGACTGGAACCGCCCGTTGAATGCCTCCACTCGGAGGCGGAGAGGGTCTGCGGCTCCACCAGCAGATCGCGCCGCGCGTCGTCGAGGCGCGTTCAGTATACGGTCTCCACCCCGTTGGAATCGCCGGATAGCCAGTCCGTCTCGCCGTGCGCCGGGATCGGCGCGACGCAGCCAACCGACAAGCCGTTGAACCGCATGGATGTTTCGCCTCACTGCCATCCGCCCTTCCGCGCCGCCTCACCGACTTTTTTTCAACCTCCGTTTCCGTACCGGCCTCCCCTCCCCAGTATGGGACGATTCCGGCTCTGCGTCGTCCAGCACCATGTCGTTCTCGATGACGTCCTCGAGCGACGGGTTGAGCAGCCTCCATCGTTGGCCCATTCTCTCCAAGTCACCCCGCAGGACCACCGGTGCTTTCGTCTTGTGGGCCAAGATCGTCCGATGATAATCGGACTGGGGAAGAACTGCGGCGACAGACTGATTGCTGCCTTCAATCGAGGTGCGCACGGTCACGGTTCCGTCCGTATCCGCTTCGTCCCGTGTCAATCGCTGGACAAGTCCCACCAGGGTCACGTCCGCTTGCGGCTCGCGGCTGCGGAACGCGTCACTGGCCGCCCGGAGGATGGGGGCGTCGTGAGAGGCAAACCGCGAGATGGACCTGCTGACGTCTCGCGGCCAGGTCCGCGCCCAGACCACGCTGATGTCGAGTCTGGGCAACGTCTCGGTCAGCGTGGCCAGAGCCTCGCACAGGTTGGCGCTGACACCTTGCGTCACCGCCGCCGGAAACGCATCTGCATCTCCCCCGCTCGTGTCGTCGGTCGCCCGCCGGGCCGCCGCCAGCGCCTCCGCCAAGCGACTCGTTACACGGCGCTCGATGGGTTCGTTCCGTGCGGTGGCGCCCGCCACCAGCGGCATCTGAATCGGGGGCGACACCACGGGACTCAGAAGCGTTATCACGAAGCTCCCCTCAGCGGTCTGGCCCAGCCGAACGCGTCGCAGATAGTCGTTGGCTTCCTTGTTCGCACCCGGCCGATAGAGCGGTCGGGGGCGATCGAGCGAGCACGCCGCAGCGAGGACGATGTCACGTGCGCCGCATACGAGGTTCGCCCCGGCACCGACCGGAAGGCTTCCGCTGTGGTCTCGATCGATGGCCCGAACACGAATCACGTCGCGATCCGCAGTGATCAGATCGCGATAGACGGTCAGTACGTCCAGACCGGCTACGTCCGCGAAGGTCTCGATCAGGGCGGACACGACGCTGGCGTAATCGCCGAGATGCTCGGTTCGCGGAACGATGATTTCCGGCAGCTCTTCGCCTGCGTATATGTCCGAGTGAACGCGGTAGGGTTCGCCCCGGCGCCACCCGGCGACACGTGCGTAGGCGGAGAGCGCCGCGGGTGAAACCGCCAGCAACGCGTCCCTGTCGCGAATGCTGACCTTCATCAGATCTCCCCTCTCCGGGACCGTTCCATGAGCATGCGAAGAGTCTCGACGTCGAACAAGTTCCGTTCGGGAATACGGACGGTGACAGTTTCCTGTCCGGTGACTTCGTCGTGCTCCTGCTGCAGGCTCAGCCAGTAGGCGCAACGCCTCAACACGAGTTGCTCAGGGGTGACGGTCATCCAATGCGATGCGTCCCTCGGCAGCTCGAAAACCACCAGCACCCGCGGCGTCTGAGTCGCAACACGCAGGTCGTCGTAGTTCTTGATCCCCAACCGAAACGACAAGAAGCCCTCCCGCCGTTCGCCGAGACCGGCCGTAGCCTTCAACTGTAGATCGAGGGCTGGCCGGTTGAGGCCGCCCGCCTGGATGCGGAGGTCCACGCTGTCCCGGTCCGGCGTCGAGGTCGACGTCGTATAGCCCGCGCGCGTCGCCAGGGCCTTCACGTAGACGAGGGACAATCCCTCCTTTTGGTCAGGAACGGTGAGCAGTGCGTCGGTCATCGCGACGGGTCCAGCCGGTTCACCAGCCCGTTCCCGTTGGTCTCTTCCGGCCTGCTCATGGCTCAGCCAGCCGAAGACGAGAAACGCCGGTCCGACGTATATCCATTGGCAGAATCATGGCCATCGCACTCCGAGCCGTCACCCCGTCCCCGGCGCATACGTCCGACCGCTTCTCGCGGCCCCCTACGGCAACGCCAGCGCGATCCACTCGCCGGGGTGGTCCAGCGAGCCGATGGGCAGCACGATGTACTGCTTCCCCCCGTGCATGTAGGTGATGGGCGAGCCGACGTTGCCGGCCGGGAAGGTCGTCTCCCACACCACGTCGCCGGTCTCCTTGTCGAAGGCGCGGAAGCCCTTGCCGGCGTCGGGGCCGGCGCCGGGCGGGGTGCGGACCATGATGGGGTCGCCCTCGCTGACGAAGAGGAGGCTTCGGGTGAGCAGGGTCATCGCCCGGCCCGGCTGGCCCAGCGGGGGCAGGTCGAGGTGGGCGATCTCCGGGTGGTCGCGGGGGCCGTCGCCGTTGGCGACCATCCACACGTGCTCGCCGGTGTTCATGTCGATGGCGGTGATGCGGCCGTACGGGGGCTTGAGCAGCGGGAGGCCGCGCGGGCCCTGGGGGAACGCGCGGGTGCCGCGCGTGTAGCGCACGTTCATGCGGTCGGGGTTGCCGGGGGTCAGGTCGGCCGCGAACGTCCCCGTCACCGACGGCACGTAGAGCATGCCGGTCTCGGGGTCGAAGCCGGCCCCGCCCCACTCGGCCCCGCCCACCGAGCCGGGGAGCTGCAGGGTGCCCTTGGTGTCTTCGTCGCCGTCGCCGCGGATCGAGGGCGGGGTGTAGATCTCCCCCAGCACGAAGGGCGCGGCGATCTCCACGGCCTCGGCCCGCAGCTCGGGGGTGAAGTCGATGAGGGTGTCGACCGAGATGCCGTGCACGTCGAACGGGGCGGGCTTGGTGGGGAACGGCTGGGTGGGCGAGATCCACTCGCCGGGGGTGTCCGAGCCGGGCACGGCCCGCTCGACGATGGGCCAGACCGGCTCGCCGGTGACCCTGTCGAAGGTGTAGGCCATGGCCTGCTTCGTGAGCTGCACCACCGCCTTGATCTCGCGGCCCTCGACGACGATGTCCATCAGGATCGGCGCCACGTTGTTGTCGTAGTCCCAGAGGTCGTGGTGCACCGTCTGGAAGTGCCACACCATCTCGCCGGTCTCGGCCCGCACGCACACGAGGCTGTTGGCGTAGAGGTTGTTGCCGGGGCGGTGCCCGCCGTACATGTCGTTGCTGGGGGCGCCGGTGGGCAGGTAGACGAGGCCGAGCTCCTCGTCGGCGCTCATCATCGTCCAGACGTTGCCCATGCCCGAGTACTCCCACGACTCGTCGAGCCAGGTCTCGACCCCCGGCTCGCCGGCCCGGGGAATCGGGTTCCAGGTCCACCGCAGGGTGCCGGTCCGGACGTCGTAGGCGCGGACGTAGCCGGGGCGGTTCTCCATGGTCAGGGGATGGTCGGCCATGGCCTGCCCCACCACGACCACGTCGCGGACGACGAGGGGCGGCGAGGTGAAGTTGAAGTCGACCAGCTCGTCGGTGTCCTCGAAGACGCGGAGGTCGACCATGCCGCCGTCGCCGAAGTCGGAGACCAGCCGGCCGGTGTCCACGTCGGTCGCCAGCAGGTACGGCGGCCGCACCGACAGGATTCGGCGGCCGGCCCCGGCGTCGTCCTCCCAGTAGCCGACCCCGCGATTGGCGGCGCCCCGCGGGGTCTCGTCGTCGGTGAGGAACGGCAGCTCCTGCACCCAGCGGGTCTCGCCCGTCGCCGGGTCGAACGCCTCGACGATGCCGATGCCGTTCGAGGCGTAGAGCACCCCGTCGACCATCAGCGGCGTCGACCGCAGGTTGTTCGAGTAGCGCAGGTTGTCCCAGCGCGCGTGCAGGCTCGCGTCGACGGCGGGGCGGCGCCACACGATGCCGAGGTCGCCGACCGTGTCCGCGTTGATCTGGTCCAGCGCCGCGTAACGGGTGAACCCGCTGTCGCCGCCGTGGACGCGCCACTCGCCGTCGGTGCCGTGCTGGGCCGCCGCGGCCCCCGCCACGACCAGCATGCCCAGCAGGGCCGCAACGCCGCGGGCCGGTCTCGCCGTCGTCTTGTTCGCCATCGGTTCCCCGTCTCCTGCTTGACTTCTGCCTGACGCTGTCCCCGCCCCGGACGCCGGCGCCCTGGCGGCAGCGTCGACTGCCCCAACCGAGCCGGGCCGGAGTCCCCGCAGTGCCGCCGCGCAGACTCCCGGCCCGGAAACCGTCGCCGGCAACTCCGATTCGCCGCCCGACAGCCGTCTGCCCCGCTACTCGTGCCGCGGCTACCAGGATCCGCGGTGAAGGTCCCCGCTGCATTCGAGCGGCGATGCATCCCGTCTGACGGCGTCGTTCCTCGGTTGCCTAATGGCCACCCGCGCCTTGTCAGGCGAGCCCGTCGGCCGTCCACTGGCGCCCTCCGGGCGCGGTGCAACGCGGGGCTTCACCACGGGCGCTACCGGATGGCCGAGAACTCCGTCGGCACCAGCATGCGCGCGTCGATGGTGTCGACCAGCGCCCGGTCCTCCGATCGCTCGGCCGAGATGATGATGCGCTGGAACTCCGGGTCCTCCCCGAGCCGCGCCCACATCTCGTCCCGCGCCTCGACCGTCGGGTAGCCCAGCATGTAGATGAACGTATCGTCGGTGTCGTCGCCGGTGGCCGCGTTCCAGTAGCCGATGTTCTCCATGCCCGCCCGCTCGAACATGGCCGCCGTGTGGTCGCGGAACCGGTCGGACAGCTCGGCCCGTTTGCCGTCGACCGTCTTGTAGACGCGCAGCTCGAACACCCGCGACTCCGGCTGCTGGGCCGACAGGCCCCACGCCATCCCGAACACGCCGAACGCAAAGCCAATCGCGGCCAGTGCCTTCCACATCCTCATTCTGTCCTCCTCGTCTCGAAGGGTCCGACTTCCAACCCGCCACCGGGTGGCAAACGACCCCGCTGGATGCCACCGGCGATGCATACCCGTTCGACTCCGTCATCACCCCCTGAACGGCATCCGATACCACTCGAACGTGAAGACGGCCCACACTACCGCTATCATCACGCCACCCCCGGCGACAGACCAGCCCAACCACGGCTGCATATCGCCGCGCGCAAAGGCCACTATCCCCACCACGAACTCCATGATGGCGATGAGCCCGAGAACGAACGTGAGCCGACGCTGCTGGCTTTCCTGGCGCATGCTGCGCTGCCGTTCGACGTATCGTTGCACCAACTCCAGGCGTCGATCGAGGGTGTCGATTTGCTCATCGATTCTGCTGGTCTCTCGCAGTCTGTCGAAACACAGTTGATCTCGATGGCTAATCGTCGCCGACACAACCCCCCTTATGGACTCCAACGCCCGGGTAAAGCCCACCAGAACTTGCTCCGGATCATCTTTCCAGCCGCCGTCGATGCCCTGCTCGATTCTGCCGCTCAGTTCATGACACTTGTTCCATGCAGCCTGAAGCTTCAGTTCCAGCCCCAACACCATCGCCTTCGTACGCTCGATATGCCCGGTCTCCCCCCAACAAGCCGCGACTATCGTCGACCACGTTGCGTATGCGACCGAGTCCGGATGGCGATCGATGTCCGACAGGTTCATTCCCGTTTCATCCGCTGCCGCGGCATCATTGTCGAGGACGACGACTTCTTCCTCCTCCCCGGCATCGGGCTCGATACCGATAACCGACGGGTCAGCGAGAATCCGGAACTCTGGATTCCACCCCTTCCTATCGTCTTCTGTCAACCCCTCGAAAACGAAGAAGCTGAAGACGTAGGACGGCGTATCGTGCAACGGAAGCGACGAGCGGTCCACAATCGCCGCGAAACCGCGCCCATCAGCCTCCAACAAAGCCTGGTGCAGGCTTCGCCGGTTGCGGAGAATGTCCTTCATCGCCTGCCTTCGACCCTGCTGACCCTTGGGTCCCTCCATCTCCACCGATCGATGCAACACGAAGCACAGCGACGTGTTCTGAAGGGCCACGTATACATTGTACCGCCCCGCTCCTGGCACTTCGTGACCCTGCAGAAGAAGGCAGCCGGCATCCAGCTTGATGTCGAACGACTCCCGCAGCAGCCGCTGATTGAAGAACTTGTCGGCGAGTCCGGCCGTATCTGTCTGCAGACGTCGGACGCAGTGATGTCGAATCGCCGCGACGCCAGCCGGACCCGACAACTCGACCGGCGCGATGACATAGTCGTTACGCTTCACTTGATCCGCCTACCGGACGATACGGTCCTCAGGATCTGCCTGCTGCCGATCAGACGGCTCATGATCTTCAGTGCCATTTCGTGGTACTCGACTCCCGCATGGCTGGCGCAGGCGTCGGCCAGCACCACCGGTCTCATTCCGTTTTCGAACAGGCCCACGGCGCAGAGCGAGACGCAGACATCGGTGTCGATACCGCACACGGCCACTTCATCGATCCCTTTTTCGCGCAACTCGCGCAGGAAGAACGCGTCAACGCAGGTATAGATCGGCTTATCGATGACCACCGTATTCCTGGCCGGCCGGAAGGCGAGAGCCACGTCAACGGAATCCTCGCCAAAGTGGCTCCAGTCCATCAACCGCCGGTACGGCGAGCCGGCCCGGTTGATGAATCGCGTGGCGTAGACATGGTCATGGTCCTGCTGAAGGCGCTCCACGATCGGCACGACGTGCCGGGTGGCGTCATTGATGAAGCCTCTCTGAACGTCGACGATGAGCAGCGCTCGGCGGGCCATTCCGTCCTGTCCACGATGTCTCGGACCACGATCGCTCCGGCCGTCCTCCCGCGCCGAGCGCTGGGGACATGGTGTTCATTGCAATCGGTTCAGACGCCTCTGTCAAGTGGCCTGGGGTAAGATGCCCCGGCATGGGCAACACTTCGGTGGTCCGCGTCTCCGGCATCCGGAAGGCCTACGGCGCGACGGTGGCGGTGGACGACGTCTCGTTCACGGTCGAGGCGGGCGAGATCTTCGGCCTGATCGGCCCGAACGGGGCCGGCAAGACCACCACCATGGAGTGCGTCGAGGGTCTGCGACGGCCCGACCGCGGCCGCATCGAGGTGCTGGGGCTCGACCCCATCAGAAACGCTGCCGCCCTCCAGCCCCGCATCGGCGTGCAGCTCCAGGAGGCGCAGCTCCAGAAGCGCATCAAGGTGTGGGAGGCGGTGGACCTGTGGGCCGCCCTCTACGACACGTCGGTCGACGGCGACCGGCTGCTCGACCAGCTCGGGCTGACCGACCGGCGCGACGCATGGTTCATGACCCTGTCGGGGGGCCAGAAGCAGCGGCTGTTCATCGCCCTCGCCCTGATCAACGCGCCCGAGCTGGTGTTCCTCGACGAGCTCACCACCGGCCTCGACCCGCAGGCGCGGCGGGCCATCTGGGACCTGGTGCGCGGCATCCGCGACCGCGGGCAGACGGTGTTCCTGACGACGCACCTGATGGAGGAGGCGGAGCGACTCTGCGACCGGGTGGCCATCATCGAGCACGGGCGCATCGTCGACCACGACACGCCCGCCGGCCTCGTCGCGCGGCACTGCCCGCAGCGCACGGTGGTCGTGACCACCGCCCACGATGGCGCCGCGGCCCGGTTCGCGGGCCTCGACTCGGCCGACACCGTCGAACGCGACGGCGACCGGCACACCATCCGCGGGCGCGGCGAGGACCTCGTGACCGAGGTCATCCACTGCCTGTCGGAGCACGGCATGCGGGTGACCGCGTTCCGCACCGAGGAGCCGACGCTCGAAGACGTCTTCCTCACCCTGACCGGCCACTCCATCCGCGACTGACGCGGCCGGAGATCCAGACCGATTCCGACGCCATGAACCGGCCCTTTCCCCCGCGTGACCCCGACTTGCTCTCCACGGGCTCGAGGGAACAGCTCCGATGCCCGTGAACCGACACCTTCTTCCGCCGCAAGGCGACAGGCTCGCCCGGCTCGAGACCCGGAGCCCACGACAAGCCCCAGTGGTCGCGTTTCACCGCGTCGATGCCCGAGCGCCTGCGGCCCGGCGACCTGCCCGGGCTCGAGGTGTTCGCCCATGACCGGACGCCTTCCCCTGCGCGGCCTCGGCAAGCTCACCTGGCTCGAGATCAAGATCTTCGTGCGCGAGCCGATGGGCCTCATCGGGTCGGTGGTCATCCCGGTGCTGATGTTCCTGGTGCTGGGCCGCACCTTCGGACCGCGCCTCGCCGAGGCCGCGTCGCCGGCCGCCGCCCAGATGCGCACCGGCCTCCCCGTCTTCGTGGCCGTGTTCATCGCCATCAGCGCGGTGCTGTCGCTGGTCGCGATCGTCGCCATCTACCGCGAGGGCGGCATCCTCAAGCGGCTGCGGGCGACGCCCCTCAGCCCCGTCACCATCCTCGTCACCCACGTGCTGGTCAAGCTCGCCCTGACCACCGTCACCGTCGTCCTGATGTTCCTCGCGGGACGCCGCTACTACCCCGCCGGCGCCGACGTGCCGCTGCTCTCGTTCACGGTGGCCGTGTTGTTCAGCACGTGGAGCATCCTGTCCATCGGCTTCATCATCGCCAGCCTCGTCCGCACCGCGCGCTTCGCCCCGCCGCTGGGCAGCCTCGCCCTCTACTCGATGCTGCCGTTCTGCGGCCTGTTCATCCCGATGGACGCACTGCCGCCCGCCATGCAGGCGGTCTCGCGGGTGATTCCGCTGACCTACGCCGTGTCCCTGCTGTCGGGCATCTGGCAGGGCGACCCGTGGTCGGCCCACCTCGGCGACGTCGCCGCGCTGTTCGTCGTCTTCGGCGTGTGCACCGCGATCGCGTCGCGGGTCTTTCGGTGGGAGTGAGAAGATGCAGCCGCGGAGGATTCCCATGGGCGACCGTCGACGGGTGGGGATCGGCGTGCTCGTCATCGCCGCGATCGCCTCGAGCGTGGTGCCGTTGGCCCAGCGGCAGGCCCCCACCTTCCGGAGCGGCATCGAGCTCATCGAGGTGGACGCCACCGTCATCGACGGCGACGGCAACCCGATTCCCGGCCTGCGGGCGGCCGATTTCTCGGTGACCGTCGACGGGGAGCCGCGCGCCGTCGCGCAGGCGCAGTTCATCTCGTTGCGGGCTCCCGAGGCGAGCTCCCACCCGGCCGATTCCCCGGGGGAGGATGCCGCGTACACGTCCAACGCCGACGCGGACCCCGGCCGGCTCATCGTGATCCTGGTCGACGAGGAGAGCATGCCGTGGGGAGAGGGGCGCCGCCTGATGCACGCCGCCGCCGGATTCGTCGACAGCCTGAGCCCCGGCGACCGGGTCTCCGTGGTGGCGATGCCGCAGCCCGGCGTCTACGTCGACTTCACGTCGGACCACGACAGGGTCCGCCGCGCGGTCGAGGGCATGTCGGGCCTGGGCGTCCCCCCGCTGGGGGTGGAACTGCTCCAGATCGAGATCCTGCAGGAGACGAGACGCCGCACCGCGGCCGTGCTGCACGGCATCGAGTCCATCCTCGAGGGCATGCGGCGGGTGGAGGGCCCCAAGGCCCTCTTGTGGCTCTCCGGCGGCCTCGTGATCGCCGGCGAGGAGCTGGGCCTGAAGAAGATCGCGGACCTCGCCGCCGCCTCGCGCACGACGCTGTACATATTCATGCTCGACGAGCTGCTCGTCGACGGGTCCCGCGCGGTGTCCGGGGCCTTGCCGGATGCCTTCGTGGTGGAGAACTCGCCCATGCGGGGGGAAGGACCCGGCGGAGTCGAGGCGGCTCCCGGGGCACCGGGACCGGCAGATGTGGGGCTGCGGCTGGGCCCGCCGAACCGCCGGGTGCAGGAGCAGGGCCTGATGGCGGCGGCGTCGATGACCGGCGGCAGCCTCATGCGCACCTACTACAACCCCGGACCGCTGTTCGACCGGCTCGAAAGGGAGCTCTCCGGCTACTACCTGCTGGGCGTGGAATCGATCGCCGGGGACCGGGGCGGTGAGTTCCGCGACATCGAGGTTTCGGTGCGGCGCGACGGCGCCCGCGTCCGCTCGCACCGCCGCGTCCACGTCCCGCCGGAGGGAGCCGGACCCGGCGCCGACGAACGGCTCCTGCGCCTGTTGCGATCGCCGGTGGCCGCACGCGAGCTGCCGTTGCGCGTGGCGACGTACGCCTACCGCAACGCCACGAGCTACAGCGAGCCGATGCGGCTCCTGATCGGCGCCGAGGTCGATGCCGCGGGCAGCGTGCCCGCGACGCTGGAGGTGGGGTACCTGGTTCGCGACGCGGCCGGCGTGGAGGCCGCCCGCGCAACGATGCAGGTCGCTCCGAGGCTGGTGCGGAAGCCGGACGGACCGGTCTTCGAGGTCGCCATCGCGATGCCGCTGGAGCAGCCCGGCGCGTACTCGCTGAAGCTGGCCGCGATCGACGCGGCCGGGCGGCGCGGCAGCGTGGAGCATCCGATGCGCGTGCCCCGGCTGTCGGGCGAGCCGCTCGCCGCCGGCGACCTGATGCTGGCCGACCAGGCCTCGGCGCCGGCGGGACGGATTCTCCCGCAGGTCGAGGCGCAGGTGACGAGCGGGCGCCTGCTGGCCTTCACGGAGCTGTACGCGCGGTCTCCGTTGCGGTGGAACGGCACCCGGGTCGAGGTCGACGTGGTGGACGGCGCGGGCGGGCCGGTCCTCGCGCGGGGACCGGCCGTGCTGAACGGTCCAGACGGCGCCCGGCGCCGGCGGGCCACGGCCGTCGTCGCGGTGCCCCACCTGCCGCCGGGGCGCTACGTGGCGCGCGCCCGGGTGATGCGCGACGGCGCCGAGGTGACCCGGGTTCGCCGGCCGTTCCGGATCCTCTCGCAGCCCGCCCCGTAGCAGCCCGTGGTGAAGAGCCCCGCGTTGCACCGCGCCCGCGGGGCGCCAGCGGATCGCCGAGGCGCCCGCCTGACAAGGGCGTGAGGAGGGCGCATATTGGCCACATGTAACCAACGAAGAACGCAACCGGGATTCTGCTCCGGCCACGGCGCAGAATCCCGGCAGGCATGGTTGGGCGGCAATCGGCGCCAAAGGCGGCGCTTGCCGGGCTCAGGCGGGATGCATCGCCGCTCGAATGCAGCGGGGACTTGCGTCACGGACCGGTAGCCTTGGTGCTCACGCCGCCTTCTCTGCCGCCCCCGTCCCGGCATGGCGACCGCAAAGCCATGCCTCACCGCTCGGGCGCCGGCGTCCACTCGCGGGCGAGCCGGCGGCCCTCCGCCGTCTGCTCGGCCGTCACCCACGAGGCCAGCTCCGCGCGCTGGCGGGCGTAGAGGCGCCAGTCGCCGCCGTCGAGGCTCGCCCGCCAGGCCAGCTCGATCCACATGCTGGCAAGGACCGGATCCTCTTCGACCCCCTGGCCGTAGGTGTACATGTCACTCAGCGCGGCCTGGGCCGGGGGGTGGCCCTGCTCGGCCGCCGCCCGGTACCAACGCGCCGCCGCCGCGTCGTCGCCGGTGACCCCGCGGCCCCGGAAGTAGAGCAGCCCCAGGCTGTACTGCGCCGGCGCATGATCCTGCTCGGCCGCGAGCCGCGTCCATCGAACCGCCTCGGCGTCGTCCTGCCGCACGCCCTCCCCGACGTAGTAGCGCCGGCCGAGGTCGGCCTGGGCCGCCGCGTCGCCCTGCTCGGCCCGCTCGCGCAGGCCGTCGGGGAGCTGTGCGGCGGCCAGCGTCACCACCATGAGGACCGCCGTCGCCGGCGCCAGAGGACTGCCGGCGACAGCGACCGCTTGACCGCGGAGCGCGACCCTGTCGGTCTCCATCATCGCCTCGTTCACGGAAGCCGTGCCGTGCACAATCCCCGGGCGGAAGCCCGCGATGACACCCGGCCGGGCCATCAACGCGGACTCGCGGCTTCGTTGCTGATGCGGTAGAGCCTGGACTGCGTCCGGAGAATCAGGCTGCCGCGCACCACGGCGGGGGTGGCGAGGGCCATCTCGTCGAGCGAGTTGGTGTGCAGCAGCTCGAACTCCGGCCCGGCGCGGACGACGAAGGTGTCGCCGTCCTCGCCGAGCAGGAAGATGCGGTCGTTGTAGGCCCACGGCGAGGCGGTGAAGCCGGTGCCGGGGCGGATGCGGGTGCGGCCGTAGACCTCGCGGCCGGTGCGGGCGTCGTGGCTCAGCAGGAAGCCGCGGTCGAGCAGCGTGTAGTAGGCGCCCTCGTAGACGAGGGCCGAGGTGTTGTAGGTGCCCAGCATCGGCTGGTACCAGACGACGTAGTCGTTGCCGGTCTCGCCCGGGGCGAGCGAGATGTCGCCCGAGGCGCCGGCGCGGATGGCGTAGACCGGGCGCGGCATGCCGCCGGGGTACCCCGAGCTGATGTAGACGAGGCCGTCGCGGGCGAACGGGGTGGGGACGACGTTGACGGTCATCCCCCCGATGTCCCACAGCTCGCGGCCGTCGAGGTCGTAGGACCGGACGCGGCGGCGGCCCGCGGTGACGATCTCGGTGCGGACGTCGTTCTCCCACACGAACGGGCTCGCCCAGTTCTCGTTCTCGTCGCGCTCGATTCGCCAGACGGTGTCGCCGGTGCGGGCGTCGAGGGCGAGCAGGAACGAGCCGGTGGTGTTGTCGTTGACGATGTACAGCCGGCCGTCGTGCAGGGCCGGCGAGGCGGCGGTCCCGAAGCGCTGCCAGCCGTTGAAGACGCCGACCTCTCGCGTCCACACCACCTCGCCCTCGAGGTCGAGGGCGGCCACGAGCCCGACGGTGCCGAAGTAGACGTAGAGCCGCTCGCCGTCGGTGACGGGGGTCTCGGACGCGAAGCTGTTCTTGATGTGCCGCTCGATGGCCGGCACCGCCGAGTACAGCTCGCGCACCCAGCGGACCTCGCCGGTCGCGAACGAGACGTCGTAGACGAACCACCGGTGCGCGGCCGCCGCGGGGGTGGCCCCGAAGTCGGCCCCGGGGTCGTACAGCCCGGGCTGCGGGGGCGGCTCGTCGCCGGCGCTGACCGCGGTGGTCACGAAGACGTGGTCGTCCCAGACGACGGGCGAGCTCCAGCCCAGGCCCGGCACGTCGGCGACCCAGACCACGTTCTCGGTCTCGCTCCAGGTCTCGGGCAGCCGGGGGTCGTCGGCGACGGCGCCGGCGGCGGGACCGCGGAACCCGGGCCACTGGCCGGGCTGGGCCGCCGAGGGAGCGGTAGCCCCCACGACGATTGCAGGGACCGCAACCAGGCTGATGAGCCAAGTGCCGCGCATGGAATCCTCCTCGACGCCGTGCTGCTGCCAAAGCCGGTGGACGGCGATGGTCCAGCGTCCTCCGCAAGTCGGCCGGGAAACCGGCGGCGGCCACCGGCGTCGCCTCTCGCGGCCGGAACCGCCAGTCCCGCTTCGCGCCAGCCCCAGCCCGCATCGCGGCCTGCCCCGCTCCGGCGGCGCAGGCTGCCGCGAGCCCGAGGAAACGCGTTTCGCCAAGCGCTCGTGCGTTACGCGTCCAGCCCCTCTAGTAAGCGTCCAGCCCCTCTGTCAGCTCGATGTAGGTGCCGAAGGGATCGGTGAAGAAGGCGATGCCCAGGCCCAGGGCGGGAATCTCGGTGTAGGGCCGGTCGAACGTGATGCCCTTGGCCTCGAGCTCGCGGCAGAACGCCTCGAGGCCGTCCACCTCGAAGCCGATGTGGTCGAGCACCGTCCCCTGGGTCCCCGCCGGGGTCTCCGCCGACGGCGAGTAGGTCAGGTTGACGCCGGGCAGGTCGGCCTCCTGGAACGAGCCGCGCATGCCCCGCTCGGCGTTGAAGGTGTCGATGTACCACGCCTGCATCTCGTCCACCGGGCCCGCGAAGTGAAGATGGTGCAGGGCCATCGGAGGGTCGGTGGCGCTCTGCACGAACTCGACCTTCACGTCGTCCGGCGCCATCGTATAGGCGATGTACGTGTCCTGGTCGGCGATGTGGGCGAGGCCGTCCTCGACCGCGACGGCCGGCGGCAGCTCTTCCCGGGTCACGATGGGATAGCCGGCCGCCTCGACCCTGTCGACCGTCTCGCGCGTGCTGGGCACCGAGAAGCCGATGTGGTTCACCGACGTGCCCTTGGTGCCGCCGGTCGGCTCGCCCTCTCGCATGAACACGAGCACGTTGGGGAACCTGACGATCTCCAGGGTGCCGACGGTGACCAGCTCGCCGCCGAGGGTGTCGACCCAGAACCGCTTGTGCTCGCCGATGCTGGTCACGACCAGATGGTGGTGCCCGTACACGATCGGCCCGTCCTGGGCCGCCGTGAGCTGCGCCGCCGCCGGGGATGCGCCGCCCAGCCAGAGCAACCCGGCCGCCGCCGCCGTCGATGCGATCGTCCTCTTCGTCATCCTGGAATCCTCCACTCCGTTCCGCAGCCCGCTCGGTCGCGTTGCGGGCCACCGTCTGGCGCAAGGCCCGCTCCTTCGACGGCGCGGCCGGGCGCATGGCGCGAAACCCGCCCGGTCGCGGGCGAGCCGGCGCATGAGCGAATCTGTCCCCGTCGCCGATGCGGACCGGCGCAGGCGCGAAACCCACCCGGTCGCCGATACGAACCCGGCGCATGGCGCGAACCCGCCCGGTCACGGGCGAGCCCGGCGTATGGCGCGCGAGGCCCGCCCAGTCGCCGACACGAGCCCCCCCCGATGCGGGCCCGGGCAGGACGCGAGGCCCGCTCAGTCGCTGATGCGGGCCCAACGAATCGTGCTCTGCACCTCGCGGCCCTCGTCGTCGGTCGCCGGGGGCGGCATCAGGTTCAGGTGCGTGTCGGTCAGCTCGTAGAACCGCTGTGCGTCGGTGCCGCTCTGGTTCGGGGTCTCGTTGCCGATGCGGTGGTGCACGAGGTAGCCCCCCTCCTCGTCGACCGAGAACGGCCCGAAGTAGCTGCCGTAGGAGTCGACCGTCGCGAGCGCCTCCTCCGCCGTGGGCTCGTCGCCGGCGTAGAGCTGCCGGCCCGGCCGCATCAGGTGCACCGACATGTGCCCCGACGGCGCGTAGGCGATGTACGCGGTCTCGTACTGGTCGGCCGGCACCGACTCGCCGTCGCTGGTCTCGCGCGTCACCGACTCGACCCGGTAGAAGCCGAAGAGCCGCCGGTGGGTGTCGGTGAGCTCGGACTCGGGCAGGTCGGGCAGCCGCTCCCAGGTGATGTACGACCGCGCCCCGTCCTCGCTCGCAGGCGGCTGGAGGATCAGGTTGTCGCCCTCGAAGGTGAAGAAGCGCTGGTAGTCCGACCCCGCTCCCGCCGGGTTCAGGCTGCCCTCCAGGTGATGGGTGACGTAGCCTTCGGCCTCGTTCACGCTGTAGCGCCCGAAGTAGGAAGAATAGCTGCCCATCTGGGCCAGCGCCTCCTCGGGGGTCGGCCCGCCCTCGGAGTACGGCTCCCGGTCGGGGCTCATCAGCGTCACCCCCATGTAGCCGGTGGCGTCGTACATGATGTAGCCCACGCGGTCTTCTCTCGGCTCGCCGACGAGCTCGCCCTCGGCGTCGCGGCGCTCGCTGCGCACCAGCGACCACGCGCCGGCGAAGCGGTCCATCGGGTTGGCCGCGGCCGCCTCCTCGACCGCCTCCTCCGCCGGCCCCTCGCCGCCGCAGCCGGCCAGGGGCGCCAGGGACATCAGGCCCACGACACCGATCGCCGCGAATAGCGTCCTGTGCATCGCTCTCTCCTTCCCCACCGTCTGCCGCGGTTCCTAGTGGTGCGTCACGCCATAATCTTCGGGCACGACCTGGCCGTATTGGTCACATCGTCAACGATGTCAGCACCGCATACCCGAACTCTTGGCTGTGGCACTGCACTAGCCTTCGACCATCCCTGGGGGATCGCCGCCTCGCGTCGCCGCTTCTCGCCCAACCCGTCTCGCCGGCGCGGCCGCCGTCTCCCTGCGCCAGGCGCAGGCCCGAAACACGACCCCGCAGCTTCGTCCGGAACCCCTCGATTCACCCGCTGGCGCGGCTTGGCCCGCCAATCGTCGCCTGCGGCTCCGCTTGGCGCCCAACAACCCTCCAGGAGTCCGCGCCATTCTACGGCGTCACTGTCACCGTCACGTCGGCCGGCGTGTAGAGGTAGCCGTCGTCGGCCATCGCCCTGATCACGTAGGTACCCGGCTCGCTGAAGCGGGCGGTGGTCACGATCGTCCCGTCCTCCGGCAGCGGCGGCGGCGTCCATCCCGGCGTGTGGTCGACCATCGGCCGCACGAACGGATCGAAGTCCACCCTCCCCGGCCCGCGGTACTGTATCCAGGCCAGCCGCAGGCCAAGGGCGTTGCGGCGCCCCGGCGGGCGGCTGTTGCGGGCCGGCCGCATCGCCGGCACCCCGTCGTCGCCGATGACCGCGGTCAGCGCCAGCGTCTCCCCCACCGCGACGGTGCGCCGGCGGCCCTCCGGCAGCTCGATGGTCGGCGGGTCGTTCTCGATCTCGGGGGCGCCGCCGCCGGCGCGGTTCATGGCAACGACCTGCTCGTCGATGATCTGCTCGGGCACCAGCCAGCCGACGGCGCGGTCGGTCCGGCCGTGGGCGGTCACCGTCCACACCAGCTCCCGGTCGCCCCAGTCGGCGGGCACCGTGACCTGCCACGCGAAGCGCTGGCGGCGCGGGTAGAAGTAGGTCGGCTGCCCCTGGTCGACGTCGCCCGGCTCGAGGAAGTTGTCGGGGCCGACGGGGATGTTCAGCTCCTCCTCGTAGTTGCGGTTCAGGTAGCCGAACAGCATCTCGAAGCTGCCGTCGGGGTTCTGCATCCACCCCTCGAAGACCGGCTGCAGATTCTGGCCGCTGTGGTAGGTCTGCGCCACCGCGGCCGGCGCCGCGACCAGCAGCGCGAGGGCCGCCAGCGCCGCCCCGACCGCGAAACTCGTCCGCCCCACCGCGACCGAGGCCCGGAACGCGTCTCGAGCCGTCACCCGCATCTTCCCCCCCTCCAAGCGAACCGTGCGGTCCTCGCTGCCGAACTCGGCTCCGGTGATGTTCAGCGAGGTCGCCTGCTTCCTTCCTCTTCGAACCACGGCCCTCGCCGAGGCTCGCGGCCGGGCGCCACGCAGAATCGCCAAGCCCGCCGCGACTACTCGCTGCCGGCGCCCCGCCGCTCGGCCAGCCTCCGCTCGTATACGTCCTCCGGCATGTGGAAGAAGCTCATCCACGCGAAGCTCATGTCGTCGATCGACCGGTTGCCGAACCCCACCCAGTTCTTGGGGTCGGGGTTGTAGCGGTTGGCGGCGGTGTTGTCGTGCCAGCCGATGACGTGGAGGATGGTGCCCGCCGGCAGCAGCGGCGCCTCCTCGTCGGCGTAGTTGTAGACGATGTGCCAGCCGAAGTTGTGGCCCGTGCAGCTCAGCGTCGTGATCGTCCCGCTCGGGTAGATCGCCTCCACGCACATGCGCTTGCCCCGGATGTGCATGTGGGGCTGGAAGCCGGTGACCTGCGTCGGCTCCGGCAGGACGTAGTAGCCGTCGCTGCGCGCGTTGTCCTCGCCGGCCCGGATGTCGAGCGTGTCGAAGCTGTCGCCGACGTGCCGCGAGATCAGCACCCGCTCCGGCACGTGGCCCGGCGGGTAGAACTGGAAGCCGACCCGCGTCCGGTCCGTGATCTCCTCGCCGACCGAGCTGTAGTGCATGTTGAAGCGGATCTGCGTGCCGGCGCGAATGAGGCGGCCCGTGCCGTCGGGGAAGATGTCGCCGTTCTTGCCCATGGCGTACTCGTTGAGGAAGCCGCCGCCCTCCTCGCCGTCATCGTCCTCCCAGACCATCGAGGTCTCCACGTGGTGGACGACCGGGTAGGCGCCGGGCGACGGCTTGGTCTCCACCGCCTTGATGTAGCGGTCCTCGCTCAGCCGCGAGTCGGCCCAGATATTGAGCCAGCGGTCGGCGTCGACGGCTCCGACGGTCTGCTCCTCGGGCAGCTCGACGATCCACTCGGGCGTCCCGATGCGCCAGTCGTCCAGCGCGGCGAGCTCGATCGGCGGCGGCGCGTCCGCCGGGTTGCCGCGCGGCGCCCCCGCCGCGACCCAGCGCCCGATGGTGGCGATCTCGTCGTCCGATAGCGACGGGTCCTCCTTGAACGCGCGGACCCCGACGTTGCGCTCGATGTACCAGGGCGGCA
>JAJEEA010000492.1 GCA_022821235.1 Vicinamibacteria bacterium
GACGATGGGCGGGCTAGAGCCTGACAGCGGGGGCCACCGGCGTGCGTCGGTGGCCCCCGCCGGTTTCGGCGTCGACGCCTGCCTTGTCCGTCTACTTCTGGCAGCGCGAACGAGCTGAGCCCCGCAACTAGTTGTAACCCAATGGCTTACTGGATTTAGGCGGCTGGTCGTTCTCTGAGCACTTCAGACCCTTGTAGCCGCAAGCATTGGCAAACGAGCGTCTTCGTGTACTAAGGGTCATCCGCCCAACCCCAGATTCCCGCTAACGCTTAGCGTTCGCCCACTCCCGGGCGCGTCGCTGCGCCTCGCTGAGGTCCGCTGCGAGTCAATCGGCCGAGGACTCCGCAGACTGCTGCGGGGATGTGGAATAGGGCGGAGGTGGAGATCGGTTTCGTGAGGGGTGTCAGACGGTCCGGTCGATGGTCCCGCTGCGCTTGGCAGCCTCGCCGGAGACGTGGAGAGGCGTCAACCGGTATACACGATCAGCGATCTTGGATGCACGCGCAATGTCCCCCGCACAGAGCGCGTCCCGGACGTCGTCGAGCTTGCAGGCGTCCTCCAGTCGCAGGTAGGGGGCCCAGCCGCCGTCGGCTTCCACCAGCTCGACATCGACTTCCGCCGCGAACTCACCGCCTCGCACGAGTCTCGAGGTCGATCGGGTACTCATGATCGTCTCCTCAGCCACGTCTCGTCCCATCTCGCGGGGTCGGGCCTGTACGCCGTGACGACGACGGCCGGCGACTCCTGTCCGGCGGGAATACCCCAGACTACATGAATCGGTCGATTCGCTCCATCGCGTTGCAGGACGAGACAGCAGCGCCCTTTCGGATAGTCCGGATAGTCCTCGACCACGAGAGCCCCCGCGACCCCGGCGACGACATCACGAACCCGCACGGCATCCGCCGCCAACTCTTCGGATCCATGAAGCGAGACTCGCACTTCGCCGCGTGCGACCAGCGCCCGGATCTGCTCGAGGGTGCTACTCACACGCTTCCGTCCGAGTGACCACGCACATCCAGTCGAAGAGGCGACTGTCCTACGGCGTCGGCAGCGCGAAGACGAAGATGTTGTTGCCGCTGCTCGGCCGCAGCTCCGGGGTCATCGCGCTCCAGCGCGAGGCGTTGCCGCCGGTGCCGGTGCCGGCGACCACGTACTGGCGGCCGTCGACCGCGTAGGTCACCGGGAATCCGCTGACCGGCGAGCCGAGGTTGATCTCCCACAGCACTTCGCCCGTCTCGTCGTCGAGGGCCTTGAAGCGGCCGTTGATGTCGCCGACGAAGACGAGGCCGCCCGCCGTCGCCGCCAGCGACATGGTGGCGGAGCGCTGCTCGTGGGTCCACGCGACCGCCCCGGTCTCGGCCGAGATGGCCCAGACCGCGCCCAACTGGTCCGTGCCGGGGGCCAGCTCGTTGCGCATGCTCAGGCTGTAGAGCGACCGCCCGCCGTCGTCGAGGGGGGCCATGCGCGCGCAGGCGTTGCGCAGCGGCATGTACATGGTGTTGGTGCGCGGGCTGTAGGCGCCCGCCTCCCAGTCCTTGCCGCCCATGGCGGTGGGGCAGGTGAAGACCTCCTGCCCGAAGCCGCGGAAGACCGCCTCGGGGTTCTCGGTCACCGCGCCGGTCGCGCCGTCGATGCGGCTCACCACGTTCTGGGCCACGGTGGGGGTGGCCCACAGGAACTCGCCGGTCGCGCGGGCGAGGGTGTACACGATGCCGGTCTTGCCGGGGATGCCGGTCATCACCCGGCGCTCCTGTCCGGGCTGCAGGTTGGGGTTGATCCAGGTCACCGCCGTTGCGTCGGGCCGGACGACGGTGTCGACGAGCAGGCGCTCGAAGGGGTGGTCGAGGTCCCAGTGGTCGTTCAGGTGCTGGTAGTACCAGACGATCTCGCCGGTGTCGGCGTCGAGGGCCAGCGTCGAGTGGTGGTAGAGGTGGGGCATGTCGGCGCCTCCCACCATGAACTTGGGCGCCGGCGAGGTCACCGAGGTGCCGATGTAGAGCAGGTTCAGCTCGGGGTCGAAGCTGGGGGCCATCCACGTGCCGACGTGGCGGCGGTCCTGGTCGGGCACCCCGCCCCACGTCTCGTCGCCGGGCTCGCCGGGGGCGGGGGTGGTGCGGCGCCGCCACAGCTCCTCGCCCGTCCGCGCGTCGTGGGCGGTGATGACGCAGGCCTCGGGCCCCGCCGCCGGCATGCAGCTCCGGCCCGAGACGACCTTGCCGTTGGCGATGATGGGCCCCGTGCTCTGGTTCGCGGGATGGGTCCGGTAGTCGAGGACGCGGGTCTCCCACACCAGCTCGCCGGTCTGCGCGTCGAGGGCGAAGACGTACTCGTCGACGCTGGTGTCGATGATGAGGTCGTCGTAGATGGCGAGGTTCCGGTTGGTCGTGCAGACGCCGGGCATGATGCGCTCGCAGGCGTCGTCGGGGAGGTCGCGGCGGTACTCCCAGAGCAGGTCCCCCGTCGCGGCGTCGATGGCCTGGATGACGTCGCTCGGGTTCGGCATGTAGAGGACGCCGTCGTAGACGAGCGGCGTGCCCTGCTGGCGGCCGCCGGGGCTGAGCGCCCGCGACCACACCATCCGCAGGTCGCCGACGTTGTCCCGGTCGATCTGGTCGAGGGGGCTGTAGCCCCAGCCGTCGAGGGTGCGGCGCCACATGAGCCAGTCGTCCGGCGCCGGCGCCTGCAGCATCTCGTCGGTGACGGGAACGAACTCCGCGGGGGCCTGCGCGAGGGCGGCGGGGGCGGCGGCGAACGTGGCCGCGAGGACGAATCCGAGGAGCGGGCGGCCTCGGCCGACGTCCTCACGGCGGACTCCCCATCCCGCGGCACGCGCTGTCATCTTCATCGGTTCACTCCCCGGAATGCGCGGCGAACGCCGCCGCCGTCCGCTGCACGCGGAAACTGAGGCGGCCAGCCTACCGCATGTCATCGGGCGGTTCAACGAACCGGCTCCGTGGAGCCGCCGCCCCCGCTCCGCGCCCGCGGTTCGCCCGCGCGGGCACCCGGCGGCATCGCCCCGGCTGGCGTATGATGGGGGAAAGCGCCGCTCCCCCGTCGGCGGCAAGTCGGCCGGGACGGTGGTGGCGCGGCGGCCCTTCGGCGGCCCGCGGGCATCGGGCACCAACGCGCGTCGAGCCGGGATACGACACATGACGACACCCGAAGCCACCCTCGCCCGCTCTCCGTCGTCCCCGGGACCTCCGACGCCGGCGGCGCCGCCCGGCGACGGCGCCGGCGCCGGTCCCGTCGGGGCTGTGCCCGACTCGCCGGCCCCGGTCGTCGACGAGTTCCCGGGCTGCGTGGCGGTGCACATCTCCCGCGACGAGATCGACGACTACGAGGGCCGCATCGAGGTCTGGGACGCCGCCACCGAGACCGCCATGGTGGTGTGCGAGCCGGCCAGCATCTACCACGAGCACCCGTCGCAGCGCCTCGCCCAGATGACCGCCCTGATCGCGCTGACGCGGGGCTCGCCCATCGAAGTGTTCGGCTCGGCCGACATCCTGCTGCGGGACGGGCACGGCAGGCCGCGGCGCATCATGGAGGCGGATCAGTCCGTCTATCTGAACCCGGAACGCGACCGCCCCCCCGGCCCGTCGATGGTGGTGGGCGAGGACGTGCTGCCGGACGTGGTGGTCGAGGTCGATCACACCACCGACGCCCGCCGCCGCAAGCTCGCGCTGTACGAGTCGTGGCGCCTGCCCGAGGTGTGGGTTGAAGTGCCGGACGCGCGCGCGCCGAGCCGGGCCGCGAGCCGCAAGCCGGGCGTGACGATTCACGTCCTGCACCCCGGCGGCTACCGCCCTTCGCCCGAGAGCCGGGCGTTCCCGAGCTGGACGGCGGCGGAGATTCATCGCGCGATGAACGAGCCGACGTTGTCAGTGGAGACGATGGCGGTCCTGGAACGGGTCGGCCGGGCGCTGCGCGAACGGGACGGCACGGGCGCGCGCGACGCTCCCCTGCTGTTGCGGGCCCGCGCCGCGGGCCGGGCCCAGGGACGGGCGGAGGGCCGGACCGAGGGACGGGCGGAAGGACGTGCCGAGCAGCGGGCGCTGCTGCGCCGCCTGGCGGCGCGGCGGTTCGGCGCGCGAACGGCGGAAGGGCTGGCCGGACTGCTCGCCGGCATCGACGACCCCGCCCACCTGGCCGAAGTGGGCGACTGGATCGTCGTGTGCGCCACCGGCGCCGAGCTGCTCGACCGGTGTTCGCGCCCGCGCGACCCGCGTGCATGAGGACGGACTTCGATCCCGCGGGATGCCTGTTGTGCAGTCCACCGAGAATGCACATCAGAATAGGTACTGACCGTGCCCGATGCCGATGACGGACCGAGACGCGACGTCTCCGGGCGACGGAGACCAGAGTGAACGGATCAGCCGTGTGAGCGCAGAACCGTGTTGCGGACTTGCGAGATGCCATACCAGCAGAGTTGGTTGGGCGGCAATGGGGAGCCGCAGGTGACGACTTCCGGGCCTGGACAGTGATCGACAGGAGTTGCCGACCGGACCCGGCCGAAGCTCATCCTCCACTGCACGCGGCACCTGATGCGGGGCACGCTCTCTCCATCGGCGTCCCAGGCGCCTGCCTCAATCGCCCAGACCACCGACGAGTCGACACGTTCAGAAGACCCATGACCCTGGCCATGCTCCGAACCGGCGCTCCGTGGGCGATCCGGCTTGCGCTGGCCGCCGCGCCGATGGCGGCGTCCGCCGCGCAGCCCGATGCCGGCGGAATCGCCGTCGGCGAGACCGAGGACGGCGGAGCGGCGGCCCGCGGAGCGGCGGGCGGCGGGGCGGGGGCCTTGGCCGACGCGACCGCGGTCGACGCGCTGCGGTGCTGGCGGCGGGTGGACCGGAACGCGGTCTACGTCGGCGAACGGTTCACGATGACGGTGACGTGCCGGACGGTGGAGACCGAGGCGGCGCGGACGCGGCTCGACGAAGCGGCGCTCGAGCCCGCCACCATCGACGCGACCCCCTTCGAGGTCCTCTCCGGCGAGCGCTTCGACGACGTCCCGACCGGGCCCTATCGCTTCTCGCAGCACGACTACACGCTGCGCCTGATCGCCGAGAGCGGCTTCGGCGAAGACGTGGAGATCCCCGCCCTCGAGCTCCCGTACCGGATCGAGCGGCGGGTGGGCAACGGCCCGGCCCTCGCGGGACGCGAGCTGACGTACATCCTGCCGGCCGAATCGGTCCGGCTCCTGTCGCTGGTCCCCGACGCGGTTGACGACATCCGCGACCTGCCGCCGGCCGGCTTCGGGGCCGCGCAGGCGGGCGAGCTGCGGGCCAACGTGCTGGGGCTGTTGTCGGCGCTCCTCGGGGTCGCCGCCCTCGGCCTCGTCGCGCTCGGCGCGCTGCGCGTCTTGCGCGACCGCAATGGCGTCGCGGCGGTGACGGAGAAGCGGCTCTCGCCCGCCCTCGCCGCCCGCCGCGCGCTCGACGAGCTGGTCCGGGTGCGCGGGGCCGCGGCCGGCGCCGGCTGGACGCGCGACGCGGCGGGACGCGCCCTCGCCGCACTCCGCATCGCGAGCGCGGTGGCGCTGGGCCGGCCCGTCACCCAGTCGCTGATGGCCGCCGGCGAGGCGCCGCGGGACGGGCAGTTGCAGGTGCGCCACGGGCTGCTCGGCCGCCGCACCGCGGCCCTCTCGTCGAGCGTCACCGCCGCCGATTGGCGCGCGCCCCACCGGGACGACGGGACGGAACCGCTTCCCGGCGACACCGGACCTCTCGCCGGCCCGACCGTACAAGGGGCCGCCGCGGCCGGTCGTCTCGCCGGCGAGTCGACGGCGACCGACCTCCAGCGGGCGATGACCCTGCTCACGGCGTTCCGCTACGCGCGCGGCAACGGGACGGCAGACACCGGCGCAGAACCCGACGCGCTCACGCGAGCTCTCGACGCCGGCATCGGCCAGGTCGCGGGGCTCCGCTGGCGAGCGCTCGCGCCGGTGCGGCACTTCGATCGTTGGGCCGACGCCGTCCGCCGAACCTGGCCGTCCCCGGCGAGGCCACCGGTTGCACCGCGCCCGGAGAGCGCCGCCGAACCGCCCACGCGCCCACCCGACGAGGCGTGAGGAAGCCGCATGTCGGGCGCAGGCAGCCGACGAAGGACGCAAGGCGCGATGCATCGCGGTTCGAATGCGACGGGGACTCTCGCTCGGGCGGCTGGCCCCAACTGACGAGGCAAGCGCCGTGGAGACGCTGACCACCATCCTCGATCGCCTGCGACTCACCTTGGCGGAGCTGGGCGGGATGTCCCTGTCCACCCTGCCCCTGCCGCGGCGCGACGAGACGGTGATCGCCCTGGGGGTGCTGGCCCTCCTCGCGCTGGCGGGGCTGCTCGTGCGCGCCGTGGTCCGCGCGCGCGCCGGCCGCAGCCACCTCGTCCTGCCGACGCTGCTCCCCGCCGCCATCACCCGCCGCTCGGCCCTCGCGCCGCTCCGCCACGCGCCGTTCGTGCTGGTCCTGGCCGGCCTGCCGTTCTTCGCGGTCGCCCTCGCCGACCCCCACACCGCGCTGGTCCAGGAGCGCGCGACGTATCCGGGACACCGCATCGCCATCCTCATCGACGCCTCGCTCAGCATGGACAGCTCGTTCGCCACCGACCAGCTCGGCTGGGGCAACACGTTCCTCGCCAACGCCGCCGCCGCCGAGTACTTCGTGCGGCGGCGCATGGAGGGGTCGCACCGCGACCTCGTGTCGCTGGTGCAGTTCGGGGGCGAGGCGTACGTGGTCACCCCGTTCACCAACGACTACGAGAACGTGCTGCTGAGCCTCGGCCTCATCGGGACGCCCGAGGAGTACGACCGCTTTCCCGACCACGGGACCCTGATCATGCGCGCGATCAGCCGCGGCGTGCAGCTCTTCCGCACCTTCGACTTCCTGCGGGCGCAGGGCAACCTGATGGTGGTGTTCAGCGACGGGCAGGACACCCACGCGGTCTACGAGGGGCAGTCGCTCGACGACATCCTGCAGGAGGCGGCGGACAACTCCATACCGGTCTACTTCATCCGGACCGCCTACGACCAGGGGCTCGGCGACGTCCTGCCCGACATCACCTGGAAGCTGGCCGTCGAGAAGACCGGGGGCCGCTTTTACCCCGCCGCCGACGAGGCCGCGATCCTGCAGGCGGTGCACGAGATAGACGAGCTGTCGGCGGGCGAGATCGAGGTCACTCAGTACGTGGCCCACCAGCCCCGCTTCCCGCCGTTCGCGCTCGCCGCGACCGGCCTGTGGAGCCTCGCCCTGGTCCTGGGGCTCGGCGTGAAGCCGTTCAGGAGGTTCCCGTGAGGAGCCCGGCGTGGGCGCCGGCACCCGCCGCGGACCGGCGTGAAGCCGTTCAGGAGGTTCCCGTGAGGCGCCCGGCACTGTCCCCGTCACCGCCGCGGCTCGGCGTGAAGCCGTTCAGGAGGTTCCCGTGAAGACCGCGCTGCGCTACCTCGTGCCCGCCCTGCTCCTCGCCGCCGCGGCCCTCGTGCTGCTCGCGGGCAGCCGGCTCGAGCGGCGGCTCGCGGCGGCCGACCGCGCCCTGGCGACCCTCGATCTCGCCGGCGCGGCGGCGGGGTACGACGGGGTCGCGGCGTCGCTGGCGACGACCGCGCGCATTCCCGGGCTGCTCGGCGGGTTGCGCGACACGGTGGCGGTGAAGCAGGCCGCGGTGCGGTACTGGCGCGGCGACTACCTCCCCATCGTCACGTTCTATGACTCGCCCGACAGCCCCAGCATCGCGGGCAACGCCGACCTGCAGCTCCTCGTCGCCAACGCGCGCTACCGCGCCGGCCAGCGCCCGGACGCGAGCCGCGACATGGCCCTGGGCGCCCTCGACCGGGCCATCGGCGTCTACCGGCGCGTGATCGAGGCCAACGACGGACATCCCGACGCCGCGTTCAACTACGAGCTGATGGTGCGCCTGCGCGCCCGCATCGCGGCCGGGGACCCGGTGCCGGACGTGCGGCCGCCGAGCGTGCCGGGCAACGAAGGGACGGAGCCCGAGGAGGCGGACATGGAGGACATTCAGATCTACGTGCCCCGCGACCGCTTCGTCGAGCCGGAGGAGACCGAGGACCCGACCATCGGCGAGAGCGCGCCCATCCGCCGGCGCGGCTGAGTGTGTTCCGTTCGCCATGTTCCGGCCGGGCGAGAGCTGCAGCACCGCCGTAGACGCCCATGTTCGCGGAATATCGCGCGAAGGGACCTTCACCCCACGGGCAGCCCATACGGCGAATTCTCGTTCCCGGGCATCGCAGCAGAAGAAGACGTGGCCGACTTCGTTGACGTGACACCGGAACGAGACGAGACGAGGATCGGCCGTGCGAGAAGACGACCTGGCGGAGTTCGTTGATGTAACACCGGGAACGATGCGATACGAGGACCGGCCGTGATCCCCACGCAGATTCCCGCGCTTCAGTTTCAGGAACCGCTGTACCTGTGGCTGCTGGCGCTGCCGGCGGCCCTGGGCGCGCTCTGGCTGTGGCAGCTCGCGCGCCGCCGGCGCGACACCCGGGCCGCGCGCCGCGGGCGGACGACGCCGGTCCCGGAGCGGTTCGCCTTCGCCGGCGGGCTCTCGTTCTGGCTCTGCCTGCTGCTCGCCGTCGCGGCCCTGACGCTCGCTCTCGCCCGTCCCCAGGCGCTGGTCCCCGTCACGCGGAGCGCCGGCGCCGACTTCATCATCCTGCAGGACGGCTCGACGTCGATGCGGGTCTCCGACGTGGCGCCCGACCGGTGGCAGCGGTCGGTGACGTGGATCCGGACGTTCACGGAGCTCCTCGGCTGGCAGGACCAGCGCGTCGCCCTCGCCCTCTTCGCCCACCGGGCCGCCCCCCAGGTCCGCCTGACCCGCGACCCCAATGCGCTCTTCTTCTTCCTCGACCACCTCGGCGACGAGCCGCCGTTTCGCCTCGAGGACGACACGAGCTGGGACACCAACATCGAGGAGGGCATCTACTGGGGCGTGCAGATGTTCGAGCGCGACGCCCAGCTCCACGGCGAGCGCCTCAGCGCCAAGGCGTTCGTCGTGCTGTCGGACGGCCAGGCCTGGAGCGGCGAGGTGGAGGACGCGCTGCAGCTCGCCCGCGACCGCGGCATCCGGGTGTACACGGTCGGGGTAGGCACCACCGCCGGCGGGCTCATCCCCCAGCTTCCCGCCGGCCCCTACGACGCCCCCGAGGCCCCCATCCACTCGGCCCTCGACCGGCAGTCGCTGCGCGCGATCGCGGAGGCCGGCGACGGCGCCTACTTCGAGCTCGGCGTCGACACCGGGCAGGACATCGCGCTCCGGATCCTCGGCGACGTCGAGCGCCGCGCCCAGGCGACCCACCGCGAGGAGACGTTCAGCGAGCTCTACTGGTATCTGCTCGCGGCCGCGGCGGGGCTCGTCGGCCTCGGCACCCTGCTCGTCCGGGAGCAGGCCCAGCTCTGGTGGCAGCTCGCGACGGCCGCGGCGCTGGCGGTGCTCCTGCTGCGCGGGTGAGACCCGCGAGAGCGCGCCCGGGTGGAGCCGGCAGGGCCGTGGCGCTCACGGACCGAGGCCGGGACCGACCAGCGGCTCGAGACCCGTCTCCGCGATCGTCGGGGCCGCCGCGTCGGACGCCAGGAAGTCGATGAGCCGCTGCCCGCCGGCCGGGTTGGCCGCGTCGGCCGCGATGCCCGCCGAGAACGTCGTGACCCGCTGGTACTCGGCGGGGATGGGCCCGGCATAGGCCGCGCCCTCGATGGAGAGTATCTCGCTGACCTGCTGGAAGCCCATCTCGACCTCGCCGCGCGCCACCACCGCCGCCACCCGCTCGCTGACGATGCGCCGGCTCTTGGGCGCCAGCTCCTCGGCCACCCCGAGCCGGGGGAACAGCTCCGTGGACACGTACGTCCCGCTGACGCTCGCCGAGTAGCCGATGGACTCGGCCGCGAGCAGGGTCTCCACGAACGCCTCGGGGGTGCTGATGTCCGGCAGGGGGGCCCCCTCGCGCACGGCCAGCCCGATCGCCGAGGTGGCCAGGTCGACCCGCGTGCCGGGCCGGACCAGGCCCCGCTCGGCGAGCCCGTCCAGGCCCGCCTGCGACATGACGAGGACGTCGAAGCGCTCCCCGCGCTCCAGCCGCGCCGGGATCGAGTCCGGCGCCCCGCCCGTCGACGCCCCGTACGCGGTCGCCAGCCGGATGCCGGTCTCGGCCTCGAACCGGGGGGCAAGCGCATCGTAGGCGGCGGCGAGGCCGCCGGACGTCACCACCGCGACCTCCCCGGGCGCCTCCGCCGCGCTGGTCGCCGGCTGGTCGCCGATCTGCGGCGCGCAGGCCGCGATCGATGCCGCCAGGACCAGCAAGAACGTGATCATCGGGCGTCTGGGCATGCTCTGCGTCTCCGGGCACGGGACCCGCCGGTCCGGCCGATGGTATCAGGAAGTCGAGGCGGCCGGCGGCGGGCGCCCGCGTCCCCGGATCCCATGACGTCCCGATCGACGAGATCCTGGTTGTGTCCCCTGCATCAAGGTAGCTCGAAGAGAGGCACCTGACGGCGGCCGGCCGGGGCGGTAGTACCCGGCGTCGGCGTAGTCGCTCCGCCCCCCCCCCCCGGGGCCGGCGCCAACCCTACCCAATTGAACCCGTGCTACACTGAACTCGTGTTCGGTAGAGAGTCACGCGCCATGAACCTGACCGTCACCGTCGACAAGGAGATCCTCCAGCGCGCCCGGATTCGCGCGATTGAGGAAGACACGTCCGTCAACGCGGTGGTTCGGCGATATCTGGAATCGTACGCCGGCGTGGCGCACCGCCGCCGAGAGGCGATCGACCACCTGCTGCACCTGTCGAAGACTGCGAACGCCGCAAGGGGCTCCGCGAGATGGACACGCGACGAGCTGCATGACCGCTGAACCCTGGTTCGTCGACACGAACGTGTTCGTGTACCTGTTCGACGACGACTCCCCAGACAAGCAGGTCCGGGCTCGACAGGTCATCGCCGACCATCGCGAGAACATCGTACTGAGCCCACAGGTGCTGGGAGAGTTCTACGTGACGGTGACTCGCAAGCTCCGGAAGCCGCTCACGGCTGAACAGGCCCGTGAGGCCCTCGACGACCTCTGCGCACTCCCGATCCGACCGCTCCGCGCCGAGCTCGTGCAGTCCGCGGTGGGCAGGAGCGCATCGTCGCAGTTGTCCTATTGGGACGCCCTGATCATCGAGAGCGCCCTCGACGCGGGCGCAACCGTTCTCCTTACAGAGGACCTGCAGCACGGTCAGGCGTTCGCGCAGCTTCGCGTCGTCAATCCCTTCGCCGACGACGCGCTGCCGAAGAGGTGAAGTCCTTTGCGTGCCGCACCAAGTGAGTCAGCAGGCCGCGAGGTTCACCCGTCGCGTGACGTTCCATGCGCGCGCCGCATGGCCTTCCCGCTCCTGATCGCGGTCGCGCTGGTCGTGACAGGACACCTCGTCCGCGCACAGGAATGGCCCGGTTGGCGCGGGCCGCAACGCGACGGGACCGTCCCGGCCGCGCAGGCCCCGGCGAACTGGCCCGAATCGTTCACCCCTTCCTGGCGCGTCGAGGTAGGCGAGGGCTACTCGTCGCCCGTGGTCTCCGGGGGCCGGGTCTTCGTCCACGCCCGGCGCGGCGACCTCGAGGTCGTGACCGCGTTCGATCTCGCCAGCGGCGCCCGGCTGTGGCGGCACGACTACCCGGCGCGCTTCGTGCAGAACACCATCGTCCCCACCGCCCTGCCCGGTCCGTTCGCGACGCCGGCCGTCGACGCCGGCCGCGTGTTCACCCTGGGCGCCGGCGGCGTCCTGTCGAGCTGGGAGGCGGCGTCCGGCGACCTGCTGTGGCGCAACGACTACTCGGCGTCGGTGCAGGTGACGGGCCTGTTCTGCGGCACCGCCGCCTCGCCCCTCGTCGACGCGGGCCGGCTGATCGTCCAGGTCGGCAGCGACCCGGGCGGCGGCCGCGTGCTCGCCCTCGACCCGGCGACGGGCGCCGAGATCTGGGCGTGGCGCGGGGTGGGTCCCGGGTACGCATCGCCGACCCTGATCGAGGTCGCCGGCCACCGCCAGCTCGTCACCCTGACCGAGTCGTCGGTCGTCGGGCTCGACCCCGCCCACGGGACCCTGCTCTGGAGCGCCCCGTTCACCGACGAGTGGAACGAGAACATCATGACCCCCGTCTGGACCGGCGTCCACCTCGTGGTCTCCGGCCCCCGCCAGGGGACGCACGCGTTCACCATCCGCCGTCACGGAGATGCCTGGCAGGCCGCGGCGGCCTGGAGCAACCCGGGCGTGACGATGTACATGACCTCGCCGGTGCTCGCCGACGGCATCGTCTACGGCCACTCGACGGCCCGCGCCGGCCAGTTCGTGGCCCTCGACGCGGCGACGGGGACCGTGGAATGGTCGAGCGAGGGCCGCGAGGGCGAGTACGCGGCGGCGCTGCTGGCGGGAGACGACCTCCTCCTGCTGACCGGCGACGCCGATCTCCTGGTGGCGGCGCCGAGCCCCGCCGCCTTCACCGTCTCTCATCACTACGACGTCGCCGACGGCGTCACCTGGACGGTCCCGGTCCCCCTGCCTGACGGCCTGCTGGTCCGCGACGCGACCGGCCTGTCGCGGCTCGTCGTCCCGGTGGATTGAGCACCCCTCGCGCGACCGCCGACCGGCGCACACTATCCCCGCCCCCAGCCGCTGTGAGACGCATTCACCCGCAGTTGCCCGCGTGACGACCAGAGCCCACGGCGAATTCCTCCAGCGCCCAGACTCCGTTCTGCGTCTTGCGAACGTCGACCGTGATCTGTACGCTTCCACCCGCGACCGCAGCGCCTCGCGCCGTCGCCGGGCCGCCGCCCAAGACCGAGTCGAGGAATGAACGATGGCGAAGATCGAAGGCATCCGGATTGCGAACTACCGGGTGCTGAAAAACCTGACACTCGGAAAGTTGTGGAATACACAACACGCTCAGCCCCTGACTCCCATGTCTGTCGTGATCGGGAAGAACGGCGTCGGGAAGAGTTCCCTCTTCGATGCGTTCGGTTTCCTCGCAGACTGCCTGAAGCTGGGGGTAGAGGAGGCCTGCGACGCACAAGGCCGTGGCGGATTCCAGCGTATCCGCTCGCAGGGGACTGACGCTCCGATTGAATTCGAGGTCTATTACAGGGAGGAAGCGAACGCCCGGCCCATTACGTACGAACTAGCAATTGACAGGGACGCCTCGGGGCGACCCTACGTCTCCCGCGAACGTCTGCGTCAGCGTCGTAGCCACCAGCGACGCGGTTGGCCTTTTTCCTTCCTGGTGATGAACGACGGTAGGGGGGTGGCCTGGAAGGGAGAGGTTCCAGGACAACAGATCAACGAAGCGCACGGGTTGTTCGCGATTGAGTCGTTGATCGCCCAGCTCGCAAGCACAGTGCCCGGAGAAGAGAGCGCAGAAACCGAGGTCGTGGAACTCCAGGATAAGCGCAAGCTCGGCATTGCCACGCTCGGGGCATTGAAGCAACACCCAAGAATATCATCCTTCCGGAAGTTCGTAGAGGGCTGGTATCTGAGCTACTTCACGCCGGATGCGGCCCGTAGCCTGCCCCTGGCCGGGCCGCAGAGGCATCTGAATGTTCACGGCGACAATCTCGGCAACGTCGTGCAGTTCATGGAGCGGGAGCAACCCGGCCGGTTCCAAAGCGTACTGAATCGAATTGCCGAGAAGATCCCCGGGATAGATCGCATCGATACGAGACCTAGCCCGGATGGCAGATTGCTCCTCCGTTTCAACGACAAGGGATTCACCGATCCCTTCTACGCACAGCAGATGTCCGACGGCACCCTGAAGGTCTTTGCCTACCTGCTCCTGCTGGAGGATCCGCAGCCGCCACCGTTCATCTGCATCGAGGAGCCCGAGAATGGCCTCTACCACAAGCTGCTCGAAGTGCTGGCCCAAGAGCTCCGCAAGCACGCGGAGACGGGTAGAAGCGCACCGCAGATTCTCGTCACGACTCACCAGCCATATTTTGTCGACGCGCTGAAGCCGGACGAGACCTGGATTCTGGAGAAGGACGCCAACGGTTTCGCCAGTATCTCCCGGGCCAGCGACAACGAGATAGTCAAGGCCATGGTGAACGAAGGGCTAACGCTCGGGGGGCTCTGGTACAGCGATTATCTGGATCGGACATAGACGCATGCACTTCGAGGTGTTGGTGGAGGACAAGTCCGGGAGCATAGCGGTGAACATCTTGCTGGAGAAGATTCTCGGTGTGAACGGGCACGGTCACTCCTGGAAGCTGCATCCGTTCAAGGGCATCGGCCGCATACCGAAGAACCTCCACGCCGTACCAAACCCGAGAAAGAAGTTGCTGCTGAATCATTTGCCCATGCTGATGAGGGCGTACGGTCACAGTCTCCGACCCGGAAGCAGCTGCGTGGTCGTGGTCGTAGATTTGGACACACAAGACTGCGTGGCGTTCAAGCAGGAGCTGCTCGGCGTGCTGGCCACGTGCAACCCACCTCCGACAACCCTGTTCAGGATCGCCATCGAGGAGAGCGAGGCATGGTTGCTCGGCGACAGGAAAGCCGTGAAGGCCGCCTACCCCAAGGCCAAGGACCCGGTTCTCGGCGGCTACAGGCAGGACAGCATCTGCGGCACCTGGGAGGTACTCGCGGACGCTGTTCATCCGGGCGGGTCCGCACAGCTCAAGAGCGTCGGATACCCGATCGCGGGCCAGGCGAAGTGCGAGTGGGCCCGCAACATCACGCCCTACGTGGACGTGAACCGCAACCGCTCGAAGAGCTTTCGTGTGTTTCGCGACGGAGTGAGGAGTCTGGCTGGCATTTGACGGCGGGGCGTGGAGTCGGCCCGCTACCTCCGACCCCGGCAGCCCGACAACGGCTGCTTTACCAGGAGCCCGGGGGTTGGCGACCCGAGGGCCGACACCGCGTCCCGTGCAGCGTCGCCCCCGCCGTCGGCCTACGCCGTCTTGTCCTCGAACTCGCAGAGGTCGGCGATGACGCACGACCGGCAGCGGGGCTTGCGCGCGGTGCAGACGTAGCGGCCGTGCAGGATGAGCCAGTGGTGCGCGCCGCGCCGGAACCGGGCCGGCACGTGGCGCAACAGCCGGTCCTCGACCTGCCGGGGGGTCTTGCCGGGGGCGATTCCGGTGCGGTTCGAGACCCGGAAGATGTGGGTGTCGACGGCGATGGTGGGCTCGCCGAACGCGGTGTTGAGCACGACGTTGGCGGTCTTGCGGCCGACGCCGGGCAGGGCCTCGAGCGCCTCGCGGCGGGGGGGGACCTCGCCGCCGTGCTCGTCGACGAGGATTCGGCAGGCCTTGATGACGTGGGCCGCCTTGGTGTTGAACAGGCCGATGGACTTGATGAACTCCCGGACCCCGTCGACGCCGAGGTCGAGCATGGCCCGGGGCGTGCCGGCGGCCGCGAACAGCGGGCCGGTGGCCTGGTTGACGCTGACGTCGGTGGCCTGGGCCGACAGCATCACGGCGACGAGCAGCTCGAACGGCGAGCCGAAGTTCAGCTCGGTGGTGGGCTCGGGGTTCCCGGTCCGCAGACGGGTGAAGATCTCGGTGCGTTTGGCCTGGTTCATGGGCGGACCGGCGGGTGATTTCCGGCTATTATAGGCGCCGCCCGGGAGGCTGCGCGGCGGCACGGCGCCGCCTGCGCCGGGGCGGCGACTCCCGGAAGGGGGGGCCGCAATCGACGACGCGGGCGGCTCGGCACCGCGCCCTCTGCCCGGGCGGTGACTCCTTGAAGGGTCGGTCGGACCGCAATCGACGACGCGGGGGGCTCGGCACCGCGCGCCTGCGCCGGGGCGGCGACTCCCGGAAGAGTCGGGGGGGGGGGCCGCAATCGACGACGCGGGCGGCTCGGCACCGCGCCGCCTGCGCCGAGGCGGCGACTCCCGGAAGGGTCGGTGGGGCCGCAATCGACGACGCCGGGCTCGGCCCTGCGGCCGCGTTGGAGGCCCGCTGACGCGAGACTCCCGCGCGGCACGTGGACACGTGCGATGCAGACCGCGAAGCTCCCCGAAGGCTGCACGGCCCTCGCGCCCGACGGTTCGCAGGTCCGCGAGCTGGTCGCGGTGACGGGCGGCAGCCTCGTGCACTGCCTGCTGCCGCCGGGGGCGACGTCCCGGGCGGTGGTCCATGCGACGGTCGAGGAGGTCTGGTACGTCGTCCAGGGCCGCGGGCAGGTCTGGCGCGCGGACGAGAACGGAGACTCGGTGGTCGACGTGGCGGCGGGCGTGGCCCTGAGCATCGAGACGGGATGCCGCTTCCAGTTCCGCAACACCGGCGACGACGACCTCTGCATCCTCATCGTCACGATGCCGCCGTGGCCCGGCGCGCACGAGGCGCGGCCGACTTCCGGCCACTGGCCGGACGCGGGCGAGTAACCGCGAAGGCGGAAACGATGTCCGTCGCCGCCCCCCGGCCCCCCGCCGAGAACGACGCCCCGTCGCCGTCCGTGCCGGGCTCGCCGCTCGACTACGTCCGGGCGATGCGTCCGCACCACTGGATCAAGAACCTGATGGTGTTCGTGCCGCTGCTGGCGGCTCACGGCACCGACGCCGGTCTGTACCTGCGGCTGCTCGGGGTGTTCGCGGCGCTGTCGGCCTGCGCGTCGGGCACCTACCTGCTGAACGACGTGCTCGATCTCCCCCACGACCGCCGGCACCGCCGCAAGCGGCATCGGCCGCTGGCCGCGGGCAGGACGGCGCTGCCGCCGACCGTCGGCATCGGCCTCGCGCTGGTCGCGGCAGGCCTCGCCGCCGCGTTCGGACTCTCCGTCGCCGCGGGATTGGGCGTCCTGCTCTATCTTGCCGTGACGTGCGCGTACTCGCTGTGGCTGAAGCGCAAGACGTTCATCGACGTCATGGCCATCGCCCTGCTCTACGCGATTCGCGTGCTCATCGGCGCCGCCGCCGTCTCCGTCACGCCGTCGCCGTGGCTGCTGGCGTTCTCGCTGTTCGTCTTCCTCGCCATCGCCATCGCCAAGCGGCAGACCGAGCTGGCGGCGGGCGAGGGCGCCGACGGCCGCGCCTACCGCGCGGAGGACGGCCCCGCGATGGCCGCCCTTGGCGCCGGCAGCGGGTTCGCGACGGTGGTGGTGCTCACGCTCTACATCCAGAGCCCGGAGGTGGGGACCCGCTACGCACAGCACGAGCTGCTGTGGCTGGTCTGCCCTCTGCTCGTCCACTGGCTGGGACGGCTGACCCTGCTCGCGGCGCGCGGCGAGGTGGACGACGACCCCCTGGTGTTCGCGATGCGCGACCGGACGAGCTGGCTGACCGCGCTGGCAATCGGGGCGATCGTCCTCGCGGCGCTGTAGAAGGCGACGGCGACGCCTCGCGCTCCACCGAACCCATGCAGAGAGGTCCGGGGAGACGACCCTGGCGTGGGCGTGGATTCCCGCCCATCACCTGGGGCCGGACCTGCCCGCGGGCGCCGGCGGGCTATGGGGAAGGCCCTGGCGATTCGCCGTGGATCCCGCCCACCACCTGGTGGGGGCGCCGGACCCTGACTGCGGGCGCCGGCACGGGCATGCGAAAGACCTTGGCAATGGTCTGTGGATTTCCCCGCCCATCGCGCGCCGCTCAGGTGCGCGTACACTTGACGCACGCCGGCCGCCGACCCCCAACGGCAGGCGGGACGGACGACGACGTCGACGACTTCCCCCGGACGAGGAGCGATGCAACTGTCGGGATGGGGCCGCTACCCGGTGCTGGACTGCCGACTCGAGCGGCTCAGGCGATGCGGGGACCTGGACCGCCTGCTGGCGGACAACCGCACCGTGATCGCACGCGGCAACGGGCGCGCCTACGGCGATGCGGCGCTGAACCCGGCCCTCACGCTGTCCATGCTGGCGATGGACCGGATGCAGGCGTTCGACCCCGACACGGGGCGGCTGACATGCCAGGCGGGGGTGCTGCTGTCGGACGTGCTGGCCACGTTCGTGCCGCGGGGCTGGTTCCCGCCGGTGGTCCCCGGCACGGAGCTGGTCACCGTGGGCGGCATGATCGCGGCCGACGTGCACGGCAAGAACCATCACCGCGACGGCTCGTTCGGCGCCCACGTGGAGTCGCTGACGCTGGCGACGGCCGACGGCGAGACCCGGCGCTGCAGCCGCTCGGAGAACGCGGACCTCTTCCGCGCCACGCTGGGCGGCATGGGCCTCACCGGCGTGATCCTCTCGGCTAGCTTTCGCCTGCGCCGCATCGACTCCGCGTACGTGCTGGCCGAGACCGTCGCCACGCGCGACCTCGACGAGACCATGGCGCTGTTCGAGGCGTCCGGGGACCGGCCGTTCAGCGTCGCCTGGATCGACTGCCTGGCCCGCGGCGGCGGGCTGGGCCGATCGCTCCTGTCCCGCGGGGCGTGGCTGCCGCGGACTTCCCTGCCGGCGCGGCTGGCCGCGAGCCCGTTGCGCACCGCGTCGCCGGCGAGGCTGGCGGTTCCCGTGGATGCGCCGGCCGGTCTGCTGAACCGGAGGTCGATCCGCCTGTTCAACGGGCTGTACCGCCTGCGCGGGCGCCTCCGCCGCGGCCCGCGGCCGATACACTACGGGTCCTTCTTCTTCCCCCTCGACGGCATCGCCGCCTGGAACCGCCTCTACGGGCGCCGCGGCTTCGTGCAGTACCAGTGCGTGCTGCCGAAGGCGGAGAGCCCGCGCGGCCTCGCCGCGCTGCTGGCGTGCGTCGCGGCGGCCGCACCGAGCCCGTTCCTCACCGTCCTCAAGCTGTTCGGTCCGGCCGGCGAGGGGCCGATGTCGTTCCCCATGGAGGGCTACACCCTGGCCCTGGACTTCCCGATGCGCCCCGGAGCTCCGGCCCTGCTGGACCGCCTCGACGACATCACCCACGACCACGGCGGTCGCGTGTATCTCGCCAAGGACGCCTGTGCGAGGCCGGAGCGCGTGCGGCGGGGCTACCCGCGCCTCGACGAGTTCAACGCGGTCCGCGCCGAGGCGGACCGCGGAGAGCACAGGTTCACCTCGGCGCTGTCGCGGAGGCTCGGGCTGTGAAGGACCTCGGGAAAGCGCTCGACGGCGCCACGACCGACATCGGCGCACGCCGCCTCGCCTTCAACGCGGTCCGCGCCGAGGCGGACTGCGGAGAGCACCGGTTCGCCTCGGCGCTGTCGCGGAGGCTCAGGCTGTGAAGGGCCTCGGGAGCGCGCTCGACGGCGCCACGACCGACATCGGCGCACGCCGCCTCGTCGCGGGGTCGTCGCGGAGGCCCGCGCCGTGAAGGGCGGGACGACCGCGCTCGTCGTCGGCGCCACGTCGGACATCGGCCGCGCCGTCGCCCGCCGCCTCGCCCGGGACGGCTGCGCCCTGCAGCTTGCGGGCCGCCATGGCGGGGACCTCGCCGCGGAGGTGCAGGACATGCGGCCGAGGACCGCCGGGGCGGTGACCGCGCACCGCTGCGACGTGCTCGACGCCGACGGCGGCGCATCGCTGCTCGACGAGCTCGACCCTCTGCCCGACGTGGCGGTCTGCGTGGTCGGGCTGACCGGCGACCAGACGGCCGCCCAGCGCGACGGCGCCGTGGCCGAGCGGATCATGCGGACCAACTACGTCGGCCCCGCCCTGCTGATGGCGGCCCTGGCCGAGCGGTTCGAGCAGCGCGGCCGCGGCGTGCTCGTCGGGGTGAGCTCGGTGGCGGGCGAGCGCGGGCGCGCCTCGAACTACGTCTACGGCTCGGCCAAGGCCGGCTTCACCGCGTTGCTGTCGGGCCTGCGCAACCGTCTCGCGGGCTCCGGCGTCCACGTCGTCACCGTCAAGCCGGGCTACGTCCGCACCCGAATGACCGACGGCATGGACCTGCCGCCGCGGCTGACGGCCGAGCCCGACGAAGTGGCGCGGGCGGTGGTCCGGGCCATCCGCCGGCGGCGGGACGTGGTGTACGTCCGGCGCATCTGGCGCGTGATCATGCTGGCGGTCCGGGCGCTCCCCGAGTGGCTGTTCAAGCGCACTAGACTGTAGGAGCCTGCGGCGGCAGAGCGCGTCGCCCCGGCCCCGGCACTGGTCGTCATCAGGCTGGAGCTGGGTAGAAGGCTGCGCCGACGGAGAGAATGTCGCCCCTCGACCGTAGAAGCCTGCCCCGGCAGACAAGGGCGTCGCTTCTCGCCGGAGGCACCACTCCCGCCCGGGGATCGACATCCCCGGCTGCGCCGGCGCCCGCCGGGTTCGCGGGCGGCGACCGGGAACCGAAGACGACGTTGGCGAGCCCAGACCCGATCCGATCCGACTGGAATGACACGACCTCTCCGCCTCGTCGCCGCGATCCTGTGCGCCGGCGCCGCCCTGCAGGCCCTGCTGTGGTCGCGCCAGTGGATCTACGGCGACCAGTACGCCCTGCTGCTGTCCGGTATCGGGGTCCTCGAGACCGGCGACCTTCCGCCGTTCGCGAAGACCATGAGCGGCGGCGGGCGCGTTCCGGGCGCCCTGCTGCCGCTGCTCGTCGCCGCCCCCCTCCAGGCCTGGGCCGACTACCGGGCGCCGGGGCTGCTCATCGGCCTGTCCCACGTCGCCGCCGTCGGCGTCCTGGCGGTCTGCATCGGCAAGGCCCTGGGCGCCCGGTTCCTCGCCGCGTATCTCGCCGTGTACTGGCTGTCTCCGTGGCGGCTCTACCACGCCGGCTTCGTCTGGGAGCCGGCCTACGTGTTCCTGCCGGCGGCGCTGCACCTCGCCAGCGCGTACCACCTGCGCGAGCGGGCGCACGCGGGGTGGAGCCTGCTGCACGCCGCCAACCTCGCGCTGGCGCTGCAGCTCCACGGGTCGTTCCTCGTGCTGGCCCTCCTGACCGCCGGGCTCGCGGCAGTCCGGCGCATCCGCCTGGATGTCCGGGGGTGCGTCCTCGGCGTGCTCGCCGGAGGACTCACCCTCATTCCCACCGCGCAGGCGTTCATCGCCGGCACCCTGCCGCAGATTCTGCCCGGACGCACCGACGAGCTGCCCCGGGCCCTCATCGCCCTCGTGAACCTGCCGAAGAGCCTCGCCTACTGGTGGCGACTCGGCTCGCTGTACATCGGAAGGCGGCTCGAGCAGACGGTCTACGCCGATCCCGAGGCCGCGGCTTCGGCCTTCGCTACGGGAGCCACCAGCGCCGCCATCGCGCTGAGCACCGCGTCGGTGGCGATCGCGGTGTTCGCGTCCTGGCGCTACCTCCGGCGGCATCCGTCCTGCGAGCCGGACGCCCCCGGCCGGACATCGGCGGCGGAATGGCTCCGCGCCTACGCCGGCTGGTGTCTCGCCGCCCTGTGCGCGGCGGCCACGCTCTCTCCCGTGCCCGTCCAGGGTTGGCACGTGGTGATCGCGTTCCACGCCGCCTGCCTGCCGGTGGCGGCCTGGATATACGCCGCGTTCAGGGCCCGATCTCCCCTGCCCCGGGCGGCGGCGGCGACGTTCGTCCTGCTGGAGGTCGTCGTCGTGCTGCTGTTGGCCTTCGGCCACCCGATGTATCGGCCGGTCTCCGGTGAAGCCCTGATGCGGCAGGATCTGCCCGAGGCCGTCCGCCCGCTCATTCCCGGCCAGCCGCGCTGACGCCGCGACACCGCGAGAGCGGCCCGGACGGCAGTGCTCCGGCGACGCGCTGAGCCGACAGGATCCTGCCCGAGGCCGTCCGCCCGCTCATTCCCGGCCAGCCGCGTTGACGCCGCGACACCGCGAGAAAGCCGAGACGGCAGTGCTCCGGCGGCGCGCTGATCCGACAGGATCTGCCCGAGGCCGTCCGCCCGCCATCCCGACCAGCCGCGCTGACGCCGCGACACCGCGAGAAGGCCCAGACGGGCAGTCCCGGCAGCGCCGACAACGGAGACCGGCCGCACGAACCTGTGCCGCGGTTACCAGCGCGGGATGTCAAAGTCGACGGCCGACCGCGAGGCGCGCCGAGGCGCGAGGGGCCGCGTGTGGCATGATCGAAGCGGCCGGCGAGGCCGCCCGCGCCGGGACGAGGCGCACCGATGAGCACGACCTACCCCCGCATCCCCTACGGCGAAGCCGACATCCGCCGCATCCGCCTCAAGGGCTGGCTGTACGTCGACAAGACCCGGTTCCTCCGCCGGCTCGAGGACGAGAGCTACGCCTTCCTGATCCGCCCGCGCCGCTTCGGCAAGAGCCTCTGGGTGTCGGTGCTCGAGAACTACTACGACCGCAGCCGCGCCGACGAGTGGCACGCCGTCTTCGACGGCACCGACATCGGCCGCGAGCCCACCGACGACCGGTCGCGCTACGTCATCCTGCGGTTCAACTTCTCGGCCTTCGACGACACCCTCGAGACGCTGCGCGAGCGCTTCGAAGGCTACTGCGGCATGGTCGTCCGCAACGCGCTGGAGCGCAACCCGGACCTGTTTCCCGACGCCGCGGTCCGGCGCATCCTCGCCCCCCCCGCGGTCGACGGCCGGCTCGGCGAGCTGTTCCGGTACGCGGGGAACAACGGCATCCCGCTGTACGTGCTCATCGACGAGTACGACAACTTCGCCAACACGGTGCTGGCGCACCACGGCCGCGAGGCATACGAGTCGTTCACGCACGGCGGCGGCTTCTACCGCAACTTCTTCGCCACCCTGAAGGCGGGGGCCGGCGAGAGCGGCGGCGGCCTCGAGCGGCTGTTCATCACCGGGGTCTCGCCCATCACGATGGACGACGTGACCAGCGGCTTCAACATCGGCGCGAACGTCAGCATCAGCCCGCAGTTCAACGAACTGCTCGGCTTCACCGAGGACGAGGTGCGGAGTCTGCTGGACCTGTACCGCGACCGCGGCGCGTTCGACCAGGACGTGGACACCGCCCTCGGGGTGATGCGCGAGTGGTACGACGGCTACCGGTTCGCGAAGGGCGCGCGCGGCGACCTCTACAACACCGACATGGTGCTCTACTACCTGAAGCACTCGGTGCCGAACCAGCCCATGCCGGACGAGCTGATCGACGTCAACGTGCGCATCGACTACGGCAAGCTGCGCCACCTGCTGGTGGTGAACCGCGAGGCCGGCGCCCGCTTCAACGGCAACTTCGACCTGCTGCGGCACATCGCCGGCGAAGGCGGCGCCGACGCCGACGTCAACCTCAGCTTCCCGCTCGAGGATCTCGCCGAGCGGGAGAACTTCCTGTCGCTGCTGTACTACTTCGGCCTGCTGAGCATGCGCGGCGAGTCGCAGGGCAGAGCCCGGCTCCGCATCCCCAACCAGACCGTGCGGCGGCTGATGTACGGCTACCTGCGCGGCGGCTACCGCGACGTCGGGGTCTTCTCGGTCAGCCACTACCGGTTCTCGAACCTGGTGGTCGACATGGCCTACCGCGGGGCGTGGCGGCCGGCGCTGACCTTCCTGGCCGAGGCCGTCGCGGCGCAGACCGGCATCCGCGACTACCTGGACGGCGAGCGGGTGGTGCAGGCGTTCCTGGCCGCGCACTTCAGCCTGATCGGCCACTTCGTGATCCACTCCGAGCGCGAGCTGAACAAGGGCTACGCCGACCTGCACCTCGAGCCGTTCCTCGCCCGCTACCCGGACGTCCGCTACGGCTACGTTATCGAGATCAAGTACCTGAAGCGCGGCGGGACGGCGGACGAGCCCACGGTGGCGGCGCGGCTCGACGAGGCCCGGACGCAGCTTCGGGGCTACCTCGCCGATCCGGCCCTGCGCGCCGAGCCCGCGGTGCGGCACATCGGCCTTGCGCTGGTGTTCCACGGCTGGGAGCTGGCCGCCTGCGAGGCGATTGGCGACGGCGACCAGAATACCGGCGAGCCCCCCCCGTCTCCGGTGAAGCACTGATGCGGCAGGATCTGCCCGAGGCCGTCCGCACCTTCATTCCCGGCCGCACCCCCCGACGCCGGATCGGTCCGCCGACATCGCTGACGGTCTTGCGCGGGAAGCCGGGGCTACGCCGCCGACCGCCTCCGGCATGCACGTGTCAGAGCAGTCGTCCGGCTGCAGGGGCTCGCGGCGACGGGGCAGGCTGACGAGCTGCGTGGTGATGTCGCCTCCCGACTCGCGGAAGTCCCACACCCACCCTTTGCCCATCGTCACCCCGAAGCGGAGACTCAGTTCCTCGACGGCGCTCCCGAACGGGTGGGTCCGCTATCAGCAGGAGCGACCCGCCGTCCCGCACCCAGTCGCGCACGGCGTCGGATTCCCGGTCGGTCAGGGCCGGGGTGCCGGAAGCCGGTCCGTCGGGAGGCAGGGCGTTCGCGACCACGAGAACGTCGACGCCTTCCAGGGCCTCCCGAGCGACCGGGCAACGTCATCTCGTCACAGGCGTCGGACGGGCAGGTCCGGCACCGGCTCCACGCCGAGCCGCGCATGCCAGTACGCCCACGACCGCCCATCGAAGATGCCCGGAAGACCCGGGCGCAGCGCCCGGCGCAACTGCTCGTCGGTGTAGTGCGCCCGAACCACCCGCAGATCGTCGACCGTGCCGTAGGTCATCGCGTAGCTCAGGAACAGGGCGGGCTCCGCCAACGCCTCCTCCGGCGTCTTGAACCACACCATCCGCCTCGCCACGCGGAGCAGCTCCCCCCGCGCACCGGGGCTCAGCATGCCCGCTCCCCCGCGACACCGGCCAGAGCTTCGAAACGCGGCAGGCGCTCCAGATCGACGGCGGACGCCGCATCGAGGAGGCGCCGGCGCATGTCGCCGGGCAGCGTGGCGAGGTCGCCGTCGCCGAAGAAGCACAACGCCTTCACCGTCAGGAGCGGGTTGAAAGCCGCGCCGAAGACCGCGGCGGCGGCGCCCAGCGCATCGGCCAGCGGCACGGCCGCACGATGGAGAAGGGCATCGAGATCCACGTAGTCCTTCGCCGCGGCGCGCGCCTGCACCACCTCCGCCTTGGTCGCGGCCAGATCCAGCAGCGAAGCGATCGCCATGGCGGGCGCCGCCAGCGTCTCCGGATCCGCCACGCGGCGCAACGTCACGCCCCCGAAGAAGGAGACGCGCACCGGTCCGCCACGGTCGACCAGGCAGGTCAACGTGTCGGGGCTGCGCTGGAGGATCTCGGCTCCGGCGAGGTAGGGCACCTCTCGCAACAACCGCGTGGAGTCGACCCGGGCCGACGAGAAGAAATCGAAGTCCTCGGACTGCCGATGGCCGAGCCGGAGCGCCGGCGCGGTTCCGCCGTAGAGCACGAAGTGGCGCGGCGTGCCCTCCAGCTCGGGCCAGAGCTGCCGCTGCGCCGGCGGCAGCATGTCCACGCGCGGCTGAAGCATGGCGGCCCTCTAACCCCAGCTACGAACCACCCCTCCCCGCAACCGCCACCATCGTGAAAGGCCCTTCTCCCACCCTGCTGCCCCAAGCCCGACCGCGTCGTTGGGTCCGCGAGATTTCACGTCGGCATCTCGTACCTGCACGCGTGGGCCCCCGTCACCAGCTCACCCCGCCGCTCCGGAATTCACGCCAACAAACAACCCGACGCCGAAGTGCGACGAATGGCCTAGCGCAATCGGACCACGAACAGGAGCACTGAACACCAGCGACACGTGATACCCGCGTCTCTCGGTGTTCGTGGGGCCATCTCGATTACGTCGCGGTCTATGCACTCGAGTCCACTCGGCACCATGATCGTCCACCGTGATCATCAAACCGGCCGTATCGTATCTCTGCCGCCCGAGCTCGACTCGAAGTTGCTGTTCGGGCGATTCCCCCGCCCTCAATCGGCCCCTCCTGTCGTACACATGACGTGGTGGAACGTAGGGCGTCACGGTCTTCCAGCAGCTATACGCGCCGTCTCCGAAGCCGGCCGGAGCCGGGACCTGCGAATCGAGGGGTACTAGCCGCACCGTCCACGGATCTCGTGCACCCGCCCTGCCGAAGGAGAGCTGAAGCTCCTGTTCCGCCGCTCTCAGGATAGCGCGTTGTTCATCGTCCGAGAACGGCTGATCTCGCCAGACAAAGAAATCTCGCCGCCTTGCCTGTCTCGCGGTCGAAGAGAATACCGAATCTGGCATGGGGGTGTCGGTGCTCTCGTAGCGGTGACCCATCAGCCTCTTTGCCCGTGAGAAGACGCGCTGCTTCGCGTCGGGCCGCGTCGGCCCGCCGCCAACTGCCGCCGAGGAACTCGCGGATCACCCTTCCCCGGAACCGTTGCGTAAGACCAACGACCGCTTTCCGCGGCGGGCTAACTCGGGCACCGATGGCAAATTGGAGGACGCGCGGCGACCGCCGCATCCGCGGCGCAGAACGCGGTAGCCTGACCGGCGGTCTGACCGGACGCCTGGCGTGCAGCCAACACGCTCCGGGAGGTACGGTGGAGTTCGCGACGGACGGATCGTCCGTAACGGCCTGCACCTGCTCCAGAGTCACCCCTGCGGTCGGCGCGAGCACCGGGACTGAACCTGACGAGGGCGCCTGCTCCAGTACGCAGTTCACATGCGCGCCCATCGGCAGTGTCTCGACACGCCGAATCTCAGTGATTGCCTCCGCACGCCCGAAATAGGTCATCCGCGCCAGAATGGCATCGAGCCAGTCGAGCGGGTCTTCCGACCATGCCTCGCCGTCCATGACCCACCATATTGCGCCGGTATCATCGGCCTTCGTCCCGGAGCTTCCGACAACCCGGAAATAGTCGCGTGTCAACGTGGACCTGTACGTCTTCTCGCCGGGGATGTTCACCGGTCGGCCTTTCACCTTCTTCGTTCGACTCGGCGGATCCCACTCGAACGTCGCCGGTTGGTACTGTCGCAGTCCCGGGCCCCGCCAACTGAACGCCGGCAAACACCAACCGACGGTACCTGTGCCGAATGCACGGACCAACGATTCTCGCCATGCATGACACCAGACGCCGCGTTCCCGCTCGAACTGATGAGACCTCGCCACGATGGCACGCAGCAACCGCCACGGACTGGGCGGCCACTCTCCGTGGGGGTCCTCGAACGGAAAGGCCCGCCATGGATTCGCGTGGAATCGCCCGAGCGGAAACGTCTGCCGAAGAACTACGCGCATTCGAACGCTCCCGTCAGTCTTCAGCGTCCTGTTCGTCGTCGCCGTCCGAATCCTCTTCCTGCTCATCGGCACCGGCGCGAAACAGTTCATCGGCCGGCCAATAGACCTGCGTCACCGGCGGGCTGTCGATTCCGGCACGCTCGATGGCCGACCTGATGTCGATGGCAGGTGGACCGACAGGTTCCTCACCACCTCGCACGCGCAGTTCGTGGAGCTCAAGGTCGCAGTTGGTCCGGTACCGGAACGGTCCTCGCAGGAGCCGTTCGATCTTCCACAGCGCGAAAGCCAGAAGTAATTCCTTTTGGCGATCGCTCAAGCCGCGATCTCCCCGACCGAACGACCGCAGCAGCGCCAGGTCGACGACGAACGTGGCGACGATTTCACTGGCCGTCTCCTCGTCAACGGAAAAGATCGGCTGCCCCGAGGACGTCTTCCCCAGCTTGTCGAACTTGACGCCGGAGCTGCGGATCCGGGAGGCGCCGAAAGCCTCGAGGTGCGCCGTCAGCATTCTCGGCAACTTGATCCCCATGGCAGGAAAGAGCACGCCGTGAACCAAGGAGCTGGGGTCGTAACGGAAGATCGTCTTGAAGACGGTCCACCACTGCTCCGGCAACGGATGAGATTTCTTGCCGAGGGGCGCGATCCTGAACTCTTCGCGGAGTACATCTCCAAACTTCCGACCGCCCGGTTTCCCGTCCTCCACGACCCTGCCATCGAGAAAATAGGTCGACGCCAGCCGATGTCCCTCCGAGAGCGTCGTGACGACGAGCTGCTTCGGCCCTTCACCGTCGGCCGAGACCTTCGGCCACCCTGCATCTGTCCGGCATTCGACGTACGGCATACCCGCAAGCTCACTCGCGAGCTCCAGGGAGTGTTCGCTCGCCAGACACACAGACTCCAGGTGATTCGCCATGCTCGCCGCGCTGTCCACGATGCAGACTTTCTGCACGTGGTGGTCAGGACGTGGCGCATCGTAGATGACGTGGCCGATCTCCGGAAAGCCCGCCGGTTGAAATCGATCCAGTCCCGAAGCCGGCCTGAGGCTCGCGTGGAGCGTCAGGCGAAGATTCGGGCCATTGAGTAGAGCAGACGGATCAAGCACACGGTCGGTCACAGGTACTCTCCCTCATCGTTCCCCGGGTTGGGTCGGGGCGCGCCAACACCGGAAAGCGGCAAGAACTCGTTCATCACGAGCGGGGATGGTCAACGCGGCAAGCAGCCGGTGCGGATCAGGCCCATCAGGAAACGCATCGAAATCCGCCAGTGCCACGCCCGCGGAGCTGTATGCCGCAATGGCCGCCTCCGCCGCGGCCGCCAAGTCGCCGTGCCGCAGCATCGCGACGACGCGGCCAAGTTGAGCGCAAGTCGATGCGCCGTCGACCCGAATGCCGTTCTCGTGAAGGACCTGGAGGAACAGCCGACCGTCCGCGAGCGGGCGCAACAGCACGTAGAGCGCCAGCGCGCCGTCAACCGCAGGCCGAGGGCTACCAAAACCACGCTGCAGCTCCGCGACCGACTCGCGGTTCGCCCTGCCTCCCCAGTCGAAGACGCAGAGGCGGTCCAGCCACAGGGCCAGTCGCTCTTCGTCCACATCGCCCGCCAACCAGGCATGCACTTCGTCCAGGTCCACCCGGATCGCCGCCCCGAACGGCGGCGGCGAACTCCCGTGTCCCAGTGCCTCCATGACACGCCGGTCTGCGACCGCACACAGATTCTCGGTTAACCCGGCATCGCTCCAGACACGGCGAGCGGGCGGAGACTCCGCGAACTTCCAGGGCGAGCTGGCCATCCGCCTCACCACCCCGAAGCGGTACGCGATGAGCGGCGGGGAACCCCGTGTTTCCGCCAGCGAGGAAATCGCCAGCGCCAAACGGCACTCCCGATCAGGCGGATCCTCCCCGAACAAGCCCACCGCCCACTCGCCCGGCAGCGATCGGAATCGCACGCCGTGGCCCCGAAACCGCCCATTCCGACCGACCTTGACGAGCGCCTCGAGCACCTCGTCCACCAGCGCCCAAGCCTGTTCGCCCCGGCCTCCACCCTGTTCCGCGGCCGCGAAGTCGACCAGCGCCTGTTCGAGCGGCCCACGCAAACCGGAGAATCTCCATCGCTGCCCGACCTTCCGGTCCTCCGGAAGCGCATCGCGAAACGCCACGATCGTCCGAATCGCTCTGGTGCCGGCGCCGTCCAGGTTCGTCTTCGGAACGGGAACGACAGTCGCCAGCCGGGACTCGAACGTCTGAGCACTGGTCGTGTGCAGAAGGAGGAATCGTCTGAACTCCGCTACGCCCGCATCTACACCACGACTCACTACTCCAGCGGCGAACACAGCAGAGGACGTGGCGCCCTTCCCGCCGAGCTCCGTTCTTCCTCGCACGAACAACGCCCGCAGCTCCGGCTCCGTCATCGGCCGGTCCCAGATCGGCGTCCAGACTTCTGCCTCGACACTGCCGGCCTCTCTCTCCGACTTCGGCGGCATTGCCGTCGTCACGAACGGAAAGGCACCCTTGGGTTGCCGGCGACTGCCGAGCTGCCGAGATGGACTGCCCGCAAAGTAGGGCACGCCCTCGCACGCCAGCGCCATCGCCCAGGGCGATATTTCCCCCTCGCGATATGGTCGCTTCTTGCCACCCGGCGAGCTCGGATTGCCGTGGTTGTAAATCTTGTTGGCAGCGCCGAACCATGATCCCGCCTGGAAGGAACCGAGGCACGTACAGGCCCCGCCGGAAAGAAACGCTTCAAGATCGTCGTGGAGCACGTCTCGGCTCCACTTTCGCGGCGGTTTTTCGATTGCCTGGACAGCCTCCTTCCAACCCCTTGCGAAATCTCGCTTCCCGGCGTTGCCGCCTGTACCGAGCAGAGGATTCATCCTCACCCGGCCGTCAAGCGCTAGGTGCGCGTCGAACGCGCGCAGTGATCGTTCCTCCGCCTCCAAGCCACGCCAGCGCGCCGCCTCTTTCGACGTCTTCTTCGCCACATCCGCCTTCTTGGCCTGATCCCACGGCCTGTCGTATCGGGTCCAGGCGTTTCTCGCACCGACCCCGCTGACGAACCCAACGACCTGTTCCTGCGTAGCGGGACCGCCAACCAGGCAGAAACAGGCGTTCCGCCAGACCGCCCGGACACCGGGCCACCGCCGGGCAGCCAGCGAGAACAACCCAAGCGCTGCGAGGTAGGCGCCAAGCGAATCCGCGTGCAGCCCGTTGAACGCTACGACAGGGAGCCCCTTCACGAGTCTATTCCATCCGACTGACGGGTGTGCCGGGTGCCTCGCTGGCCCGCTCATCAGCGCAGCGCACCAGGGTCTCGAGATAGGCAAGCGCGAAGGGTCCGAGATTGCGCGGTTCGCCGTCCGGCACGGCGCCGCTGACGCCCGGCGCCGCATTCGACTCCCACGCGCCAAGCAGATCCGCAACGAGTCCGGTCCAGCCGGGCGCTTCAAGGATGAACTCCGAGCCGTCTTCCGAAAAGCGGCCCGACGCTCCGTCGACTGCGCACGCGAAATCCAGGGGCATTTCCCTCCACGGCAGCGCGACCGTGGTCCTCGGTATGCCGCACACGTCCTCGCCACCGTCGCTTCGGGACGTGAGAACGGTCCGCACCTTGCCGTGGTGCGCAGCGCAGAGATAGATCGACAGCGCGGGGAAGCCCCTGTGTTCCATTCGATAGTAGCTGTACCAGAGCGCCAACGCCGTAGCCGCCTCATGGCGAAGACCGGGACGCAAAGGAACGTTCCACACTCGCACTACACGCGGCAGGGCGCGGATGCGTTCGAGAACTTCACGAGGCACCTTGGACTCCGTGTGCCACGTGAACGTGACTTCGCCGGTCGCGACGGCCGGTTCCTGCAACTCGGCTCTACCGTAGCGCACGCCGCTGGTTCGAAGAACGGTCTCGGCCTCCGACGCTGCCGTAGAGACGTCTGCGATGATCGCGAGCTGGTACGGCGCCTTGGCCCACACGCCACCCCCTCTCGCGGGCGGCTTGGGCAGTGCGCCCTGCCATTGCGGCACCGACTTGCCGATATCGTGTTCCGATGATGCGTGAATGACCGCCGAGCCGACAGCGCGATCCAGGCTCAGGGCCTGGACGATTCGAGTTGCCTCCCGTGTAGTGTCCCTCAGGTGGTCTGTCAGCGTGACCCAGGCTCCGCCTTCGCTGTACCGGTCATCCGCGAACCTCTCGTGCGGTTCGCCGGGCGACGACGCATCATCCAGTCTGTCGGACCTGCTACCCGTCCAGCCCAGTTCACGGGAGTATCCCCCATCGTCACGGCGCAGCATCAACAACATGCCAGGGCGGATATCCCTCGCGGGAACCGAGCCCCATGCCTCGCGCTTGTCGTCCCACGTCCACGCCCGTCGCTTCTCCAGAAACGCTCTCAGCGTGCCGGCCGCGACGGCGCATCCCTCGTCGCGCACAAAGGCTGGACCGACGAGGTCTTCGGAGCGCCGCAACTCGGCCTCCGAACGCCACTCGCGCCAGAACACGGTCACGTCCGCGTTCTCGTCCTGGCTCCGGATGAACGGACTCACATCGGTGAAACCGCCAAAGACATCCGGCTCGGTCGAAAAGAGCCCGTGCACATCGATGGCCCTCGGACATGGTTCAGGCGCGGGAGCAAGCGCCTTCTCGACCAACCCCCTGGTTGCCTTGCTTGCGTTCAGACTCGCCAAGGCATCCCTTGCGGACACCGTGTCGTCGGACTCGCACGCGGCGACCAGCGCGTCGACGAGCCCGCGTCCGAGCCTCACGGATTCGGCTTCATAGGGACCGATGAACCTCTCGTTCCGCTTCGGCTTCTCCGGCCCTTCCCAGAAACGGGCACGTGCGTCTTCGTTCAGTCGTCCGTCTCGATTCAAGCGCCCAAGGCGTTGAATCAACGATGGCCAGGGAGCGATTTCCGACCACAGTCGCCGCGCCGATACGTCGACGCCGGCCTCGACCACTTGCGTGGACACGCAAATGAGCCCCGGAACCGAGACGGACCGGTCCGTCTCGGCGCGTTTGCGCGCCTCCTCGAAAGCGAGGAGCTTGCCCTGACTCTCCTTTCGGTCTCCAGCACGAAAACGCGATGTCAGAAGAACGACATCAGAGCCGCCGGTCCAAGCGTCTCTGATGGCCGCGTATACTCGTTGCGCGACCGAAACGGTGTTGCAGACGACGAGGCTCAAGCTCGTTTCCTGGTGCTCTTCGGTGACCGCTTCGGCCAGCGCCCGTGTGAATGCCGGCAATCTGTCGCGGGGCAGGTTATTTTGTGCACCCGCCTTTCGCTTCGAGTCCGGCTTCCAGAGCTTGCACGGACGACGAGCCCGAAGAACCTCATGAGCCTGATCGCGCCCTTCCAGGCGCACGAGCTTCGGTGCGGACAGATTCGCGTTCCTGCGGTCGAGCGTCTCGAGAAACGTCGGACGAATCGTGGCGCTCATCCACCACGTCAAGCAGGGTTTCAGGACCCGGAATCGGTCATTCCTCATCCAGTCCAGTTGCGCCGATGTCCAGAGTCCCGGTCCCATCAACTGCACTTCGTCCATGACCCACAGGCAGTCGTTGTTCAGCAGCCCGAAGTGCATCGGCCAGCGATACCGGCTCATCCCGTAACCCCGGTTGAGGGCTCGGGAAAGGAGCATGTCCTGCGTGCCTACGAGCACGGCGTTCTGCGCTGCTTGCGTATCCCACCCGCCGGCATCTTCGCCCCCCATGATCACGTGGAGGCCGACTTCATCCGAGAGGCCGAGATTCCTGATCCACTGGTTCGTATTACGAAAGGTCTGGTCGACGAGTGTGCGCATGGGGAGACAGTACACGAGTCGCCGCGGCCAGTCTCGGCGACGCTTCGAGACGCGGTTCCAGAGCCACGCCAACACGACGGCGGCGGTCTTCCCGAACCCTGTGGGAACGTCGACGAGCATCGACTCGCACGCGCTACCGGCACGCTGCCAGTCATCGTCGCCACGTGCAAGGCGCTCGCCGCAGGCGAGCCGTGCTTGGTACTCGTGTGGGCGGAACCCCGTTGCTTTCGCAAACAGGTGGTCGAACCGGTCGGCCAAGATCTGATCCCGTTGACTCCGCGGTGACGATGACGGTTCCCACGGCCCGTTCAGGGCGGCTCACTCTGCTTGTCGGAGCCCGTTCGTCATCAGCGTGTCACCCTCGTACTTGACGCAGCGTCCGCCCTTCGGCGGGCCGGCGGGGCCGCCGGCCAGGATTCAGCAACAGATCGAGGTGCTACCCCGCCTTCTTGACGGTGCCGGCCACGAGCTCCTCGAGCATCTCCGGCCCGCGGGCGAAGAGGTCTTCCTTCGAGATCTTGCCGGCGTCGACGTCGGCGAGCAGCTCGCGCTGCGCCGCGTAGTCCTTGTTGACCTTGCCCACCTTGCTCTGCAGCAGGCGCCACGCCTTGCGCCGCTCGACGCAGAAGAGCACGAGCTGGCGGGACAGGACCCGGTACTCGGGCATGTTGTCCTTGCCGTTGACCTTCATGCAGACGCCGAAGTCGGGGACGTAGGCGCGGTGCTCGGGGTCGAGGTGGCGCCGCCAGACGACGTCCTGCTGGGTCAGGCGGAGCAGCATGTTGTCGAGCGGAATCATGTTCGCCGCCGCCTCGGGCTTGACCTTCTTGACGTGGTTGCGGAACCGGGCCTCGGTCGCGCACCAGTGGGCGACGGTGTACTGGTAGGACTCGCGGTTGCCCTTGAAGCGGGTCTGGTACCAGTCGCGGTCCGGGGTGGGGTTGCCCTTCAGGTCGAGCGCCTCCATGTAGCTCTCGCCGAACTGCGGGTTGAAGACGAACTCGGGTGCGCCTCGCGAGTCGCGCACCCGCTGGGCCTGGTCGAGGGCCATGTCGTCGCCGACCCCGTGCTCGGGCTGGCAGGTGGTGAACGACTGGATGAACGCGGTGCCGCGGTACTCCAGGGCGTCGAGAATCGACCGGAACAGCTTGGGGGCGTTGGCGATCGAAACCTGGGCCACGAAGGGCGAGCCGTGGCCGGCGAGGAACGTCTCGGCGACGGTCTTCTTCTCGACGGCCTTGCCCTGGCTGGCGGCGCCGAACGAGTTCATGTCGCCTCCCCCGAGCATCGGGGTCGAGTCGGAGTTCTGGCCCCCGGTGTTCGAGTAGACCTGGGTGTCGAGCATCAGCGCCTTCACGTTGGGCCGGTTCTGCAGAATCATCTTCGAGACGTTCTGGTAGCCGATGTCGCCCATGCCGCCGTCGCCGCCGACAATCCACACCTTCGGCAGCTCGTTGATCTCCTGGTCGGTCATCAGCGCGTCGCTGAAGTGACCGAAATCGTAGTACTTCTGCTCGTCGATGAGCCCCTCGTCCTTGTGGAGGAGCGCGTCGGCGAGCCGCTCGGGGATGACCGAGCGCCGGGCGTGGTCGACCATGAAGCTCTCGCCGATGAGCCAGCCGATGGTCGAGCCGTCCTGGAACAGCGAGTTCATCCACGGGTAGGGGTGCGGGTTGCTCGGCGGGGTCGAGCCGTACACCGTGTTGCACCCGGTGTGGGCGGCCATCGCCATCACCGACTGCCCGTTCGCGAGCCGGCCGTCGAGGGCCTGCAGGTTCTGGTGGTTGAACGCCTCCTGCTTGAGCACGGTGGCGATGGCGTCGGCGATCTCCTCGTCGGTGATCTCGCCGTGGGCCTCGAGCCGCGCCGTGGTGTCGGCGTCGTCCTCGCCGCCGAGCCCCATGAGGAAGTGGGCGACGGCCCGCTTGAACAGCGCGTACTCCTCGGGGTTGCGGGCGGCGAGGGCCGCGAGCTTCATCGGCCCGAGCTCGAGCACCTCGTTGGCGACCCGCCGGAACCGGTCGGCCTTGGCGTGGAAGACCGGCCGCATGTACGCCTCGGTCACCCCCGCGATGGCGCGCAGGACGCTCTTCTCGCCGCACCCGGCGCAGGCGCCGTCGCCCGACACCAGCGCGTCGTAGTTGCGCCGCACCATCATCAGGTTGCGCAGGGTCGCGGTCTTCGAGTCGGTGGGGTTGGCGTCGTTGTAGAACCCGAGGAACTTCTGCGACGTGTCCGGCAGCAGGTCGAGGAACGCGGTGCCGGTCTCGTGGTCGGCGTTGACCTGCTCGGTCTCCTGCACCATGCGCAGGGCGTCGTGGTCGCCGCACGCGGTCACGCACGCCGCGCAGCCCTTGCACAGGTCCGAGACGAAGATCGAGAAGATGCCGCCGCTGCCGGGGTTCTTCTTCTCCGGCCCGTTGAAGATGGCGTTCACCTTGTTGTAGGCGAGGGGCTGCTTCTCGATGACCGCGAAGAACTCGTCCTTCGCCTGGGGCGAGAACCCGTCGACCTCGTTGGCGACGGTCTTGATGATGTCCGGCAGCGGCGTCCCCGCCTTCTCCTTGATGGACTCGCGCATCATCTCGCGGGTGCGCGCCTCCATCTCGGGCACCTTGGCGAGCATCTTCATGCGCTCGCCCTCGTCGGTGACGTAGCTGCTGACGGCGGTGCGGAGCACCGTCTCGATGTCCTGCGAGCAGTTCGGCAGGGCGGTGTCCGGGCACACCGAGATGCACTCCATGCACTGGGTGCAGTTCTCGGGAATGAAGAGCGGCGTCTCGCGCCGGGCCACGTACTTCGAGGAGGTGTCGCCGGTGCCGGCGGCCATCACCCCCATCGCCGCGAGCTCGTTGGCGGGCTGGTCGTAGTCGTAGTCGGACCGGAACAGGGCGTCGAACTCGGCCACCTGGGTCACCGGCGTCCGCTCGCCCTGCCCCTCGGGGATCGGGGTCGTCCGACAGCCGCTGCCGCACCCCTCCATCGGCAGCAGGGGGATGCCCCGCAGGGTCGACCGGTCGGCCGCCTCCACCTCGCCGATGGGGATCTCGCTGACCCGGTCGAACCCCTGGGTCATGACCTCCATGTTCGACTTGACGACGGCGTCGCCGAGGCGCCCGAACTTCTTCTTGTACTGCTTGTGGACGACCTCGTGGAACTGCTCGGTGGCGATGTCGAAGTCCTGGAGCAGCGGCGACACCTTGAAGAAGGCGCCGAGGAACGAGTTGCCCTGCATCCGGAGCTGGAGGTCGGGACGGTTCGTGGCCTTGCGGGCGATGTCGAACCCGGCCAGGGTGAACATGCGGATCTTCTTGTCGACGATCTGCTTCCGGGCCCAGACCGGAAGCCGCTCCCAGGCCGCCGCCGGCTCCTCGTCCGACTCCCAGATGAACGCGCCGCCTTCCGACATCCCGTCAAGGGGGTTGGTGTGGGTGAACGCCTTGGGGTCGCAGCACAGCACCACGTCGACGTGGCGCAGGTCGCAGTTGACGCGGATGCGCTCGGGGGCGACGACGAGGAAGTAGGAGGTCGGCGCGCCCTTCTTCTCGGAGCCGTACTTCGGGTTCGCGCTGACGTGGATGACCTCCTCGGGGCGGCCGAACTCGTCGACCTTGGTGCTCCGCGCGGCGAGGAAGTCGTTGAAGTCGCCGATGATGGCGCCGAGGTTCTTGCCGGTGGTGATGGCGCCCCAGCCCCCGATCGAGTGGAAGCGGACCGCGATGGAGCCCTCGGGCAGCAGCGACGGCGTCTCGTCGGACTTCACCTCGTAGGGGTGGTCGATGCCCAGCGCGAAGAAGCTCGCCCCGTCGGCGGCCCGCTTGCCGTCCGTCCGCGCCCGGTTCTCCTTGACGAACTCCCAGGCGCCGAGCACGTGCTCGGGCCGGAAGTCGCGCGAGCCGAGCCCGTAGACGCCATGGTAGAGCCGCGGCATCTGGGCGGCGTCGATGACCGGGAACCCGGCCTCGACGGGCTGGCCCTCGATGTGCAGCGCCTTGTGCAGGGCGGTGCTGATGTCGCGCCCCACCGGGTTGGCGCCGGCCATCGCCTCGTCGGTCCGCTCGACGATGATGACGCTCTTCTTGCCGGCCAGCGCCTCGACCACCGCCCGCTCGGGGAACGGCCGGATGACGTTGAGGTGGATGGAGCCGACGCTGGCGTCCCGGGTCGCCCGCAGGTGGTCCACCGCCGCCTCGATGTTCTCGGCGGCCGAGCCGAGCGAGACGAAGACGGTGTCGGCATCCTCGCACTTGTACTCGGTGACCGGCCCGTAGTAGCGCCCCGTCAGCTCGCCGAACTCCTTCCACGCCGCCTCCAGGAACTCGAGGATCGGCTCCGTGAAGTTGTCGCGCCGGGCCACCACGCCCTGCATGTAGTGCTCCTGGTTCTGCACGGGGCCCAGGAGCACGGGGTTGGCGAGGTCGATCATGGGCGGCACCCGCCGCCGGGTCGGGCCGAACAGCTTCCGCTGGGCCTCGGTCGGGCACTCGATGACGTCGTCGGGGGCGCCGAGGAACTTGCGGATGAGCTCGGACTCGTGTTTGTAGAACGTGCGCTCGAGGTGCGAGGTCAGGAACCCGTCCTGCACGTTCATCCCGGGGGTCAGGCTGAGCTCGGTGACCTTGCGCAGGATCAGCGCCTGGTCCGCCGCCTGCTGGGCGTCCTTGCCGAACACCGTGGTCCACCCCGTGTCGAGCGAGCCGTAGACGTCGTCGTGGCCGCAGTGCACGTTCAGGGCGTGCTTGGTCAGGGCCCGCGCCACCACCTCGACGACCATCGTCGAGGCCTTGCCGGGGGCGTGGTAGTACTGCTCGATGCCGTACACGATGCCCTGACCCGACGTGAAGTTGCAGACCCGGCGCCCGCACACCGAGTAGGCGATGGCCCCGCCCTGCGCCGCGTGCTCGCCCTCGGCCTCGACGGCCAGGGTGTTGCGCCCGAACACGTTCAGCCGGCCCTCGGCGAACGACTGCTGGTACAGCTCGCCGCCCTCGGTCGACGGCGTGATCGGGTAGAAGATCCCCGCGTCCGCGACCCGCGCCTCGGTGTGGTATGAGACTAGCTGGTTGCCGTTGGCGGTGATCCGGATGCCCGGATACGGCGGCTTCTGCCCGTTGGTGTTCTTGTCAGCCATGACCCGCAAGCTCCCCACGCTATGTGAATGTCGGGACGACGGTCCTCTAGCGACCCGCGGCCGTACATGCCCGCAGGGGCTACATCTTACCCCAGTCGGGGGCAACCGGGGGACGATCTCCCGCGCGGGTCGAGCGGCGCCGCACCGGCCGCCGGACGCGCGGGGGGTCGCCGCCTTGGCGCGGCGCCCGTCCGGCATCTCCAGGCCGGCC
>JAJEEA010000279.1 GCA_022821235.1 Vicinamibacteria bacterium
GGCGCGCAGGGGGGCCGGGCGCTCCCGCCGCCAGGCGACGGCGACCTGTCCATGAACGCAACGAAGGGGGGAGGTTCATTCCGGACTCCCGGGCAGGATGTGGGTGAACTGGTACTCCTCGACCACGCGGCCGGCCGCCGCCGTGAACTCCGTCTCGCCCCACTGCTCGACGCCGACGAACGCGGTCTCCGCCTCGTCGGCGAACTCCCAGCGGACCAGCGGCTCGCCGGCCCCGGCCCCGTCGGGGAACATGTGCCCCGCGTAGGAGGCGTCGAGGCGGTACTCGGCCCCCTCGAAGACGATGCGCGCCGGCGGGTCGTCGTGGTCGAGAATATGCCGCCGGACATCGCCGGCGATGTCGCCGACGGCGATGCGCCGCGACAGCGACCAGGCGTCGCCGGCCCGCTCGAGGTAGCGCTGCTCGCCGCTCGCCGTCAGCTCCCACTCCTCGAGGTCGTCGTCGAGGCCCGAGAACCGGTAGCGGGAGTAGCCGGTCACCCGCCAGGTGCGGAGGTCGTGGTCGACGAGATAGCCGACCTTGAGCTTCCGGAGCACCAGGTCGGCGAGGGGATCGGGGGCGTCCTCCTTCGGTTTCCGGCCGAGCAGCCGGTCCATCAGGCCCACGGAACCACCGACTCCTGTTCCATGCCACGCGCTCCGGGGGTCACTGTCGCGGTCTTCCTCGAAACCGATTGCCCCGCCCGCGGTTCGGACACGGGCTCCTGTTCCATGCTACTCGCTCCCGGTGAATCGGCCAAGCGGGCCGGCGGCGAAGGGGCGGTGAGTCGGCAAAGGCCGGATCCGCGCGCTCGCCGCTCCATCGCGCGATGCTCGCCGCCCTCACCGCGGCCTGCCTGTCACCGGCGGCGTCGGCAGCCGGTCAGGAGGCGCCCGGCGAAGCGGCGTTCGTCCCGGTCACCGACGCCATGCTCCAGGACCCCGCCCCCGGCGACTGGCTGACGTGGCGCCGCACCCTCGACGGGTGGGGCTACAGTCCGCTCGACCAGATAGACCGCTCCGGAGGGTCGGTTGAGCGCCAAGCGGTGCCGGCGGACGATCGGCGGGACGGGACGGCCGCGCGTTCGGCCCGGCAACGGCGCAGATCGGTGGGGCGCGAGCCCCAGGCCTCGGTTATGATCGGCCCATGGGGCTGCTGGTCGGCATCGTCAACCTCGTCGTCCTGCTGTTCATCATCGAGGCCTGGGTCAACGGCCGGATTCCGGGGGCCCTCGCCAAGGTGATGGACGAGCGGCTCAACGACCCCGCGAATCCCGCGAACACGCGTCTCGAGCGGCTCGAACGCCGCACCGGCGAGATCGGCGCCCGCCTCGACGGCCTCGATCGCCGCATGGACGACCTCGACGCCCGCCTCGACGGTCTCGGCCGCCGCATGGACGACCTCGGCGCCCGCCTCGACGGCCTCGGCGGCCTGTTGAGCGAGCTCGACACCCGCGTGGGGGCGCTCGACGACCGGCTCGACCGGGTCGACGCCCAGGTGGCGGTGCTCAACGCCCAGACCTCGCAGCAGATTGGCGATCTCGACCGGCGCGTGCGGGACCGGCTCCGTGCCATGAAGCGCCGAGGGAGTGCCCAGGAAGCCGCTGCCGAAGGCGGATCCGCCGCCACTTGAGGGGCGCCTGCGCTTCTTAAGGGGCGCCTGCGCTTCCACCCAGCCGCGCGTTCACGTTCGCCTCGGCCCGCGCGACCTGCTCGGCCGTCATCCCCGCGGCGACGGCATCGCGCGCCTGGGCGACGGCGGCGCCCTCCGGCCCGGGGACCTGGAGGGCGGCGAGGCTGAGCCAGGTGAGGGCGGCCACGAGGTCCCGCTCGACGCCGCGGCCCTCGGCGTGCAGGCGGCCGAGCTCGCCTTGCGCGAAGGGGTGACCCTGCTCCGCCGCGAGGCGCACCCAGCGCGCCGCCTCCGCCGCGTCCCGGCCGACCCCGCGGCCCTCCGTATAGGCGAACCCGAGGTAGAACTGCGCGTCGGGGAATCCCTGGTCGGCCGCGAGGCGAATCAGCCGCAACGCCTCGGCGTCGTCCTGCTCGACCCCGCTGCCCTCCAGGTGGGCGAGCCCGAGGTAGTACTGCGCCTGAGGGTGTCCCTGCTCGGTGGCGCGGCGGAACCACCGCAGGGCCTCCGCCGGGTCCCGCCCGACGCCGCGCCCTTCGGCGTACATCGCCCCGAGGTTCGCCTGCGCCTGCGGATCGCCCTGATCGGCCGCGAGCCGGAACCAGCGCACCGCCTCCGCGAAGTCCTGGGGCATGCCGAGGCCCGCCGCGTGCATCGCCCCGAGGCTGCCCTGCGCCTGGGGGTGTCCCTGCTCCGCCGCGAGCCGGAGCCACCGCGCCGACTCCGCGTCGTCCTGGGGCACCCCGCCCCCCTGGGCGTGCAGGAGCCCGAGCTGGAACTGGGCCTCGGCGAGGCCCTGCCCGGCCGCGAGGCGGATCCAGCGCGCGGCCTCCGCCGCGTCCGGGGAGACCCCGCCGCCGACGAGGTACATGGTGCCGAGCTGTCCCTGGGCGATGGCGTGTCCCTGCTCCGCCGCGAGCCGGAGCCATCGCACCGCCTCGGCGTCGTCCTGGGCGACCCCGCGGCCTTCGCCGTACGCGAACCCCAGGTTCACCTGGGCCTGCACGTCGCCCTGCTCGGCCGCGAGCCGGTACCAGCGCGCGGCCTCGGCGAGGTCCCGCGGCACCCCGCGCCCCTCGGCGTGGAGCAGCCCGAGCTGCCCCTGCGCCTCGGCCAGCCCCTGGTCGGCCGCGAGCCGAACCAACCGCAGGGCCTCGGCGTCGTCCTGCGGAACGCCGCGCCCGCCCGCGTACAGCATTCCGAGGCGGCTCTGCGCCTCGGGCAGCCCCTGGTCGGCCGCGAGCCGAATCAGCCGGGCCGCCTCCGCATCGTCCTGCGGGACGCCGCGCCCGCCCGCGTACATCGCCCCGAGCTGCCCCTGCGCCCGGGCGTCCCCCTGGTCCGCGGCGAGCCTGAGCCACCGCAGCGCCTCGGCGTCGTCCCGCCCCACCCCGCCGCCCCCGGCGTAGAGCGCCCCGAGCCGACCCTGGGCGGCGACGAGCCCCTGCTCCGCCGCGAGGCGAAGCCACCGCGCCGCCTCGGCGCCGCTGCGGGGGACCCCCAGGCCCTCCGCGTACATCTCCCCGAGCCGGCCCTGCGCGGCGGCCTGCCCCTGCTCCGCCGCCATCCGGAACCACCGCGCCGCCGCCGCGTCGTCCTCGGCGACCCCGCGGCCCTCGTCGTACATCGACCCGAGCTCGAGCTGGGCCTCGACGTCCCCCCCTTCCGCGGCGAGGCGGAGGCCGTCGACGTCGGAGCCCGGGGAGCACGCCCAGAGGGCGGCGAGCAACACACGGCAGACGGTGGAGCGCAGGCGGCGACCGGCCGCGGCGATGGAGGACATCGGCGGCGCCGTCCGATCACGGACGAGCACTGCCGCCGGTGACGGGGCCCGGTCGCGGCGTCGTCGGGAGCACCGCCCGGGGGATGCCGGGCGGGCGGCTGGATTCGAGAGCATGCTGCAGCGGAGACGTCGCGGCGATTATACGACAGCCGCCGCGGCCTGGCCGCGGCGAGGGCTCCGGCCGACGGGCGGCGGGAGGCCGCGCCGCGGGCGCCGATTCGCAGTCGAGCCCCGCTCGCTCCGTGCCGAGCGTCTGACATGGTCGAGTCCGGTGTCACGCCATCCGGCCCGGGCAAGGGATCGTCCCGCCACCACACGCCTGATATCGAGTCCCGCGTCACGCCGTCCGGCTGGAGCGAGGCAGATCGTCCCGCCTGGCGTCTGATATAGTCGAATCCGGTGTCACGCTATCCGGCTCGGGCATGGGCGATCGTCCCGCCTGCGGTCGTCCGCGGCCTGGGGGTCGGCCTGTTCTGCACGCTGGCGTGGGCTTGCGGCGGCGCGGCCGATCCCGAGACCGCGGGTGGCGCGCGCGACGGCATCCTGCCCGAGGGGGCGCCGTCGGACTTCTTCACGCCTCAATCGGTCGGCGCGCCGCGCGGCGACGGCGAGCGGCCCCAGATCGCCCACGTCACCATCGTCGACCTCGACGCCGACGGCCTGCCGGACATCCTGGCCTGCGACGCGATCCGCAACCGGGTCGCCTGGATACGCCAGTACCCGGCCGGGACGTGGACCGAGACGCCCGTCACCGAGGACATCCGCGCCCCCGCCCACGTGGAGCCGACCGACTTCGACGGCGACGGCGACCTCGACCTGCTCGTCGCGAGCCTCGGCGAGCTCTTCCCCAGCGACCTGCGCATCGGCTCGGTCGTGGTCCTCGAGAACGACGGCGAGCAGCGCTTCACGAGCCGCGTCGCGGCCGAGGGCATCCCGCGGGTCGCCGACGTGCGGGCCGGCGACCTCGACGGCGACGGCGACCTCGACCTCGCGGTGGCCGCCTTCGGCTACGACCACGGCGAGACGCTGTGGCTCGAGAACCGGGGCGGCTGGGCGTTCGAGGCCCACGTCCTGCAGCGGTTCTCGGGCGCCATCAACGCCCTCGTCGCCGACCTCGACGACGACGGCGCCCGCGACGTCGTGGCCCTCGTCAGCCAGGAGTGGGAGGAGATCTGGGCCTTTCCCGGCCCCGAGCTGCGGCAGCGACTGCTCTGGGGCACCACCAACCCGGACTTCGGCTCGAGCTGGATCACCCTCGTGGACCTCGACCGGGACGGGGACCCCGACATCCTGCACAGCAACGGCGACGCGTTCGACTACGCCCCCGCCAACAGCCGCCCCTGGCACGGCGTGCAGTGGCTGGAGAACCGGGGCGGCATGCAGTTCGAGGCGCACCGCATCGCCGACCTCCAGGGGGCGTCGAGCCCCCAGGCCGCCGACCTCGACGGCGACGGCGACCTCGACGTGGCGGTGGTCAGCGCCTACAACCAGTGGGACGACGAGTCGGCCCACAGCCTGGTATGGCTCGAGAACAACGGGCGGATGCAGTTCGCGATGCACCGCATCGCCCGCTCGCCGACCCACCTCATCACCCTGGCCGCCGGCGACCTCGACGGCGACGGGGACGCCGATCTCGTCACCGGCGGCATGCACATCAGCGGCCCCTACGACCGCATGTCGCGGGTGACGGTCTGGAGCAACGGTGGCCCGCCGGCGCCGTGACAAACGCCGGCGGGTCGGCTTGCCGGCGGGACGGGCCCCCGCGGATCGGGGAGCCTCTCGCAAGGACACGCATGCCGAAGGGGCCGCACGTGCGCGCGGGCAGGGGGACTCCCCGGCCAAGAGCGGGCCTTGGGACAGGACGGATGCCGAAGGGACCGCGCCGGGCACGCGGTCGGCCCGGGTAACCGCGCGGCCGCCTTCACGCCCCGACGCACCTCCGAAAGCGACCGCGCCGGGCGAGCCGGCCGGCCGGCCAACCGCGGAGCCGCCCTCTGACCCAAGCGCATCCACCGGAACCAGGCCGTCGCCCGGTACGGCCGGCCGGCCAACCGCGGAGCCGCCCTCTGACCCGGACGGGGGCAGCGAGACATCTCCCTCCCGAGGCCGCTCCGCCACCGGCGGGCGTTCGGCGCCATCCCGGTGGTGGCCGGCCTGGGCGGCCGCCGCCGTCGCGGTTGCCGTGCTCTATGCAGGCGCCAGCCTCGCGAGGCAGGCGATGTACGCGGCGCGACTCCCCGCCCTTCCCGAGCTGTCGGGCCAGCCGCCGGCCCTGCGCGAGCATCTCGAGGCGGCGGATCGCGCCGCGCGCGACCGACCGACGTCCGCCGAGGCGGTGGGAGCGCTCGGCATCGCCTATCACGCCGACCTGTTCCTCGGCCACGCCGACCACGCCTACGCGGCGGCCGAGGCGCTGAGCGGCGGGGCGTGGCGCTGGACCTACTACCGGGCCCTGGCCGCCGGCACCCGCGGCGACACCGGGGGGCTGGCCGACGGCATGCGCCGGGTGGTGGCCGACGCGCCCGACTTCGGCCCCGCGTGGTGGCGGCTCGGGGAGGCGGAGTTCAAGGCGGGACGCTACGACCGCGCCGCCGAGGCGTGGCGGCGCGCCCTGCCGCTGGCCGAGCCGGCGCCGTCGGCCGACGACGCGGCACGGGG
>JAJEEA010000538.1 GCA_022821235.1 Vicinamibacteria bacterium
GACGATCTCGGAGCCGACTCGTACCGGCCGGCCGTCCCGGAACCGGTCCCTCCTCAAGCTGCGGACGCGAGTAGTGGCCATCGGTCACTCCCTCTCGCGGCGAGTCGCGTCCGGCCTCATGCCGGCCCGCGCTCGCGCGCACACTTCCGGCCGCGGGACTCCTGCCCGCGATTCCGGAGTCAGGGAGCCCCGCAGGGGACCGCTGCCCGGGGTGTCTAATCGACCGGCCGATGGTTTTCGGCGCCGGCGTTCAGGCCGGCCGGCCTGAGAGAGCGGCGCCCTCGTCGGGCACGGCGGTGGTGGTGTCGAGGAAGTGCCGGCCTGCGGCGAAGCCGCGTTTCTTGCCGGCGCCGTCAAGGTGGAAAGCGGAGATTCGATGCCCCGGGCGTTCAGCGGCGGCGCCGCTCCGCGGTGCCGTCCTTGACGCCGGAATCTGCGAGAGGCGCACCCGTCTGGCCGGCCCGCAGTTCAGGCCGGCCGGGTGCGCCGTCGCAAGGGCAGGGGTTCGCCGCCCATCCCGCGGCCGTCGCCCTTCACGGCCACGGGATGGAGGCCGGACCGCGGTTCCAGGTCCGGCCGGGGGCGGCGTCCGCCCCGCCGGCGGCTGCCGGCGTTCGGAGCGGGGTCGCCCTTCAAACCCCGCTCCGGGGGCGGATGGGAGGACTGTGCGTGCAAGCCAGCCTCTCAGGCCTGCGCGGCGTGAGCGGGAGCGGGTTGTTTGGCGGGAGGGGGGTGGAGTCGACGACCGGCGCGGTGGCGGGCCCGCGCGGCGGTTTCCGGGGTGGCGCGAGGCGCCGGGGCTGCGCGACGGTCTTCCCGCTCCACGTGGCCAGCCGCAGCCGGACGCAACGGTCTTCATCGATCCAGGCCGCGTCCCCGGTCTCTCGTCCGCTTTCGCTCGGGCGGCGGCCTGTCGGCGGCGCGTTCGCGCTCTCGCGCCCGTTCCCGTGCCTGCCCTTGCTTGAGCCGGGTCGCCTCTTCGCGCCGGATGAGCTCCTGAACGGCCCGGATCCTGACCGTGACCTCCCAGACGGGCCGCGCGGCCGCACGCGCCGCCATCATCTTCCCGTGCAGGCGGCGCGCGTCGCCCCCGCAGGCGCGGTTGATCGCGGCCGCCTCGAGCTCCCGCTTCTTCCGGTCGTCCTTCCGGCGGTCGGCCCGCTTGTACCGCCAGCCGTTGTGAACCTTCCGGACCGCCTCCTCCGCGCGCTTCAGGACGGCCCGCCATTCCGCCGAGTGCGAGTACTCGGCCGGCAACCGGCTCTCGTAGTCGCTCAGGTGCGCCCTGGTGACCAGCTGGCGCTCGGTCCGATCCGGGGCCCAGGCGCCAACCGTGGTCCGCCGGGTCACCTCCTCGACGGCCTTGTCGCTCCAGGCCGGCGCGGGCTTGGCGAGAGCGGCCGGCAGCTCGCCCGGTTCGACCGTGGTCCATCTCGAGTAGGACCCTTCCCGCTCGAAGAGCCGGTTGGGGCTCGACGCGCCCGCGGCCAGCTTCTCGAAGTCCGGACGGCGAACGTCGGCCGCGTGCTCGGGCCACTCCCGGCAGTACCGCTCCTTGAAGGCGGCGGGTCGAGGCCGGCCCGCTTCGGCCGGGCGCTCCGCGGAGGCCGCCGGCCCGCGAGCGGCCGCCGCGGCCGGGCCGGGCGAACGGCCGAACAGCCGCTCGATCCGAGTCCGCAGCCAGTCGTAGAGCCGCTGAACGAGGTTGCGCGGCGCCGGCGGCTCGGCCTTCTCGGCCGCGAACGTTCTCACGAGGGCGCGGTCCGAGAGATCCTGCGAGACGCGCCGGCCCGCACGGCCGACCTCCGTGGTTTCGTCGAAACGGCCACCCGCGTACTGGCACGCCGTGCTGGTGGCGTCGGGGAAGCGCCGTTCCGTCTCGAGGACCACCTCGTGTTCCCGGTGTCGCCGAGTGGCGACCTCCCGGCGGCCGGAGTCCCGCTCGGCGGCGTCGAGCGCCCGGTCGATGCGGGCCGGGCGGGTCCCTGACCGCCACGACGGGTCCTCCGCCTCGAGGGCCTCGATGAGTGCGTCGGCCGACGCGGGGTCGGCCAACAGCCGCTTCACGCGAGAGTTGCGCTGCGCGATGGCCGCCTGCTGGCGCCGCGCCTCGGCCCGCTCCTCCTCGAGGCGCGCGGCGGCGGTGGCGGCGGCAAGGACAGCCGCTCTCCGGCCAGGCTCCGAACGGTTCAAGGCGTCGATGATCGTGCCGGCCGAGAGACGCTGGTCGGCCGCGGCGTCGAGGGCCTCGGTCGTGCGCTCCACGGCCGCGAGGCCGGCCGCGTGCGTCTCGCCGGTTTCGTAGACCGCATGAACATCGGCGGAGCGCAAGTCGACCTTCGACCGCGCCGCCTCGGCCTGCGCCGCCTCCGTGGCCGTCTCCCGCTCGCCCGCCGCGAGGGCCCTGTCGAGGGCCGCCGTGTCGAACCGGCCCGGACCGTCGCCGAGGATCTCGCGGTAGCGGGCGGCGGCGGCCTCGTCCGACCGCACGGCGCGAAGGCGTTCAAGGCGCCCGCCGTCGGACTCCGCCGCGCTCAGCGCCGCATCCTGGTTCCCGCGCGTCGTCGTGGGGTTCCCGTCCACGCCCCACTTCGGATCGATGTCCGCCAGGTGGGCGTGGTACAGGTCCATGCCCCCGATGCCGATGCCGAGCGCCTCGACGCGGGCCTTCGCCGCGGCCGCCTGCTCGATGACGGCCCAGCCGTCGGCGAGCGTCTCCGCCTCCCGGTCGTCGTCGCCGAGGACATCGCGCCGGGCGTTGCGGAGAAGCTCCTCGCCGCCGGCGGCCTTCAGCAGGTCGCCTTCCTCGAGCTCGAGCCCGGCGTACTCCCCCTCGAGCAGGTCCTCCGCCCGGTCGATGATCAGCGCCCGCTCCTCGAAGCCGCCGTCGCCGAAGACCGCGCCGCGCGCCGCCAGCTCTTCCGCCGCCTCGGCCAGCAGCCGGTCGTCGCCCGTGGCCGCGAGGACCCGTTCCTGACGCCGGTCGAGCTCATCCCCCACCCGCTGCTCCGCCGCTCGGACCACCGACTCGCGCTCGGCCGGGGTCGGCGGCGCCGCCGCATCACCGCCGGCCCGGGCCTGCTCCGCCGCCGACAGATGCCGCCGGCCCAGCGGGACCGACCGGAGCGCTTCCTCGCGAGCCCCCAGCTCCTCGTCGACTCGTTGCGCAATCCGTTCCAGAACGGATTCCCGCTTCGCCAAGCTCTGCGCCGCCGCCGCCGAGGCGACGGCCTCCCCGTACTCCTCCCTCAGCAACGTCGAGCCGGTCGACGTCGCCATGAGCGACTCCTCGCGGCCGGCGAGATCCGCGCGTTCCTCCCGTTCCCGCTCGCCCGCCGCGAGGGCCCTGTCGAGGGCCGCCGTGTCGAACCGGCCCGGACCGTCGTCGAGGACCTCGCGGTAGCGGGCGGCGGCGGCCTCGTCCGACAGCACGGCGCGAAGGCGCCCGCTGCGCGCGATGTCGGACTCCGCCGCGCTCAGCGCCGCATCCTGGTTCCCGCGCGTCGTCGCGGCGTTCCCGTCCACGCCCCACTTCGGATCGATGCCCGCCAGGTGGGCGTGGTACAGGTCCAGGCCCCCGACGCCGAGCGCCTCGATGCGGGCCTTCGCCGCAGCCGCCTGGTCGATGACGGCCCGGCCGTCGACGAGCGTCTCCGCCTCCCGGTCGGGGGCGCCGAGGACATCGCGACGGGCGGTGCGGAAAAACTCCTCAGCGGTCGTGTCCTTCCGCAGATCCGCTTCCTCGAGCTCGAGCTCGGCGCGGTCCGTCTCCAGCAGGTCTTCCGCACGGTCGATGATCAGCGCCCGCTCCTCGAAGCCGCCGTCGCCGGAGACCGCGCCGCGCTCCGTCAGCTCTTCGGCCGCCTCGGCCAGCAGCCGGTCGTCCCCCGTGCCCGCGAGGACCCGTTCCTCGCGCCGGTCGAGCTCATCCCTCACGCGCTGCTCCGCCGCTCGGACCACCGACTCGCGCTCGGCCGGGGTCGGCGGCGCCGCCGCATCACCGCCGGCCCGGGCCTGTTCCGCCGCCGACAGATGCCGCCGGCCCGGCGCGACCGACCGGAGCGCTTCCTCGCGGGCCCCCAGATCCTCGTCGACCCATTGCGCGACCCGTTGGAGAACGGATTCCCGCTCCGCGAAGCTCTGCCGCGGCGCATCCGCGGCGCCACCCTCCCCGTACTCCTCCCTCAGCAACGTCGAGCCGGTCGACGTCGCCATGAGCGACTCCTCGCGGGCGGCGAGGTCCGCGCGGAGACGGCCTTCCACCGTCTCCACGGCGCGTTCTCTCTCGCCCGGCGTCAGACGGCCGCCGGCGCGGGCCAGGACCGACTGGTGCGCCTCCTCCAGCCACTGCCCGCCCGCCGAGGTCGCCCGCACCGACTCCTCGCGGGCGGCCAGCCCGGCCCGCCGTTCGTCGGCCGCCGCCTCCGCCTCCATCGCCGCGATACGCGCGTCGAGCGCCGCAACCTGCGACCTCGCCTCGGCCGCCTCCGTCGCGGCACGCGCATACGCCGACCGGGCCTCCTGGGCGGAAGCCGACGCCTCCTCGTGCGCGGCGTACCGGTCCGGCTTCAGCTCCGGCGCCCCCGACGACCGGTCCTCCCAGCTGTGCTTCGCCGCCGGCCCGATGTGCACCGACGGCGGGTTCAGCAGAAGATGCTCCTCCTCGACCGCGTCGCCGGCCTCGCGCGCACGCGCCAGTTGCGTGGCGTGGCTCTCCGACGTCACCCGGTCGTCCACGCCGGCCCGGTCGAACGCCAAGTTCATCTCCGCTGCCCACGCTTGCCGCGTCTCCTCCAGCCACGCCCGCGGCTTCGTCCGCTCCGTCTTCCTCGCGCCCCCCGACGCCGGATCGCCCTTCTTCGGCGCCGCCCGCCGGAACCATTGCTCCGCTCCGCGCGCCACCCCGTCGTTCACTCGCTCCGAGAACACTAGGTGCAGGTGCGGGTTGTCCGCCACCCCCGGCTTCTTCGACTCGCCGGCGTGCACCGCCAGCGTGTACGGCAGCTTGCCCCCCGTCACGTGCGCCGCGAAGCTCCGCGCCAGATCCAGCTGATCGACAGAGTCCAGCGAGTTGGGCAGCGCCGCCGTCAGCGATCGGAACAACCGGCCGTTGCTCCGCTCGTGCATGTCGGCCGCCGCCCAGTACAGGCGCGCGTCCGACGACGCGAACGACGGCATCGAGCCCGACTCGAGGTGCACCACCTCGTCCTGGCAGGCCGCCTCGTACTTGCCGTCGCGGCTGATGTAGTCGTACTTCGCCGCCGCCGACTGGCCGGTGCCGCGGCTGCCCGTCTTCACGTTGACGTGGCAATACATGGCGTCGTGCTCTTCGGGCCGAAGGCTCTCGTCGCACGTCGGTTTCGCGCAGCGAAACCGGTAAGTGCGCCCTTCGGGTTTCGGGCTTTTCTTCAGTTGGCGCTGTGGAGCCCAGGTACTCGTGTCCGGTTTTGTCGTTTTCTGTCCATTCTTCGGACCGTCAGATTCATGATATATGCTTGACCAATGCAGGCGTCAAGGGGTGCGGCTCAGATCGCGAAGATCAAGAAGCGGCGGCAGGAACTGGCGGCCAAGACGAGGGATGCCGACAAGCGCCTCGCGGATCGGCTGCGTCGACTGCAGACGCACGAAATGAAGATCGAGCGCAAGCGGGAGACCCGGCGCAAGATCATCGTCGGGGCCATCGTCCGGGCGGCGCAGACATCGCGGACGGACATCAGCCTCGACTGGCTCGAGGAGCAGATCCAGGCCCTGACGCGGCCCGACGACCGCGCTCTCTTCGGTCTCGATGTTGAGCCGTCCGCTGACGCCACCGACGCGGAGAAGGCCGAGCCGGCAGCCGCGCGATCGGTCCCGATCACCTCCCGGCAGAAGAAGCTGTTGGCCAAGCTCGTCGAGGAGCGTCCCCGGCTCGCGCGGGAGTTCGGCGTCGACCCCGACAAGCCCGAGCTCGAACAGCTCGGCAAGGCGAAGGCGACCTCCCTGATCGGCGCGATGCTCGAGCGCGTCAACGCGCAGACGCCGCCCGATGAACGATGACGACTCGTGCGGCCGGCCGCCGGGCGGCCGGCGACTGTCGCCGGGCAGCCGTCGGTTCGTGCGGGGCGTCAGTGTCGAGCCGGTGGTGGGAAGTGAGCGGAAGGGCAGGTCGTCGAGGACGAGGAATCGGCCGGCGGGCGCCGTGACGCGGGGCAGGATCCGTCACCGCTCCCTCGTCCCCACGCCCGCCGGCGGGTCGGCCAACTGGTCGCCAAGCGCTCCGGACTCGTTGCGGGACGTTTCCGAGCGCCGGGACAGCAACTGCGCCAACTGCTTCACGTTCTCGACCTGCTGGAGGAGATCCTGCATGTCGGAGCGGCGGGCCGAACCCTGCTTGAGCCAGCCCGTGATCCGCCGGTTGAGGGAAGAGGTCGTCTCTTCGAGTTGTTCCGCCACCGCGGCCTGGAGCTCCGGTTCCTCGTCGAACAGCGCCCGCCACAGACCGGTGAGTCGGCCAGGGTGCCAGTCGGGAAGCCGGTACACCGGGTCCGACGGTACGAGCCAACCGCGGTACACGGCCAGGATGACGCCGCGGTCGTCGACGTCCTTGCGCTTCCACCGCTCGGGGACCAGGTCCTGGTGGCCGTTTGGCTTGGGCGCGTCCCAGGCGGCCACCGCGTAGGTGGTCGCCGTCATCCTGATCAGCCACCGCAGCCCTTCGCGCCCCTTCCGGTCCCGGAGCCAGATCCGCTGACCGGGTTCGAGCTTCGCGCACGGAGAGACGAGGCAGAGGTCAGCCGACCCGATGCCGGTCGGGACCATCGAGTAGCCGTGGAACACCGCGTAGAACGCCTGCGGGTCGTCGAGGTCCACCGGCGCCGGCCTCGTCTGCTCCTGCTCCTCGCTCTCCATCAAGAAGACCTCCGGCGACGGCGGCGACAACACCCGCACCGGCAGTTGGACGCTCGGGTCGAAGCGAGTCAGCGAGCGGGAGGGTTCTGCGCCGTCGGCCTCGACCTGAACATCCCGCGACGGACCGATGTAGAGCTCCATGCCGAGGGCGCGGCAGATCTGCTCTGCGCGGTTCAGGCGGGGGACGTGCCCGTTCAAGACCGACCGGATGGCGTCCTGCGGGAGACCGCTGTTGACGGCGGCCCGGTACCGGGACTGTCCTGTTTCCGCGAGCCGACGCCGGATCGCCTCCGCGAAATCGATGGTCATCACACTGGAAAGTATACCGTCTCTCAAGATGAACTGGCACTTTACTGGACTCGTGGTCCTGATCCACTTTCGGTACATATACGCATACGTCGGCAGCAGGCCTCGGGATCGCGGCGGCGAGGACGATCTCCATCCGCCTCATCGCCCGGCCGAGCAGCGTGCCATGACGACGGGAGGTACTGGTGTTGGCCCAGCTCTTGACGGTCATGCAAGTTGCCGCGCAGCTAGGCGTCTCGCGGTCGACCGTGTACAAGATGCTGGAGGATCGGGTGGCCGCGGCTCCTGACCTGCCGAGCCAAGGGGGGACCGTGGGCGGGGCGCGCGTCGACCCCACGGCGCCCCGGTGCCCTCCCTCTGCACGTTCGGTTCGGGGAACGGCAACGCAACCGCACCGCACGCTCGCGCCGACGGGCGGCGCACCATCGGCGAAATGCGTGTGACACTGAAACCAACGCTGGGGCGGACATGCAGGCGAGCAAACCGAGGCGAGCAGACGTGAGAGAATCGCCGCAACCAAGCTGAGCGAGTTGCCGCCGAGGCGCGGGCGAGCTGGGGACGCCACCACCCCTCAAGCGGTTCATCAAGGGCCCCCGCTACTACTACGGCATCGACGCCGAGGTGTGCAGAGCGCTGGCCGCGGTCCGAGCCGCCGCTGGCCGGCACCGTCTTGGGGCGCCGTGATCGTGGTGACCGTCGAGCACGCGTGCACGGCACCGAGGCGCTGCCGTGGACCCAAGCCCGGAGCGCTTCCTGAACACTGGAGCGGGACCACCCGGGCGTGGCGTCGTCGATCCGGGAGGTCGAGACGAGCCCGCGCTCGCCGACGGCGGCGACTACGACGCCCACCGCGCCGCTTGCGCCGTCGACAGCAGAACGTTCTCGGTCAGAAAACTGACGGAGGAGGCGGCCCTGCCCGCCGCCCAGCGCGGCGCGGATAGCCAGCTCCCGTCGGCGTCCCCCCGTGTGCCCCAACTGCAGCCCGGCCGCGTAGCCGCAGACGGTCAACAGCATGGCGCCAACCACCGCGGTCAGCAGCCAGACACTGCCCGCCGTCAGCAAGTCCCGCTACGGTTGTACACCGAGCCGCGGAACCGCGCCGGCGCGAGGTCCGCTCCTGATCCGATCCCACCCCCAGACCCCACCCCACCGCTCCGACCGAGCCCGGCGACAACAGCCGACCGGCCAATCGGATCGCGCTCGACTTCAGCCTTGACACAATGGAAGCGGCTCTTGTAGAGTGCTCTCGACATTCGTCAACACGGTATGGGGGTGAGTCATGCAAAGGGTTTTAGCTCTTCAGAAACTCGCCAGACTTCAGGCGACCGACGACGCGACGGCTGACAGTGACGCGACTGTGGAGGGGTGCTCCACGTGGAGCATGTATTGCGACTGCTGCTAGCTCCATTGGCCTTGGTCGCGCCCCAACCGACCCGTAGCATCGCCAGCTTCGCCATCCCAGCCTCGGGGTTGAATGCCGATTGGCCTGCGGCACCAAGCGCAGGCCTTGCCCTCCCCCCCGGATCTGTGCTGTGCAAAGCACGGTTGGGAATCGTTGCAGAGGTCGTTGTAGAGGTAGGTGGTTAGGCAAGCGCCTGCCGGCGCATCGATCGGCCAGCCACGCTGCCCCTTGAGTCAACCGCGCAGCCAGGCCATATCAGACGAATTTGCTCGTCCTCGCGACTTGGTTCCGTGGCACGTTGAGGTCCACCTTGGCGTTGCGCGCCCCCCTCGTCTCTCGTTGCGCTTGCCGCACTTTCTGCCGTCCTCATTCGTTGCTCTGGCGGGCCCATGTTCGGCCATGGTTATGCCCTTCCACGTGATGCACATCTTATGCGAATTTTCGCTCGCGTTTAAGGAGACTCCACTTGCCACCTCGCGAACATCTTCTTGCTGCACTCGTTGACCCAGAGTTCTTCGAAACTGCAGACCGCTATACCTTTGACCCCACTGACTACATCGACCACGCTGTTGAATTAGTCCCAGGTGACTGGGAAACGGTCCGTAGAGGCATTTGGTATAGTCTCGCTCCTCCTCCCCCTCGCCCAGCCACAGCGCAAGGCTGGAAGCTGCACCTATCCGCTACGCCTCACAATAGCCTGCAACTTCTTCAACTCGCGATCCCAATTCTTGTTCAGGCGGCCACGCCTTTCAAATTTCTCCTTGATCGAAGACTGCTGCAACTATCCAATAGCAAGAGTTGGTCTCGTGGTACCTCCGGCAAGTTTATAACAATATATCCCAAAGATCTCCCTGATTTCACCCTTCTTGCCGAGACGTTGCGCAACGCAACGGCCGAATTTCACGGCCCCTATATTCTATCCGACCGCCGTGTCCCCGACAGCAGCGTATTGCATTACCGCTACGGCTCCTTCACCCGTTCTACCCAGCTTGCCGTAACCGGCGAGAGAACTCCAGTCTACCGAGACCCCGGCGGCAAACCGATACCCGACAAGCGAGAACCCTACTTCATCCTGCCCAATTGGGAATCCGACCCCTTCGCTATCACAGAGGAGGAGATTCCATCGCTCTCACTGAAGGAAGGTCGATACCATGTAGTCACATCCTTGGGCTTTAGGAACTCAGGTGGCGTGTATCTCGCCGAGGATACGACAACCCAAACGACCGTTGTGATAAAGGAAGCTAGGCCCCACGTGTACGCGAGCCCATCGCATAGCAGTGTCGAACTTCTAAAGAAAGAATTCCGTTTGTTGTCGATCTTTTCGCAGTTCGCAATCGCACCCGAGCCCTTGGACTTGTTTACAGACTGGGAACACACTTTTCTTGTCCAGACGTACGTCGAGGGTCGCACCCTTCGTGAGCACTCTGCTAGAGAGAATCCACTTATTCACGCGCAGCCGACGTCGTCGCGGATCGCCGGGTACGTTCGTGACGCCGCGAGATTGTTTTCGCGCCTGGCCCGATCTCTGCAAATAATGCACGAGCGCGATGTTGTGATGGCAGATCTCTCGCCAAACAATGTACTACTCAAGCCCAGCAACGGGACGGTTAAGCTCATTGACTTCGAAGCCTCCGTTCGCCTTGGTGTAGACTCCACCGTGCACATCGCCACGCCTTCCTTTGCCGCGCCCGAGCAAATGAAGGGCGGCTCGCCCACACCGGCCTCCGACCGTTATGCCTTCGGAGTCACCTTTTTGGCCTTTATGTGTCCAATGACTCGAGTGGTGCACTTAAAGCCTTCCGTGTTTCAGGAACTTCTATCCGAATTCTCTATCGATCTCGCACTTTCACGGCCACTGACCGACCTGATTCGCGGCCTGCTTCACGAGAATCCTGACAAGAGACCCACGTGGCCGGAAATCGTCCGTACCTTACAAGCGCAGGCCGACGATCATTGCGGGTCCGTGGTGCGAGCCGAAGTGACCCGACGGTGGGACGTCGCATCATTGGGCAAGATTACTGATTATCTCATTTCTTCGGCGGACTACGAGCGGCGCGACCGACTCTTTCCGGCGGATCCCTTGGTCTTTGTCACGAATCCGCTGAGCTTTGCATACGGCGCATGCGGTGTCGCGTACGCCCTGCGGAAGCTGACCGGTGATTGCCCGGCGCCGGTTATGGAATGGATTGACTCTCAGCAATGCAGTTCGCGAGACTATCCACCGGGGCTGTATGTCGGTATGGCAGGCGTCGCGTGGATGATGTACGAGTTGGGGCGAGAAGACCGAGCGGTGGCAATAATGAAGGCGGCCCTGGAGCACCCGCTACTGGATGACAACTGCGATTTTCTCTACGGCATGGCGGGTACCTGCTTGGCCGCGTTGCGGTTTTTTTGCTGGACTGATGATGAATTTTTCCTTGAGGCAGCGCTGCGCCTGGGACGGCGATTGGACGAACGCAAGAAGCTTGAGGAGGACGGCGCGTATTGGCCAGATGGGGATACAATTCGGCTGGGCCTAGGTCACGGTGCGAGTGGAGTGGCCCACACGCTTCTGTACTTGGCGTTGGTATCCGGCGACGAGAAGTGGCTGCATCTGGGGGGCAAAGCGCTGAAATTTGATTACTTGAACGCGGTCGAGACCGCAAACGGGGGATGGGCCTGGCCGTCCGACAACGAGAATCGTACTGTGGTGTATCAGTACTGGAGCATCGGCGGAGGCGGCGTCGGGGCTGTTACCGCCAGGTATTTGCGTGTGACGGGCGAAGCGGAGTATAACACCGCACTGGAGCGTATCGTCTTACAACTCGATCGAAAGTGGTCGCTCTACCCGACGTTCGCGACCGGCCTCAGTGGTATCGGCCAGTGTCACCTTGATATGTATGACTTGCTTGGTGACACTCAACACATGGCAATGGCGCAGCGGGCGGCGTCGGGAATAGCACTGACGGCGGTCGAGAAGGCCGCTGGCATTGCGTTCCCCGGAGATCAGTTGCAGCGGTTGAGTTGCGACCTTGCAACTGGGTCGGCAGGCATCGGCTTGTTCCTGGGAAGGCTGCTTGGCATTACGACCGGCGGTCTCTTGAATCTGGACTTCTTGATACAGGCGCGAGCGCCGCGGCGCGATGGTAACGCCACGCGCCGTTGACGGGCATCGTCGGGTTTTTTGAAGGAGATTTGGCTTGGACTCGTGGTCCCTAATCGGCGAACTGGTGGATGGATTGCCGCCGGTTCTCACGACAGAGGATTGGACTCGCAGGCTGCGGCATGCGGTCGCACTGTGGCCCGACGGCTTGCTGGGCACGGTGCTTTTTGAGTGCCGACTGGGACCTCATGAGGCTCAGGTCGACGCGGGTGTGGGGCTCTTTCGGGGCGCAGACGTCGCGGGCACGGAGGGGGCGCAGACCGCGTTCGCGCGCAGCTTTTCGGATCGACGCGCGCAATCGTCTATTCTGGCGTGGTTTAGCGGATCGATGGTACCGAGACTTGCTGGGCTTTGTGCGTGTGTGAGTACAGGGCCTAGTGACGCCAGCGGCGTATTGTGTTGGCCGGTGGCGACAATTTACGGAGACCTTGCCCCGGCCGGGTCCATCGCGCGTTTGGCAGGGCCTCAGCGGGAAGCGGCACGCGCGATGGCAAGCCAGTGGGTAGAGGTTGTGCGGGGCACGCCGCTGGGGGCCGAGGAGAAGTCACGGATTGCACGTTGTTTTCGCAACCTGCCGGCAGGTGCGTATATGCGGGCGGTTGGCGTAATACTGACAAAACGGCCCTCAGCAATACGCTTTTGTATTGCTGGGTTAGAGGCGCGACACGTCGTGGGCTACTTGGCCGCTGTGGGAGCGCCATGTGATGGCGAAATGGTCGGAGATTGCGTTGCGGAAGAGGGCCGAGGGGGATACATCGGCAAGAGGCCGGCATTGGTGCATATTGACGTTGGGGCAGAGATCGAATGCCGTGTTGGCCTAGAGTACAAGGTGTGCGAGGGTTGGCAGAGAGACGGTAGCCTCGCAGACTCCCGGCTTTTTAGGCGGCTGTCAGACGCGGGGTTGTGCGCGCCACGAAAGATGGATGCGCTGGTGGATTGGCCAGCAAAGCTTCACGTGGAACACGGGAGCCATGGACCGAGTTTCTCGGTGCGTAGGGTGGTCGATACAATCAAGATCTCAGTGGCATCAGATGGCTTGACGGCCAAAGCATATTTGATGCATAGAACGCGACATCTAGCGCCGACGAGATCGAACAATTGGAGGTGGGTGCAAGAGCGCGGGCGTTGTTGTCTGCCTTGTTGTTGGTGACGGCGGTAGCAGGAGAGTTCTCGAATGGGATTGAGAGCGGCGGAGAAGGCACGTCGGTATTATGACGAGACTCATGCTTTGTACCTGCGCCACGTTGGGCATACCTGTCAATCTGGCCTGATCCATGGGCTGCACAGGGATCCGTATCGGTCTACGATTCTGTACGCACTGCAGGAGTGCGAGCTGCCACGCGGCGCGCGTATCCTCGACGCAGGTGCCGGAGCGTGTGGCCCGAGCGTGCACATCTGTGAGGCTATGGAGGAGGCCTCAGTAGTGGCGGTAACGATCTCGCCAGTTCAAGCGAACAGCGGACGCGAGTTGGTGGCGAGCCGAGGATTGACAGACAGAATCGACGTCATGGTTGGAGATTATCACTCGCTACCGCACGACGACGATGCATTCGATGCGGCGTGGTTTTTGGAATCGACGGGGTATTCTGATGATTTACCGGCCTTGTTTGGCGAGATGTTCCGGGTGATAAGGCCGGGTGGGAAGGTTTACATCAAGGACGTGTTTCGTAGGGACGGGATTATGATGGCTAGCCAGCGGCGGGAACTGGAGGAATTCGATCGTGTTTATGCGCACTGTACGCGATTAATGGGTGAATGTGCGCACGCTATTGCTGGGGCGGGCTTCGAACGCGTAAGGACTAAGCGGCTGTCGCGGGCATCGACCAGACTATTTGAGGCGGCGATGTGGGAAAGTGACGGCGGTCGGAAGATCCTTTCGGCGTTTGGACGTCGTCATTATAGGCCGCATGTTCGGTTGCCGATTCTGTTCGGGCAGATACTGGGTGCCAAACCAGTTGCATGACGGAGAAGTTCGTGCGGACGAGGCTCGGCGGATTGGCGTCACGAGCACCGCACGGCAAGCGGCAGACTGGACGTGTCGACGCAGCCTGTCCTACCACAGACCGGGCGAGGGGTCCCCACCTGCTTCATTTCGATTCAACAGGCCCCGGAGATTCCCTGTCCCGCGTCCTCGAGGCCTCACAATCCGCCGGTACCGGCTGGAGTGACTTCTACGTGCCGGTCAGTTGTTTCGCAGCGCTTCCATCGGGTGGATGCGGGAGGCGCGATGGGCGGGGAGGAGCCCGGACGCCAGGGCCACGGCGGCCAGGCCGGCCAGCGCGGCCGCGAAGACGCCGAACGGCAGGCTGTCGATCTCGTAGAGCACCGAGCGCAGCACGCGCTCCAGGCCGAGGGCCAGGGCGAGGCCAATCGCACCGCCGGCGAGGGCCATCCGGCCGACCTGCCCGAGCACCATCGCGCGCAGCCGACGCGCGTCGGCACCGAGGGCCATGCGCAGGCCGAGCTCGCGCGTGCGCAGGGCCACCGCGTAGGCGAGCACGCCGTAGAGCCCGACCGCCGCAAGCAGGATGGCGAGCGCCGCGAAGGCGGCCAGTAGCACCGTCGCGACGCGCGTCGGGTCGTTCAGCTCGGCCATCCGCGCCAACGGCATCAGGAAGACCACCGGCAGGTTCCGGTCGATGCCGGCGACGAGCCCTGGAATCGAGCGCATCACGTCGTCCAGCAGCCCCGAGCCGCGGACGAAGAACCACAGGGCGCCGACATCCTCCTGGCGATAGGGAACGAAGGCGAGGGGCGGCGGCACGGTGCGCGCGAAGCTCGGCCTAGTGTCGGCGACCACCCCGACTATCTCCGTGTCGAGCTCCGCGTCGACGGCCCCGCGCCCGATCAGCGCCCCCACCGCGTTCCGGCGCAGATCGAACTTGCGCGCGAACGCCTCGTTCACGACGGCGACGCGGGGGGCGCCCGCGGTGTCCGACGCCGAGAAGGTCCGGCCGGCGAGCAGCGGGATTCCCAGGGTGCGGAAGTAGTCGGCCCCGACGTGGTTCAGCAGCGCGGTCCGGTTCGCGTCCGGCCCGGCCTCGAAACCCTGGACGTTGAAGTCGCGGGGTGCTCCGCCGCCGCCGGTGAACGCCAGGACGCCGCCGGTGGACGCGGTGACGCCGGCCACCCCGGGCTGCGCCGACAGCGCGGTCTCGACGCGATCGAACAGGTCGCGGTTGCGCGCGGCGCCGTAGCCGCTCAGCTCGGGCCGGAGGGCGAAGGTCACGACCCCCTCCAACCGGAACCCCAGGTCGATGCGGTTCATGTTGCGCAGGCTCTCGATGAAGAGCCCGGACACCACCAGCAGCGTCAGGGCCAGGGCGAGCTGCGCCACCACCAAGCCCCGGCGGAAGCGGGCGGCCGAGCGGTTGCCGCCGGGGTGGCCGGCCTCGTCCTTGAGCACCGCGATCGGGTCCACCCGCGTGCTGTAGAGCGCGGGCAGGAGCCCGAAGGCGACCGCCGTCGCCAGCGACACGGCGGCGGTGAAGGGGATGGCGTTCGGGTCGAGCTCGAACGCCCCTCGAAGGACGTCGGACACGCCCGCGCCCGGCAGCAGCGCCCACACGAACCGCAGGGTCCAGTGGGCCAGGGCCAGCGCCACCGCCCCCGCCAGGAGCGCGAGCAGGCAGGCCTCGGTCAGGAGCTGCGTCAGGAGATGGCGCCGTGAGGCGCCCAGCGAGAGCCGCACTGCCATCTCCCCCGTCCGGGCAGCCGACCGGGCGAGCTGCAGGTTCGCGATGTTGGCGCAGGCGATGAGGAGGACGGCGCCGGTGATGCCGAGGACGAACAGCAGGCCCACGCGCTGCAAGTCGCGGCTCATCCTCGTCTGGCCCAGTCGCCCCGGCGTGATCCGAAGGGGCCGGTCGCGGAACTGGGTTAGGGTCTGCGGGCTCATGGCCGTCTGTAGCGGCGCCTCGACGTCGGCAAGGATGCCACGGTACAGGGGCTCGAGGGCCGCGCGCGCCTGGTCGACGGACACGCCCGGCTCGAGGCGGGCGAAGAGGTACGTCCAGTAGGCGCGGCGGTCGTCGAAGCTGCCCCTGCCCGGCGAGAGCAGGCCGTTCATGGTGATGGGCACGAAGAAGTCGCACGGCATGTTGATGGTCGTGCCGCGGAACCCAGGCGGCCCCACCCCGACGATGGTCAGGGACGTGCCGTTCACGACGAGCACGTCGCCCAGCGCGTCAGGCGATCCGCCGAACTCGGCCTGCCAGAAGTCGTGGCTCAGGACGACGACGGGATGGCCGCCGACGGCCGCGTCGATCTCGGGACCGAATAGCCGGCCGGCCGCCGGCTGTAGGCCTAGGGTCGCGAAGTACGACCCCGAGACCTGTGTGCCCTGGACCTGGGCGGCAAGGCCCTGATGGGCCACGTTGGCGCGGAGCCCCTTGTGGGCGGCAATGCTCGTGAAGACTCCCTGTTCCCGCTCCAGATCGCGGAACATCGGGTAGCTGAACGTCTCGGCGCATTCGCCCGCGTTGTCGCGGTCGCAGGATCCCGGCTTCGGGCCGGGGGACGCGAGGTTGACCAGCCCGTCGGGGTTGGCAACCGGCAGCGGGCGCAGCACGAGCTGGCTGTACAGGGAGAAGATCGCGGTATTCGAGCCGATGCCGAGGGCCAGCGACAGGGCCGCGACGCCGGTGACGACCGGGGTCTTGAGCAGCATACGCAGCGCCAGTCGAATGTTGGTCATGACGTTGCGGATCTTGCCACTTCCGGGCCTGTGGTGATAGCACAACGAGGCAGGCTGATCTCGACCAGCGACCAGGTCCGACAACCCCCACTACGCATCCTGGCATCCTGGGCATCCTGGCATCCTTGGCATCCTGGGACCGCCGCGCCGCCGGCCGCCCGGCCGCCGGGTAACCATTCGGTGAAGCCGGTATGGACATGGGAGCGGGCCAACCCGACGCTGGCGTTGTCGACGGCCAGCACCGGTCGATGTCCCCGGGCAGGGAGGGCGCCCGGACCGGATCGGCTCGCTGTTCGACGGTGCTTGCCCGACTGCGGCCGTCGTCGTCGGACAGGCGACAGGACCCGGTTCTTCTGGTCGACCTGTGCTGATCGAGACCCTCGTGGAGGCCGGGCCGCCTCGCCGTACGATGCAGTCGGGCCGCTGGACGAGCTGTCCGGCGCTACGCGGCGACTGCGCGACCCGGGGCGGTGCTGTCGAAGGCGTTGCGGGGCGGCCGCAAGAGCGAGAAGAACGCTGGCTTCAACATCAGGGTGCCGACCACAGAGTACATCAGCCCGCACCCGGACGACGGAACGGTTACGCCGCCGCCGCCGCGCCGCCGGCCGCCGGACTGTCCTGGACGGCTGTGGACTGGAATCATCGCGTGGTCTAAAACGTGGTATATGGCTGACCGCGAATTCCAAAAAATAGCCTGTTCTATTGCGGTTTTTTGATCCGCATCTAGTACCAGACGATCTCGCCGGTGTCGGCGTCGAGCGCGAGGGTCGAGTTGTGGTACAGGTGCGCGAGGTCGGCGCCGCCGAGCATGAACTTGGGGGCCGGCGAGGTGACCGACGTGCCCGCGTAGATCAGGTTCAGCTCGGGGTCGTAGCTCGGGGGCATCCAGCTCCCGACGTGCTTGCGCTCCGCGTCGGGCACCCCGCCCCACGTCTCGTCGCCGAACTCGCCCGGCGCGGGGGTGGTGCGCCGGCGCCACAGCTCGGCCCCGGTGAGGGCGTCGTGGGCGGTGATGACGCAGGCCTCGGGCCCCCCGGCGGGCCGGCAGCTCCGCCCCGAGACGGCCTTGCCGCCGGCGATGATCGGCCCCGCGCTGTGCGTCGCGGGGTGGGTGAGGTAGTCGAGGATGCGGGTCTCCCAGACCGGCTCGCCGGTCGCCGCGTCGAGGGCGAAGGCGAAGTTGTCGGCGCTGGTGTCGATGATCAGCCGGTCGTAGATGGCGAGGTTGCGGTTGGTGACGGCGAGCCGGCCGACGTGGTCGTAGATGTCGTCGGGCAGATCGCGCCGGTGCTCCCACACGAGGTCGCCGGTCGCCGCGTCGATGGCCTGGATGACGTCGCCCGGGTTGGGCATGTAGAGCACGCCGCGGTAGGCGAGGGGCGTGCCCTGCTGGCTGCCGGGGGTCAGCGCCCGCGTCCACACCATGCGCAGGTCGCCGACGTTCGACCGGTGGATCTGGTCGAGGGGGCTGTAGCCCCACGCGTCGAGGGTCCGCCGCCACGTCAGCCAGTCCTCCGGTGCGGGGTCGAGGAGCATGGCGTCGGTCACCGGGACGAAGTCGTTGGCCGGGGTTTGCGTAGCGGCCGGCGGTGGGATCAGCGCCGACAGCGTGAGCATGGCGGCCAGTGCCGAGGATACGGAGAGAGACGGTCGAGGCATGGGGGAATCTCCCGAGCGGGCGAGGTGACGGTCAGGAGCGCATTGTAGCGCCGCCGGCGTGACTTCCTCCGGCACGCCGCTTCGAACCCCGACGCCTGCGGGCCGACCCGCGCCGTTCCAGGTAGCGCCGGTGCGGACGGCGCGGCTCGATTGTCCGGCACCGGTGCGGACGGGGCGACTCGACAGTCCGCACCGGCGCGGGCGCTGGGACCTCCGCGCCACTCGAACGGCTACCGGGCGACAGGGCGACAGTCCGTACCGGCGCGGGCGGCGCGGCCAGCACGTTGCTCCGCGTATGATCTACAGCGATGCCGGAGGTTCCCCCACTGCAGGGTCTCGTGGGCCGCCGCGTCGTGTTGCCCGGACACTTCGTCGCCGCGGTCACCGTCGGCGGCGCTCGCCCGCTGGGCGCGGGGGCGAGCTGCGCGTCGGGCAGGCGGACGGCGAGCTCGACGAGGCGGTGCTGTCCCGCGAAGACCTCGCGCCCCTGCTCGCGGCCGACCCGGAGGAGGGCAGGGCGCCGGCCCCGGCAGACCCCGAAGCGGTGCGGCTGCTCGTGGAATCCACGCGCATCCGTCTCGCCTATGTCTACGACCGACAGTTCGCGGTGGGCCTGTCGGGCATCCGCACGCTACCGCATCGGATCGGGGCCGTCTACCTGAAGATGCTGCGGCAGCCCCTCCTGCGCTTCCTGCTCGCCGACGACCCCGGCGCGGGCGAGACGAGTCGATGAGGGCGGGCGAAGGTGTGTGAGGGTGCCGTTCTCGCGATGATCTTCAAGGGGGCGGAATGATGGAGAGTTGCTCGACGGTGGCTGCAAATCGGAGATGATGAGAGTCATCTGGCGGATCTGACGAGCGGGCTTGGTCGCAAGGGCGTGACGTGTCGTTCGGTTCTTTTCGCGGGCGACGCGAGCGTTGTGCCTGGGTGCCCGGACGTACGGATCATCGTGGCTGATCTTCATCCGAGGGCAGGCGTTCTGTCGTCGGATGGAAGTCGGGATTTCAGGACCGACTTCAGTACCATCAGTCACCTGCTGGAGGACCGGCTAAGGCCTGTCGGTCCGTACTGCATTGTCTTGTGGACGATGTACCCGAATGAGGCGCAGGCCCTGGCATCGTTCTTGGACCGTCTACGCACGGTACCCAGGCCGGTGGCGGTCCGGGCGCTCGACATGGCCGAGCATCTTGATTCCAGCGGGAACGTCCGGGACAAAGACGCGCTGACGGGGGAGTTTGAGACGCTGACCGGAGGATGGTTGCGCCCCGAGGGGGCGCTGGCGCTGGCCGGCGCTTGGGGCGATATCGACGATCGGGAAGTAGACACGCTGATCGAAGAGATCTACGCGAGTCGTCGGCGGGACGTCGGTCGGCGCCTGGAGCAGTGATAGCAGTGGTGTACCTGCTGGATCGTGGTCACCGGCAACACGAAGCACTTCGCGCGCGTGCCGGACCTAGCTAAGCTAGTCTTGGAGAACTGGCTCTCGTGAAGCGGAGCATCGGACGCCAAACAGGCTGGAGCCATCTGCAGGCACCTGCGTTACGACGCGCGCTGGGTCGAGTTCAAGGCGGGCTCGGGACGCACGTGGAGCCCAGAGGAACTCGCCGCGATGACCAGGACGGCGGGCGGGCCCCGGCTCGGGTCATTGCGCCGCCCGCTCCTCCGCGCGATGCCCCGCGAGTATTCCCTCCATGCCGTAGTTCCCCTCGTGGCAGGCGTACTCGAACATGCCGCCGCCGTTGGCGATCATGGGCAGTACCACCGTCCAGTCGCGGGTGTAGGTGGCGGGGTCGCTGAGGGTCATCTCGTAGTCGATGCTGTCGGGCCCGGTGCGGGTGAAACGCTCGACCAGCGTCAGGTTGTCGACCGGGAGGCCGCGGAACACCTGCTTGTCGCTGAAGTTGGTGGTCTCGACGACCAGGGTGTCGCCCTCCCAGCGACCGCGGGAGTCGCCGTTCCAGAGGCGCACGCCGGCGGCGACGTGGGGGCGCCCGTCGAGGGGGACGACGCGGGTCTCGTTGATCATCTCGTTCAGCATCACCACCGCGTCCGGGGTCTGGAGGAGCAGGATGTTGCTGTTGTAGTTGTTGGGCACCCGGGGCGTCCCGCGGGTGATGCAGCGCTCCCAGAGGTTGCGGTCGGTCCACGAGTCGGCGGGATGGTCGCGCCGGCGCGCCGCGTTCTCGGCCGCGCGGCGTTCGCCGGCCGGCGTGAGGGCGGGGATGCGGCCCTCCGGCGGATCGACGATCAGCGACGTGCGGGTGAGCGCGTTGCGCGAGCCGTCGCGCCACTGCGAGCCGTAGTTGCCGGGGCTGCCCGCCCGCGGCGGCGCGTCGAACGCCGCGAACCGGCGCCGCTCGCGCTCGGCCGCCTCCTCCTCGCTGAGGAACTCGCGGTCGCCCGCGTCGGCCGCCCGCTCGAGGGGGGTGCCGGTGGTCTGGTCCCAGACGCCCTGCAGGTCGGGGTGCCCCCACGGGGTCTGCGGCGGGGCCCAGCCCGCGCCGGTCTCCTGAGCGGCGCCGGGCGCCGCCGCCAGAGCGATGATCACCGCTGCCGCCGATGCTGCAACGAGGGGATGGCGCATGGTCGACCTCCTGTCTTCACTGCCGGCCGGGTTCCCGCGGGCTCCTACCGGTCGCCGGTGGCGTTCACGCGAATGCGGTACAGCCCGGTGCGCGCGGTCATGTAGAGCGTCCGCCGGTCCGCGTCGCCCCACGCCACGTTGGCCGGCACCTCGTTCGGCTTGATCGTGCCGAGATGCGTGCCGTCCGGCGCGATGACCCAGACCCCGCCGGGGCCCGTCGCCCACAGGTTGCCCTGGTCGTCGATCTTCAGGCCGTCGGCCGAGCCGCTCTCCTCCGAGGCGCTGGCGTCGAGCAGCAGCTCGACCTCGCCGAGGGTGCCGTCCTCGTTCACCGGGTACGCCATCCACTGCCGGGTGGCGCTGTCGGCCACGTAGAGGGTCGACTCGTCGGGCGAGAAGGCGATGCCGTTGGGGCCGGTCTGGTCCGCGAGGCGGACGAGCTCGCCGTCCGTGCTCAGGCGGTAGATGCCGTTCACGTCCTGCTCCCGCGCCTCGGGGGTCGGCAGCCCGTAGGCGGGGTCGGTGAAGTAGAGCGAGCCGTCGCTGTGGTAGTCGACGTCGTTCGGGCTGTTGAGCCGTCCCCCCTCGAAGCTGTCGACGACCACGCTCCGTGTCCCGTCGGCCGCGATGCGGGAGATGCGGCCGTTGAAGTGCTCGGTGAAGACGACGTTCCCGTCCGGGTCGACGATGATGCCGTTCGAGCCGACGAGCCGCCCCTCCTCGTGTTCGCCCTCGTAGACCGGGTTCAGGAAGTCGCTGACGGTCCCGTCCGGGTCCCACCTGACGATGCGGTTGCCGGGGATGTCGCTGAAGAGCAGGTAGCCGTCCCCGTCGTCGATCCACGCCGGGCCCTCGGTGAAGCCGAACCCGCCGGCCAGCTCCTCGATGACCGCGTCGGCCGGCACCAGCGCGTCGAAGGCCGGATCGAGCCGCTCGATGGTCCCCGCGCTCGCCGACGCCTCCGGCTCGGCTGCCGGCTCCGGTTCGGCGCCGCCGCACGCGGTCGTCAACAGAACGCCCAACAGCACCCCTGCTCGCATCGTCCTTCTCCTCCTGCGACCCGTCGGTTCACGTGGCCCCAAGCGTAGCACGGGCGGGCGTTCTGCCGGGCGCGGGGGAGGGTCGTCGGTGGGGCCGCATTGCCCGGGACGGCTGGACGCGTGTGGTCGAAGCCGGATTCCGTGTCACACTTTGGGTTCGGGGAAGTCCGGAGGATCGCCATGGAGAACGTCACCGTTGCGTTGCCCGACGATCTCGCCCGATGGGTGGAGGTTCGGGCGGCCGAGAACGGGCGCAGCGCACCGGAGTGGATTGCCGCGCAACTCGCGAGGATGCGACGCTCCGAAGACGAGTACGACGTTGCGATGAATCGCTTCTTCGGGCCGGAACCGCGCAAGATGGAGTGGGTCGACGGCCGCAAGCCGACGCGGGAGGAGCTGCACGACCGGACCGATCGTCGTTGACACCCGGCCGGGGAAGATGCGAGAAATGGGCGAAGCTGACGACCACGCGACGGCGCTGTTTCCGGAGCTGGCGCGGAGAGAGCTGCCCACCCCGGTCTCGGGGGGGGCGCCCGGGGTCCACGGGCCGGGGGAGCTCCCCGCGGTTTCGACAGGAGTCCTGCCGTACCAGCGGATCAAGGCCCTTTATCACGACAAACGCATCGTTGCGACCGAGCCGCTCGCCGAGGACCAGATTCAGCCGGCGAGCCTCGACCTGCGGCTGGGGGCGGTCGCCTACCGCCTGCAGGCCAGCTTCCTGCCGGGCCGCGATTCCATGGTGGAACGCAAGCTCGACGTGTTGTCCATGGCCAAGCTGGACCTGTCGTCGCAGACGGTGCTCGAGAGGGGGTGCGTCTACCTCGCGCCGCTGATGGAGCATCTCCGACTGCCGCGGGGGGTGTCGGCGAAGGCCAATCCGAAGAGCACCACCGGCCGGCTCGACGTGTTCACGCGGCTGATTACGGACAAGGGCGTCGAGTTCGAGCGCGTGCCGGACGGCTACTCGGGGCCGCTGTTCGCGGAGATCGTCCCGCGGACGTTCTCGGTGATCGTGCAGCAGGGGGTGCGGCTGTCGCAGTTGCGGTTCGTTCGGGGCAAGCCGCCTCCGACGGACAGGCTGCTCGAGCGCCTCAACGAGGCGAAGAACCTCATCGTCGACGAAGACGGTCCGGCGCAGGCGGACATCCGGAAGGGCCTGAAGCTCTCGGTCAACCTCCGGGGAAGGGGCGCGGCGGAGGTCGTCGGCTACCGGGGCCGGAAGAACGCTCCCCTCATCGACATGCGCAGGGTCGATCACTACGATCCCGGCGCCTTCTGGCACGAGATTCGGAACCTCCCCGGCGACCGGCTCATCCTGAACCCCGGCTACTTCTACATCCTGGGCTCGCGCGAACGGGTGGTCGTGCCGCCCGACTGCGCGGCCGAGATGGTGCCGTTCGACCCGACCGTGGGCGAGTTCAGGATCCACTACGCGGGCTTCTTCGACCCCGGGTTCGGGTACGGGGAGAATGACAAGGGGACCCGGGTGGTGCTCGAGGTCCGGGCGCACGAGGTGCCTTTCGTCATCGAGCACGATCAAGTGGTCGGCCGCGTCGTCTACAGCCGGCTGCTGGAGGTCCCGGACAAGATCTACGGGGCGTCGATCGGCTCGTCGTACCAGCGGCAGGGCCTGGCTCTCAGCAAGCAGTTTCGGCGGTGATGTGCGGCGTAACGCGCAGGGTGATTGTCGTGGCACAATCCCCTGGACCGACGGTGCCGAACGGCAGTCCGTGCGGCGGTCGTCGAGCGGTTCGACCCTATGCGCCCCCTTCATGCCCCGCCGGGCGGGCGTTCATGGCCCGCCGGCGCCTTCGCCAGGCTCGGTGCACCGCGGGTTCCACCAGGGGCTGACAGCGGAGGATCCATGTCCATCGAGGAGATCGGCCGGAAGGTCGACGCCATCGCGACGCGGTTGGAAGCGGTCGAGAAGCGGATCGAGCGCGGGTTCCACCAGGTGAACCTCAGGCTGGCGGCCGTCGAGACGAGGCTCGCCGTCGTCGAGTCGCGCCTGAACGACGGCATTCCTCCTATCGAAGAGGTAGCGGACGACCAACCGTGACCGTTCCGCACCGCCGCCGGTCGCCAGGGCGAAGTACTTGAGCGCGCCCGCCGTTTCAGTCGAACCGGAGCGCCTCCACCGGGTCGATGCCGACCGCCCGACGGGCCGGGCCGACGCACGCGGCGACCGTGGCCGTCGCCAGCACCGCCAGCACCGTCGCCAGCGTCACGGGGTCGCGGGGAGACGTCTGCACCAGCAGGCTCTCGATCAGGCGGCCGACCGCGAAGGCGCCGGCCGCCCCGACGGCCAGCCCCGCGCCGACCTGCGCGAGCCCCCGGCGCATGACCACCCAGACGACCTGCCCGGGCAGGGCCCCGAGGGCCATGCGGATGCCGATCTCCTGCGTCCGCTGCGTGACCGAGTACGCGGTGACCGCGTAGATCCCGACCGCCGCGAGGACGAGCGCGATCGCCGCGAAGATGCCGAACAGGCCGCTGAACAGCAGGTACGTCCATCGGCTGTCCCGGAGCCGGGCCGACATCGACCGGGCGCCGAACACCGGCAGCTCGGCGTCGACGGCCTGCACCGCCTCGCGGAGCTGCGGGACGAAGCCGGCGGGGTTGCCCGCGGTCAGGACCTGGATGGCGAGCGACGACTGCAGCGCCGCCGGGCCGCCGGTGTACAGCCGGTACGGCAGGTAGACCACCGGATCGGGATCGCGTTCCTGCAGGGCGATCTGCCGGACGCTGGGGCTCACCCCGACGATGGTCAGCCACGGGCCGGGCGGCTGGCCCTGCGCCTGCAGGCGGATTCGCCGCCCGAGCGGGTCCTCGCCGGGAAAGAACCGCGCCGCGAGCCGTGCGTTCACCACCACCGACTCCGCCCCCTCGCGGCCGTCCTCCAGCGTCAGCGCGCGTCCCCGCGTGAGCGAGACGCCGAGAGATTCGAAGTACCGCGCGCCGACGCTCAGCATCGTCACCGTGGGGGCCGGCGCACCGTCGGGCGACGGCCGCCCGTCGATCTCGATCGACCGCTGCAGCCCCCCGAAGAGGGGGAAACTGGTGGCCACGCTCGCAGCGCGAACCCCGGGCGTCGCGTCGAGGCGCCGCTGGAGCCGCTCGACGAGCTGCAGCCGATCTTCCGGCCCGGGGTACTTGCGGGCGACCAGCGTGATCTGCCCGGTCAGCACCCGGGCGGGATCGAACCCGAGATCGATGCGATAGAGCTCCTGGAAGCTGCGAATGAACAGGCCGGCCCCCGCCAGCAGCACCACCGCCAGCGTCACCTCGACCACGACCATCGCCGCCGCGAGCCGGCGCGCGCGCATCCCGCCCGCCCCGGTGCGGCCCCCCTCGTGCAGCAGCTCGCCGACCGGCGTCTTCGAGACGTGCAGGGCCGGCGCGAACCCGAACAGCACGCTCGTCCCGACGCACGCGAGGACGAGGAACGTGCCGACTGCGCCGTCGAGGTGGAAGGTCATCCAGAACGGCTTGCCGACGTCGGCCGTCGCGACGTCGAGCAGGCGTATGCCGGTCGCGGCCAGCCCCAGGCCGGCCGCCCCGCCCGCCGCGCCGAGCAGGAGGCTCTCGACCAGCAACTGCCGCACGATTCGCCACCGCGTGGCGCCCTGCACGACCCGGATGGCCACCTCGCGCGCCCTGCGCGCCGAGCGCGCGAGCAGCAGGTTGGCGACGTTGGCGCAGGCGATGAGCAGGACGAACGCCACCGCGCCCATCAGCGTCGGGATGATCAGCGAGACGTCGGCGGGGTTCGCCCAGTCGTTGAACGTCTGGGCGAAGGCGTCCGCGCGCTCGTTGGTGTCGGGGTACTCCTGGCGGAGCCGCCCGGCGAGGGCGCGCACCTCGGCGTCGGCGGCGTCGAGATCGACGCCGGGGGCGAGGCGGCCGACGGTCGAGAGCATCCGGTTGTCGCGGCGGTCGAGGGCGTCGGTGGGCTGCAACGGCCGCCACGTGTCGGAGTTCAGCGGGAACCGCATGCCTTCCGGCATGACGCCCACGATCGTCGACGGCTCGTCGTTGACCCGCACCACGCGGCCGAGCACGGCGGGGTCGCCCGCGTAGCGGTCCCGCCAGACGCGATGGCCCAGGATGACGGTGCGGTCGGCGCCCCGCTCGCCTTCCTCGGACAGGAAGTCGCGGCCGAGCAGCACCGGCTGGCCGAGCAGGCGGAACGTGTTCGGCGTCACCAGCGACCCCGTCACCCGCTCGGGGGGCTGGTCGGCGTCGCTCAAGTTCGCGGTCCCGCCGGCCGTGAAGGCGGCCAGCCCGCTGAACGAGACCGCCGCTTCGCGATAGTCCTCGAAGTCGGGGAGCGAGACGCCCCCGGTGCTGCCGCGGCCGGTGTCGCGCGACGAGACGTTGACGATCCGCCCCGGCTCGTCGAACGGCAGGCCGCGGATGAACACCGCGTGCACGATCGCGAAGACGGAGGCGTTGGCCCCGATGCCGAGGCCGAGGGCCGCCACCGCCATGAACGTCAGCGACCGGTCCTTGACCAGGCGCCGGAGGGCGTACCGGAAGTCGTGCCAGAGCACCATACCGGTAACAACGAACGAAGCCCGTCCGTGGTTCGCGCGGCGCCGGCGGTTGCTCGGGGCCGCTTCGCCAACGCGGCATGACCCCCCGCATCGACGGCCGTTGCCACCACCTGTACCAGGCCCGGACTGCAAACCGGACGACCCGGATGCACGACGGCGATCGCTTGTCGCGGAGGAGCTCGACCCGGGCGGAGGCCCGACGCAGGCGAGCGGATCGACTCGCGAGACGGCCGCGTTTCAGAACCGGTACTTCAGGCTGAGACTCACGCCCCAGAACCGGCTGGCGTCCGTCGTCATCCGGTACAGGACGGCCTCGCCACGCCCGACGCTCGACTCGTGGCTGCGAAGCTGGTTCCAGGGCAACGGCTCGCTCGCGAACTCGCCGAAATCCACCCACTGGAACCTCACGCCCAGCGTGGCCGGTTCCCGGAGCCGATAGTCCACGCCGGCGAGCAGTTGGTAGCCGGTCACGACGTCGGTGAGCCGGGCGTCGCCGATCGTCGTCGTGCCGGCGATCCTGGCCCGCAGGAGCGGGTCGGCGAACGTCGAGATCCGCTCGGGGTCGTCGTTGCGCTTCCACACCGACACGTAGTCGAGCGATGCCCGTTCCACCCCGAACCCGGCGCCGACGTACGGCGTCCAGGACGCCGATGCCGGACCGAAGTCGTAGTACGCGTTCACGAAGCCGGCGTGCGACCGCCAGTCGTCGACGCCGCCGGTCGCGAGCTCGATCTCCTGCTCCTGCTTGTCCAGCGTCACGTCGTCGAAGATGTCGATGTCCGACTGATCGTCGTAGGTGGTGACCCGGCGGAAGTACTCGCCTTCGAGCCGGACGGGTCCCCAGTCGTACCCGAACGCGACGCCCGCCCGCATGCCGGCGCCCCCGTCGAACTCGTTGGTCCAGGCCGTGAGCGGCGGGGCGGCGTCGCACTCGCCGGCGACCTCGACGCCGAGCGGGTTGATGATCAGGTCGCACTTGGTGCCCCAGTCGTTGTCCGACCCGTGCACCGCGAAGGGTGGGGCAATGCCCGTTCCCAGGTCCATCTGAATGTACGGGCCGTTCGGGTCCCGGGCTTCACCGACCCCGACCGTCAGTACCGCCACCACCGCGACGAATCCGAGCCGCTCGCGCATCGCTGCTCTCCGCGGCGGGCCTTGTGTCGGCCTCGGCATCCCGGCGCCGGCTCGGATGTCACCTCCGATCGACGGATGGGCCTGCCGCTCCGGGTCGGGAGCTTGCTTCCACGCCAGGTCCTGACCGCTTCGGCTCGCAGGTGTGTGCATGACTCACTTCCTCGGCAGCTTTGGGAACGGTGATCGATATGAAGTCGCCAACGGCAACCCGGATGCAGCCGGTCTTCGGCGATTCCCGCCTTGGGCACGTGGCAAGGCAATTCCCGTCACCGCCCTTGCGTGACTACCTGCGCAGACTGGACTCCGGCGGACCCCGCTGGTCACCCGGGCAGGGCGAACACGAACAGGTTGTTGCCGAAGCTCGGCCTCAGCTCGGGGGTCATTCGCAGGTTGATCGAGGCGTTGGCGGAGGTGCCGGTGCCGACGGCCACGTACTGCCGGCCGTCGACCGCGAACGTGACGGGGTAGCCGCTGACCGGCGAGCCGAGGTTGATCTCCCACAGCACGGCGCCGGTGTCCTGGTCGAAGGCGCGGAACCGGCCGTTGGCGTCGCCGCCGAAGAGCAGCTGGCCGCCGGTGGCGACGAGCGACATGGTGGCCGCGCGCTGCTCGTGGAGCCAGCGGGTGGCGCCGGTGTCCACGGCGATGGCGCGGACGGTGCCGAGCCGGTCGGTGCCGGGGGCGAGCTGGTGGCGGGCCGCGAGCATGTAGGTCGAGCTGCCGCCCTCGGTCGTCGACAGCAGGCGCTGGCAGGCGTTGCGCAGCGGGAAGTACATGGTGTGTGTGAGGGGGCTGTAGGCGCCCGCCTCCCAGTCCTTGCCGCCGGCCCAGCTCGGGCACGCGAGCCGCTCCTGGCCGAGGGCCGAGAAGAGGACCTCGGGGTTCTCGGTCACGTCGCCGGTGGCGCCGTCGATGTGGGTGATCACGTTCTGTGCAACGGTCGGGTTGGCCCACAGGAACTCGCCGGTCTCGCGGTCGAGGGTGTAGACCACGCCGGTCGTGCCGTGGATTCCGGTCATCATCAGCCGCTCTTCGCCCGGCTGCAGTCGGGTGTTGATCCAGGCGACGGCGTCGGGGTCGGGCGCGACCGCGGTGTCGACGAGCAGGCGCTCGAAGGGATGGTCGAGGTCCCAGTCGTCGTTCAGGTGCTGGTAGTACCAGGCGATCTCGCCGGTGTCGGCGTCGAGGGCGAGGGTCGAGTTGTGGTAGAGGTGCGCCAGCTCGGGGCCGCCGAGCATGAACTTCGGGGCCGGCGAGGTGACCGACGTGCCGATGTAGACGAGGTCGAGCTCGGCGTCGTAGCTCGGGACCATCCAGGTGCCCACGTGCTTCCGCCGCTCGAACGGCACGTCGCCCCACGTCTCGTCGCCCGGCTCGCCGGGGCCGGGGATGGTGCGGCGCCGCCACAGCTCGCGGCCGGTGCGGGCGTCGTGGGCGGTGACGACGCAGGCGTCGGGGGTGGCGTTGGCGCGGCAGCTCCGGCCCGAGATGACCCGGCCGCCGGCCACGATGGGCCCCGCCGTCTGGAGGGCGGGGTTCACCGTGTAGTCGAGGACCTGCGTCTCCCACACCATCTCGCCGGTGACCGCGTCGAGGGCCATCAGGTAGTCGTCGCCGGTGGTGTCGAGGAGCAGGCGGTCGTAGATGGCGATGGTGCGCTTGGTGGTGGCGAGCCCGCCCATGTGCTCGCCGAGGTCGTCGGGCAGGTCGCGCCGGTGCTCCCAGATGAGGTCGCCGGTCGCCGCGTCGATGGCCTGGATGACGTCGCCGGGGTTGGGCATGTAGAGCACGCCCCGGTAGGCGAGGGGCGTGCCCTGCTGGCTGCCGGGGTTCAGGGCGCGGGTCCAGACGAGGCGCAGGTCGGCCACGTTGCCGCGGTCGATCTGGTCGAGGGGGCTGTAGCCCCAGCCGTCGAGGGTGCGCCGCCACATCAGCCAGTCTTCGTCGGCCGGCGCCTGCAGCATGGCGTCGGTGACCGGCACGAAGTCCGCCGTCGGCGCCTGCGCCGTGGCGGGCGCGGTCTCGAGGGCCAAGCCGAGCAGGATCAGGGCTGCCGTCGAGGTCGGTCCCGCCGTCGCGGACCGTCGGAATCGCACACCTTCGGTTCGAGTCATCGGGGCAGAGTATGCCACGTCGTCATGGCAGGCAAGGTGACCACTGGTGACCGCGCACGCCCGCGCACGTGGGGCCGTCTCCACCGGGTCACGGCTACCACGCCGCCCGTGGCCCGCGCCGCCGTCGTAGTCGGCCATCCGGCCACACGTCGGCGGCGGCGCCCTGCTGGCCGCCCAGCGCACCAGCGGGCGGGCACTGAAATCGACATTCGTCTTCCCGCGCCGCGGCACGCTGACATCGCCACTGCCGTTCGCGGGACGCCCGTTGCGACCCGGACCCCGCGACAGGTACGATCAGGCGCGGGTCCGGTCGACACGCGGATCCCTGAGCACGGGGTCGAGCAGGCCGCACCCTGGTGGAGCCATGCAGCCGGCGAGGAACGAGCTGGACCTGTTCAAGCCGGGCCCCGGGGGCCTGCCGCCATACCTGGCCGGTCGGGAGCACGAGCAGCGGATCTGCCGCGCGTTTCTGGACCAGTTGCGGCAGGGCGCCGCCCCGCCGCGTGACCTCATCCTCTACGGACCGCGCGGCAACGGCAAGACGGCGCTGCTCTCCTGGTTGCACGAGGCCGCCCGGGCGCGCGACGCGGTCGACGTGATCCATTTGACGCCGGCGGCCGTTCCCACCGAAGAGAAGCTCGTGCGGCGCCTGCTTTCGCCGACGTGGTGGCGGCGGCTGCTGCCCGGCGAGGTCTCCATCTCCGGCGTCCGATGGCGAGCGGGGCAGTCCCCGGACGCGCCCTCGCTGGACGAGATCCTGGCTGTCCGCACCGGGAAGAAGCCGCTGCTGTTGTTGCTGGACGAAGCGCATGCGCTGGATGCCGGCGTCGGCCATGCGCTGCTGAACGCCAGCCAGATCGTGGGTCGGAAGCAACCATTCCTGCTGGCGCTGGCGGGCACCCCGCACCTGGAGTCGCGCCTGAGCGGGATGGACGTCTCGTTCTGGAGCCGTTCGGAGCTCCTGCCCATAAGCCGCCTCGACGCGGCGGCGACGGCCGATGCCTTGCGGTTGCCGCTTGCGGGCGAGAACGTGGCCATCGACGACGACGCGCTGGCGCAACTCGTGGCCGCCAATCAGGGCTATCCGTACTTCGTGCAGTTGTCGGGCGAGGCGCTGTGGCGGCGAGTGGTCGCGGGCGGGTCGTCCGCTGGCGGGCGCATCACCCGGACGGACGTGGAGGCCGTCCGGGCGGACTTCGAGGAGAAAAAGGGGCGCTACTATCTGCAACGCTACAACGAGCTGCAGGACCAGGGGCTGCTCCCGGCGGCGCGCGCGGTGGCCGAGGCGTTCGAGAAACGCGATCGCCTGGACGGCGCGCAGCTCGAAGCCGCGGTCCGGCGGGGCCTGGGCGAGCCGGGTAACGGGAAGCGGACGGCGGCGACGGCGAAGACCCTGGGTCACCTGGGCTACATCTGGCGGCCCGACGCCGTGCCCACCTGGGAAGCCGGCATTCCGAGCCTCATGGACTACGTGCGGACGCACGCGCCGGCCGCTGAGCAGCCATGACGCAGCGCGCGGCGGCGTCACACGCTGCCTTCGCGGCCTCGCGTATCGCGCGTATCGCGTCCATGCCCCGGATCCGTCGTCCGAGCTCTCGGTCGGGCGGGCGCCTCGTCCGTTCGCTGGCGCCCCTTCGGGTGCGGTGCAACGCGGGGCTTCCACGGGCTGCTGGTCCCCGGAAAGCGATCCGCCGGTGCGACGCCGTGGCGGTTGTGCCGGCCACTACCACGTGAGCTGCGCGCCGAACTTCACGAAGCGCGCCAGCAGGATGTTCACGGGCACCTGCCACGCCGGACCGTAGGTGTCGTTGATGGCGAGCGGCGCGTTGTCGTTGAGCATGTTGTAGGCGTCGAGCATCAGCCTGAGCTCGCGGTCGGCGTCGAAGCGGAAGAGCTTCGAGAGGCGGATGTCGAGCTGGGTGAGGCGGTCGGCGAACATCGTCCCCGGCTGGATGAGGTGGATCTCGGCGCTCTGCGCCCCGCCCGCCAGCGGCCGGCCGAGCGACGGCTCGATGGCGCTGGCCGGCGCGTTCCACGTCGCGAGAATCGGCACTCCCGGCAGGTTCTGCAGGAAGCCCGAGAGCTGCACGTCGTACCACGGCAGCGTATAGGCGCCGCTGAGCTTCCAGGCGGGCCGGAAGAAAGGCGGGTCGATGCTGCAGTGATGTCCTCTGGGCAGGATGATCCCGGCCGCTTCCTCGCTGTCCCAACCGCCGCCGGTGCCCGCCCCGCCCGCGGTCAGGGCCAGTGTCGGCACCGCCGCGGGGTTGTCCGGGCGGGCGCCGCAGTCGTTGAATCGCGTGCGGCCGAGGCCGACCCCGCCGTAGACGAAGAGGTCGCCGCTGATCCGCGAGTTGACGACGACGTCGAGCCCGTCGAACACCTGCTCCATCGTGTAGCCGTTCGGCTCGGCCGGTACGATGTCGTTCTGCACCTGGCCGAAGCTGGCGGGATTGACGTCGTAGAGGCCGCAGACCTCGTAGCCGCCCCCGTTCGGCAGCCTCTGGTCGCTGGGCGCGATCACGCAGTACGGGTCGAAGTCGCCGGGGCCCACCAGCGCGTTGTCGGTCACCGAGAAGTTGCCCTGCACGCGGCGCCAGTACGACACGTCGAGGGACATGCGGGGCAGGATCTCCTGCTCGATGCCGAGCGAGTACTCCCAGTTGTTGCGCCGGGTCCCGAACCCCGAGTAGACGTCCGGGGCGAAGACGTTGGTCAGCACGCTGCGGCCGAAGTTGGCGTTCGAGTACGGCCCCAGCTCGTTCTCGTCGGGGAAGAAGTCGCCGTTGGCGTCCTGCCAGAATCGCGTCGCGCTCGTGACCGACGCGTTGACGGGGTTGCGCGACGCCGCCATCCCGATGGTGTCGACGCGGAGGTAGCGGCTGATCGAGCCCTTGACGGCGGTCCGGCCGTCGCCGAAGACGTCGTGCGCGACGCCGATCCGCGGCGACAGGTCGGTCCAGTTCGCGGCGTTGGGGATGGCGTCCCAGCGCCGCGTCGGCGCCCAGGTGCCCGGGGCCACCGAGCCGGTGGGCGTGTCGACGAAGCGCGACGTGTCCTGGGCGGGGATGTGTTGCCGGACGAGGTGCGGCGCATCCCTCGGCGAACCCCCGCCGGGAGCGCCCGTCAAGCCGGAGTCCGGCGGGGACGCAGCGGGTCGCCTTGAACGCGGCTCACGCCGTCCTCACCCTCGCGGTGAGCCTCCGGGGGGCGACCTCGGAAACGGATGACCAGACCGCTTGTATCTCGGAAGGAGCGGGGCAAGGATGACCCATCCCGGCGGGGGTCGGTCTGTCCGGCAGCAGGACCCGGACGCCGCGCGCGTCGTGCCGGATCTGCACTACAAACGGCCGCCAAACGGCCGCCGGGTCACCCGCTCAGAAACCCGGCGGGGCCTCGTCGGCGGAGGGGCCGTACAGCGACGGGACGGGAATGTCGTTCATCCGCAGGTACACCCCGAGCTGCGCCCGGTGGTGGATCAGGTGGTTCATGACGAAGCTGCGGAGCACGACCACCTTCGGCAACGTGAACACGATCTTGCCGTTGGTCAGCATGGACCACGGCTTCATCAACTCCGCGTCGCTCGCGCCGGCGAGCGCCGTGCGGGCCTCGGCGGCGGTCTTGTCGAGCATCGCGACCAGCTCGGCGGTGTCCGCGGGCCGGGGCGGCGGCTCCATCGGTCCGCCGGGCGCGGTGTCGACGTCGTCGCGGTCGATGGTCAGCGTGGCCAACGACGGCAGGCCCGCCACGTGTGCAGCCAGCGCGATCATCGAGGGGGACTTCGGGTGCGGCTTCCAGTCGAACTTGTTCGCCGGCACGCGTTCGAGCGTTCGGCGAGCGCCCGCGATCTCCTGGTCGTACTCCGGCAGCAGGCTCTCGCCGATGGCCATGGCGGTCCCTCCGCCGCAGAGTCTACAGCACGTCCGCGCGAACTCCGCCATCACCGACCGCGAGCCCGAACCTCGCCGTGTGCAACACTGTCGCGGCGCCAGGTGCGGTTCGCAGGACCGATTCTGCGGCCGCGACGCCGGATCGACGCATGCGAATCTGGAGTCTTCACCCGGAGTACCTCGATGCACGGGGCCTCGTCGCTTTGTGGCGCGAGGCGCTGCTGGCGCAGGCGGTGCTCCGGGGCGCGACGCGCGGCTATCGCCACCACCCCCAGCTCGCCCGGTTCCGCCGCCGGCGCTCTCCCGCGCGGGCCATCGCCGAGTATCTCCGACACGTGCACGCCGAGGCGCTGGCCCGCGGCTACCGGTTCGACCGCGACCTCATCGCCTCGGCGGGCACGCGCGGCAGGATTCCGGTCACGCGCGGTCAGCTCGAGCACGAGTGGGCGCACCTGAAGGCCAAGCTCGGACGACGCGACCCGGCGCGGGCGGCGCGCTGCGAGGCGGTGGCGTTCCCGGCACGTCATCCGCTGTTCCGCATCGTCCCCGGTGGCGTGGAGGCGTGGGAACGGGCCGGCATCGCCCGCTGACGGCCGGCGCCCTCGGCCTGCCCGCGGGAAGCCTCGATCCCCGCGGCGTGCCGTCTCGGTGGCGAGCGCCCACTCCCGCACCGCGCTGATGCGCTAGCGCAGGGTCCGAGCGGTCTGCAGATTCCCCTGGCGCCGGAAGCGCTCGAGGCGCGGCCGGCGCTGACGGCGCAGGCGGGGCACCTGGCCGAGAGCGTGTTCGGGGCCCTCGCCTCGGCCGTCTCCGGTCTCGACGTGGGGCATTGGCCGGCCCGAGGTGCCGATCTCGAGGTCGATTTCGTCCTGACCGTCGGCGTCCGGCGCGTGCCGGTGGAGGTCGAGTATCGGCGGCGGATCGATCAACGCCGGGACACGGCCGGTCTCAGGGCGTTCCTGGAGAAGGCCGCCAACAACGCCCCGTTCGGCATCCTGATCACCCAGGCCGCGTCGGGCGTCGTGGACGACCCGCGCATCGTCAGTCTGCCCCTGTCGACGTTCCTGCTGCTGCGGTGAAGGGCGCGGGTCCCCGACGGCCGCGTTACCGGGCGCGCCGCGGGCGCAACCGGGGCCGCGCCGGCGGTCGAAGCCCGCGTCGCATCGAGCGCGGGGAGGATGTCGGCGGGCGGCGGTCTCGAGAGACTGACGTGCACCCAACGAAGGATGGACGCCCGTCCGCCCTTCGCGTAATCTGGTCAGGTCGGCTCCGCGCCCCGTTCCTGTGCGCCGACGTTCGTCATCAGGTCATGGCAGACACCGCCGGCGCGGCTCCCTCCGGCCGTCGAGCGGAGAAGGCACCCGCCCCGCGTCGAGATGGACGCGATGGGAGCCGTCGCCGGGAGCCGGCCGACGGGTCGTGGGAGCCGGCGCCCGAGTTTCCGGGCTGCCGACCCGTGCATATCTCCCGCGACGCCATCGCAGACTACGAGGGTCGCATCGAGACCTGGGACGCGGCCACCGAGACCGCGATGGTCTGCGAGCCGACCTCTACGTACCATGAACATCCCTCGCAGCGCCTCGCGCAACTGACGGCGCTGATCGCCGTCACCCGCGGCGCCCCCATCGCGACCGTCGGGACCGCGGACCTCCTGCTGCGCGACGAGCGGGGCGAACGGCGGCGCATCCTGCAGGCGGACCAGACCGTGTACCTGCATCCGGAGCGCGACGGCCCGGCCGGCCCCTGGATGGTGGTGGGCGAGGACGTCCTGCCCGACGTGGTCCTGGAAGTGGATCACACGACCGACGCGCGGCGTGGGAAGCTCGCCCTCTACGAGTCGTTCGGGCTGCGCGAGGTGTGGATCGACGTGCCCGAGGCGCCCTCGCCGAGCCGGCCCGCGACCCGTGCGCCGGGGTTGACGATCCACGTGCTGGGACCGGACGGTTACCGCACGTCGGAAGAGAGCCGGGCGTTTCCGGGCTGGACTGCGGTCGAGATCCACCGCGCCATGCACGAGCCGGCGTTGTCGGCGGAGACCGTCGCGGTGCTCGAACGGGTCGGCCGGGCGTTGCGAGACCGGGAGGACCGGTCGGCGGGCGACGGTCCGTTTCTGCGGCGCCTGCGCGGAGAGATCCGCGCCGAGGAACGCGCCAAGGCCCGTGCGGACGAACGCGCGCGCCTCTGCCGCCAAGCCGCGCTGCGATTCGAAGCGGGCACGGCGGAGCGCCTGGAGACCCTGATCGCAGGCGTCGACGAACGGGCGTTTCTGGCCGCCGTGGCCGATTGGATCGTCGTCTGCGCCACCGGCGCCGATCTGCTCGATCGCGTGCGGCGCGGACGGGCCGCGGATTGACGTGACCGGCGCTGCCGGCCTCCCCGCAAGGCCGGACGCATCCGCAAACCGCGCCGCCGCCCGGCGAGCGCGGTGGTCCAGCGAACCCGCCGTGGTCGGCTTCGACTCGTCGAGGCCCGAGAACCCGTTACGTCCATTGTCCCGCCCACGCGGATGTCCGGCGAACCGGTGCTTCGGCGGCCGTCGAACGCGGCTGCCCGCGTGCTATTCTGACGGGCAGTTTCGCAGCGTGAAGGAGTGCACGATGACGAAGTGTGGACGCGTGACGGTGCTGGCCGCCATGGTGCTCGCCGCCGGGGGCGGGCTTCCGGCCGTGGCGTCGGCCCAGTCCGACGCGTACTCGCCGCCCCGGACCCCGGCGGGGCATCCCGATCTGCAGGGCATCTGGGGGAACAACAGCGTGACGCCGCTCGAGCGGCCCGACGCGGTCGCCGACAGGGCCACGCTCACCGCGGAAGAGCTGGCCCGGGTCGAGGCGACCGCGAACGCGCTCTTCGCGCAGGACGCGGGGGACGCGGCGTTCGGCGACCAGTTCTTCAACGTGGCGCTGACCGGCGCCGAGAGCTTCACGTCGACCGACGGCTGGACCGGCAACTACAACCAGTTCTGGCTGGTGGAGCGGGAGTTCAACGACCGGACGTCGCTCATCGTCGATCCGCCGAGCGGCAAGCTGCCGCCGGCGACGCTGGCCGCCGAGACGGCGGCGAGGCTGGCGCGGGAGTCACGCGGCCGGCCGGCGGCGTGGACCGAGGACCGCGGCCTCAGCGAGCGCTGCATCACGTTCGGGCTGCCGAACCTGCTGGCCGGCTACAACAGCTATTACCAGATCTTCCAGACCGCCGACCACGTGGTCATCGAGCAGGAGCTGATTCACACCACCCGCATCATCCCGCTCGACGGCCGGCCCCACGCCAGCGACGGGATCCGCCAGTGGCACGGCGACTCGCGCGGGCGCTGGGAGGGCGACACGCTGGTCGTCGAGACCCGCAACTTCTCGCCGCAGAGCGACTTCCGGGGCGCGCGGGAGCACCTGCACCTGGTGGAGCGGTTCACGCGGGTGGGGCCCGACCGGATGGACTACGAGTTCACGGTGGTCGACCCGACGACGTGGACGGCGCCGTGGACCGCCCGCGTCCCGTGGACCCGCACCGACGAGCCGATGTTCGAGTACGCCTGCCACGAGGGGAACATCGGCATGGAGGGCATCCTGGCCGGGGCCCGGGCGGAGGAGCTGGCGGCGGCCGGACGGTGACCGCGGCGGTCGGCGGCGTCGCGGCTGGAGACTTTCCGGAGAGGTGACATGAGCAATCGAACATTCTGGAGCGTTGCCGCGGTTCTCGGAATCGTCATCCTCGTGCTGGCCAATCCGCGTACCCCGGAAGAGACCGTCGTTCACGCGCCCGACCCGGCGGAGGAGGTGGCGGCGGCCGCGGCCGACCCGCCGGCGGAGCAGGTCCCCGCCGAGCCGGCGTCGGAGGCGGAGCCGTCCGCAGACCCGGCCGACTGGACGGCGCCGCGCACGCCGTGGGGCGACCCCGACCTGCAGGGCGTCTGGACCAACGCCACCCTGACCCCCATCGAGCGGCCCGCCGGTCTGGGCGACCAGGCCGTGCTGACGGCCGAGGAAGCGGCCGAGCTGGAGGTGCGGACGGCGGAGAGCCGCGCCGCCTCCGACCGGTTCATCCCCGGCAACGTCGGCGCCTACAACCAGTTCTGGATGGACAGCGGCAAGAACGTGACCGAGGACCGGCGCACCTCGCTCATCACGGATCCGCCCGACGGCCGGATCCCGTGGACCGAGGCGGGGCGGGAGCGGCTCGAGAGCGACCTCGCGCGGTACGGGGTCGGGCCGTTCAATACCTACGAGGACGCCGACACCGGCGAGCGCTGCCTGACCGACGGCCTGCCCCTGGTGCCCCTGCAGGGCTACAACATGAACTACCACGTCCTGCAGTCGCCGGGCTGGGTGGCGATTCTCAACGAGATGTTCCACGAGTACCGGATGATCCCGGTGGACGGCCGTGGGCAGCTCGACCCCGACATCGGCGCGATGCTCGGCGACTCCCGGGGCCGGTGGGAGGGCGACACGCTGGTGGTCGAGACGACCAACTTCTCGGACAAGCGGCACTTCCTGTGGCGCGCCACGTGGCGGGGGGCGCGGCCGGGGCTGCATCTCGTCGAGCGGTTCACCCGCATCGACGACGAGACCATCGACTACGAGTTCACCATGACCGACCCGGACATGTTCACGCAGCCGTGGACGGCCAGCGTGCCCATGACCACCAACCAGGAGTCGCGCGGGGTCACCTCGGGGCCCCTGTTCGAGTACGCCTGCCACGAAGGCAACTACGGGCTGCTGAACATCATGCGCGGGGCCCGCGTCGAGGAGCTCGAGTGATGGCGCACCTGTACGTGTCGTTCCAGGACGACGACCGCATCGCGATCTTCACGCAGGACCCGGCGACGGGGGCCATCGGCCGGCAGGAGGACGTGGCCGTCGAGGGCGGCCCCGCCCCGATGGCCCTGAGCCCCGACAAGCGGGTGCTGCACGTAGGGCGGCGGGGGAGCCAGCAGCTCTCGAGCTTCGCGGTCGACCCGCGCACCGGCGGCCTGTCCCTGATCGGGACCGTGCCCCTGCAGGGCGAGCCGGTGTACGTGGCGACGGACCGCTCGGGGCGCTACGTCCTCTCCGCCTACTACTACCAGAGCACCGCGGCGGTGCACGCGGTGGGGCGCGACGGGGCGGCGACGTTCCCGCCGGTGGAGTGGCGGTTCACCGCCCACGGCGCCCACGCCATCCTGACGGACCGGTCCAACCGGTTCGCGTACGTGCCGCACATCGCCAACCGAGGGCCCAACGCGATCTTCCAGTTCACGTTCGACGAGGCGACGGGGCGGCTGACCCCGAACGCGCCGCCGCACCATGCCCCGGACGCCTATCTCGGCCCCCGGGCCCTGGCGTTCCATCCCGCTCTCGACGTCGTCTACTTCTCCGACGAGCAGGGGGGTAGCGTCAGCGCCTACGCCATCGACGCGAAGAGCGGAACCCTGGCCCCGCTCCAGACCATCTCCACGTTGCCGGACGGCTACGCCGGGCCCAACACCTGCTCGCAGATCGCGATGCACCCGTCGGGGCGGTTCCTCTACGCGCCGAACCGGGGGCACAACAGCGTGGCCAGCTTCGCCGTCGATCCGGCGTCGGGCCGGCTGACGGCGACGGGGCGGGTGGCGACCGAGCCCGTGCCGCGCGCGTTCAACCTCGATCCGCGGGGCGGCTTCCTCTACTCGGCCGGCCTGGACTCGGGCCGCATCGCGTCGTACCGCATCGACCAGGACAGCGGCGAGCTGACCCCGCTCGAGACCTGGGAGGGCGGGAACCGGCCGATGTGGGTGCTGCTCGTCGATCTGTGAGCCGGGGAGCCTGCGTGGCGGCGCGGATTCCGGGCAGGCTCGCATCAGGAGAGCTGGTTGATGCCGATTCCGTGAGTCGGGTACCTGGCGCGGATCCGGACGGGGCGGGAAGGGGCGTCGGGCGGCGCCCCGACCGCGGCATGCCCCGGGACGCGCCGGTGTTCCCCACCAACCGTCAGGACGGACGAGAGAGCACCGCAGGGGCGGCGGCCCGCGAAGCCCCGTGAGGGAGCGGCCGGGCCAGGTCTGAGGGGCGACTACCCGCGCGCCGTGTGCCGCTTCCGCACGATCAGCTACAGAGGGAGCAGCGTGCCCGCGACCGGCGGACCGACGGCGCAGTGAGGACGAAGCGATGCACGGCCTGATGATGGACTACCCGCTGACGCTCGACCGCATCGTCGAGCATGCGGCCCGGATGTTTCCGCACAAGCGGATCCGCACCCGGCAGCCCGACGGCGGGATGCACGACTATACGTACGCCGACCTCTGCCGCCGCAGCCGGCGGCTCGCCGCCGCCCTCGCCGGCCTCGGCGTCGCGCCCGGCGACCGGGTGGGGACGTTCGCCTGGAACCACCACCAGCACCTGGAGATGTACTTCGGCATTCCCGGGGCCGGCGCCGTCTGCCACACCCTGAACGTCAGGCTCTTCCCCGGACAGCTCTCCTACATCGTCAACCACGCCGAGGACCGGGTGGTCTTCATCGACGCCACGGTGCTGCCGCTCTTCGAGCGGGTGGCCGGCGACATCGACTGCGTCGAGCACTACGTGCTGGTGAACGCGCCCCGCGACGTCGAGACGAGGCTGCCGGACGTGCTGCACTACGAGGACCTCGTCGACGGCGCCGCCGACGACTTCGAGTGGCGGTCGACGGACGAGCGCATGGCCATGGGCCTGTGCTACACCAGCGGCACCACCGGCGACCCCAAGGGGGCCCTCTACAGCCACCGGTCGATGTTCCTGCACACCCTCGGCGAGAACCAGGCGATGGGGCTGGCCCTCACCGAGACCGACGTGGTGATGCCGGTGGTGCCGCAGTTTCACGCGATGGCGTGGGGGCTGCCGTACGCGTGCACGCTGGCCGGGGCCGACGTGGTGATGCCCGGGCCGAACCTGCAGCCGGCGGCCCTCGCCGAGCTCATCGAGACGCACGGGGTGACGGTGGCGGCGGGCGTGCCCACCATCTGGAACGGGCTGTACCACGAGCTGAAGGCGAGGCCGCGCGACGTCTCGTCCATCCGGTCGCTGGTCGTCGGCGGGTCGGCGATGCCGCGGTCCCTCATCGAGGCCTACGAGCGCGACCTCGGGGTCGACGTGCTCCACGCCTGGGGCATGACCGAGCTGTCGCCCCTGGGCACGGTGTGCAAGCTGCAGCGGCAGCACGGGGCGTTGTCCGAGGTGGAGAAGTGGGACGTCAAGGCGCGGCAGGGCACGCCCCTCGGGGGGGTCGAGCTGCGCATCGTCGGCGACGACGGCGCCGAGCGCCCGTGGGACGGCGAGACCATGGGCGAGCTGCAGGCGCGGGGGCCGTGGGTCATCCGCAGCTACTTCAAGCGCGAGCCGACCCCGGAGAGCTTCACCGCCGACGGCTGGTTCCGCACCGGCGACGTGGGCACCATGACCCCCGAGGGGTACCTGTCCATCACCGACCGGACCAAGGACCTCGTGAGGAGCGGCGGCGAGTGGATCTCGTCGGTGGCCCTCGAGGGGGCGCTGATGGCCCATCCCGACGTGCTCGAGGCGGCGGTCATCGCGGTCCCGGACGATAAGTGGGGGGAGCGGCCGCTGGCGGTGGTGGTGCGGACCGAGGGGAGCGCGGTCTCGGAGGACGAGCTGCGGGCGCACCTCGCGGAGAGCTTCGCGAAGTTCGAGATTCCCGATGGCTTCGCCTTCGCGGACGAGCTGCCGAAGACCAGCGTGGGGAAGTTCGACAAGAAGGTGCTGCGCAGCCGCCACGCCGAGGGGAGCCTGTGACTGGCCGGGGCGGCGCCCGGTGGTCACTGCCGACGCGTCGCTCAGTTGGCCGGCGGGGGGCCTGCCCTCCGGTCCTGCCAGCCGAGAATCCGTCCCTCGAGGTGCGCCAGCCGCTCGCCCAGGGCGCGGACTTCTCGAACGATCCACAGGGAGGCGGCGAGCACCATCGCCGGTGTCACCCAATCAGGCCAGTCGTTCATGCCGCGTCCCCCTCGACGCGCTCTTGTAGATGGCGTGCGTCGCCAATAACTCATGATTGACTATCGTTAACCAGCGTGTCAACCCCTTGGGGACTCGGACAGAGACACTGCTCTTCACCTGGGATGCCCCGGCGCCGCGCCGGGCGGTCGCCACACGCAAGGGAGGTTCCATGCCAAGGTCCGGACGCATCGGATGGATGCCGGCGGCAGTGCTGATTGTCGTCCTGCTCGGCGCGGGCGGGGTCTGGGCGCAGTCGTCGACGACGAACCCCTGGCGGGCCACCTTCGGCTGGGAGAAGCTGCCGGAGGGACGCGTCATGGGGACGGTGAGCGGCGTCTTTCCCGACCCCGACGGGCGGCACCTCTGGATTCTGGACCGGTGCGGCGCCAACGAGTGCGCGGGCACCGATCTGAACCCCATCATGAAGTTCGACCTCGAGGGCAATCTCGTCGACAGCTTCGGGGCCGGGCTCTTCGCCTTTCCCCACGGCTTCTTCCTCGACCACGAGGGCTTCCTGTGGGTGACCGAGGGCGGGTCGCACGGCGACGCCCGGGCCGCGCTCGGCGAGAGCATGGGCATCGGCCACCAGGTGCTGAAGCTGAACCAGCAGGGCGAGGTGGTGATGCGCCTCGGCGAGGCCGGGGTCTGGGGCGACGACGAGTCGCACTTCAACGGGCCGTCCGGGGTGGTGGTCTCGCCCGAGGGCGACATCTGGGTGTCGGACGGGCACCGGGGCGGCAACAACCGCATCGTGAAGTTCTCGGCCGACGGCACGTTCCTCTTCGCGATCGGCGGCGGCGTGGGCTCGGAGAGCAAGGAGGCGGCCCGCTTCAGCGACCCCCACGACATCAAGATGGACTCGCAGGGCCGGGTCTACGTGGCCGACCGCGGCAACAGCCGCATCCAGGTGTTCGACCCCGACGGCGACCTGCTCTACATCTGGACCCACTACGGCAAGCCGAGCGGGCTGTTCATCGACCGCAACGACATCCTCTACGCCGGCGACGGGCTCTCCGGCATGGTCCGCACCGGCCCCCCCGACAACTGGCGCAGCAACCTCGGGTGGGAGAAGGGGGTGCGCATCGGCGACCTCAAGACCGAGCAGGCGTGGGTGACGCACTTCATCCCCCAGCACGACGAGGACGTCGGGGCCGGCATCGAGTTCCTGGGCGTCGACTTCGACGGGAACATCTACGCGGGCGAGGTGAGCCGCCGCCGGCTCGTGCGCTACGTGCTGCACCGGCCGTCCGAGCTGCTGAAGCGGTGACGCGCCGCACTTCTCCGGCCCGGCCGGCGGGTCGCCGCCCGCAGAACGGGCGGACGAAGGACGACCGCTTGCGGCCGGGCGCCGAAGGGGAGCCGCGGGCGACGGTTGGCGGTTGGCGCCGGGGGCGGCGCGCGGGCGACGGTGTGCGGGGCAGGCGTCTGCGCCGAGGGGACTGCACGGACCCCTGGAGGATGGGTTTGAGAGCCAAGCGGAGCCGCGGCGACGGTTGGCGGGCTAGAATACCCGCGCGGAGCGAGCACTTCGAGCTGGAACGGACTTTCGACCAAAGGAATGGACTCATGCGCAGATTGCAGACGTTGACGGTTCTCGGCTTGGCACTCGGCCTGCTCCTGGGCGCGACCGCCCCGGCGTCGGCGCAGTTCAGGGCGTCGGACTTCGAGTTCGGCGACCGGTTCGCCCTGCCGGAAGGCGAGGAGTCGCCGATCTGGAACCCCGCGATGCGGAAGCTGCTCGACGGCGGCCCGATGATCGGCGGCACGATCAGGGCGACGGATGCGCGCACCTACTGCGCGATGGCCGCGGCCGGCTACGACTTCATGTGGGTCGAGATGCAGCACGAGGCGACCTCCTGGGAGCAGGTGGCCCGGTTGTGGCGCACCTGCCCGGGCCCGGCCGCGCCGGGCGCCCGCGTGGCCTACGCCGACGAGCGTGAGATCCAGCACGCCACCGACATGGGCGCCGCGGTCATCGTGGTGCCGACCGTCGACAGCGTGGAAGAGGCGCAGGCCGCCGTCGACTGGACCTACTTTCCGCCCATGGGCCGGCGCAGCTCGGGCGGCGGGCAGGGCCCGGGCGAGCTCTGGAACGACGTGCCCGGCGGCTACCGCCAGACCTGGAACGACAACGTCGTGATCCTCCTCATGATCGAGACCCTCGAGGGGGTCGAGGCGGCCCGCGAGATCGCGCAGATTCCCGGCGTCGACGGGCTCTTCGCGGCGAGTGGCGACCTCGGCAACTTCTCGGGCTACGGCGAGGGCGACCCGGAGTACGAGGCGCTGATCACCGAGGTGTCGACGGCCGCCAAGGAGGCCGGCATCCACGCCTGCGCCCCCCTGCGCTGGGCCAACCGGGCCGACTTCACGTGCTTCCAGGCCGGCACCGAGGCCGCCAACATTCGCCGCGGCGCCGCGGCCGAGATCGCGCAGGCCGAGGCCGCGTTCAACTCGACGGGCGGGGGCGGCGCGTCGTCGAACGCGGCGGCGCTGCTCGCCAACCTGACGGCCGAGTGCGGGTCCATCACCTACGAGGCCGACTGCTACGCGGCGGTCGAGGCCGCGGCGTCGGCGGCGGGGTCGCTGTCGGAGGAGGACCGGGGGCTCATCGTGGGCCGGCTCGGCGCCATCGCTGCCGCGAACCCGAACCAGGCGGCGCGTATCCGCGAGATCGCGGCGGGCGGCGGGCTCGAGGTGCAGTAGCCGGATGGTCCGGTCCGGCGCCTTCCGGGGCGTCGGACCGGGCCGCGTTGGCCGGGGTAGTTGCCGGTGTCGTGTGGTGGTGCGATCCCCAACCGGCCCCCGCGGGTACGCGCGTCGCACGGAGACCGGCGAAGCGCCAGGCGGCGGGAGGGCGCGGACGCAGGCCTCGCGGGCCGAGGCGGCGGGGCCTCCGGCCACGGACGGCCGGACGCGTGGGCGGGGAAGGAGAGGTCCGATGAACAACCGATGGCGATGGCTGGTCCAGGTGGTCGCGGCATGTGCGCTGATGGCGGTTCACCCGATGGCGTCGAGCGCCCAGTCCGGCGCCGACGACGCCTGGGACCTCCCGCGCACCGCGTGGGGCGACCCGGACCTGCAGGGGGTGTGGACCTCCGCGACGCTGACGCCGCTCGAGCGGCCGGCCGGGCAGGCGGGCCGCGACGTGCTGACCGACGAGGAGGCGGCCGAGATCGAGCAGCGGACGGTGGAGAGCCGGGCCGCGAACGACGGCAGGTCGGCCCCGGGTACCGTCGGCGGCTACAACCAGGTGTGGCTGGACGCGGGGACGCGGATCACCGGTAGCCGGCGCACCTCGCTCATCGTCGATCCGCCCGACGGCCGCATCCCCTGGCGGCCCGGCGAGCGCGAGGCCCACGACCGCGAGCGGGCGCGCTACGGGGTCGGTCCCTTCCACTCCTACACCGACACCGACACCGGCGAGCGCTACATCACCGACGGGCTCCCGAACATGGTGCCGCTGCAGCCCTACAACATGAACCTTCAGGTCCTGCAGACGCCGGGGCAGGTCGTGATGCTGCACGAGATGTACCACGAGCTGCGGGTCATTCCCCTGGACGACCGGGCCCTGACCGGCATCGCGCAGTGGACGGGCGAGGCACGAGGCCGGTGGGAGGGCGACACCCTCGTCGTCGAGACCGTCAACTTCGTGGACAAGCCCGACGCCTACTGGAGCTCGCCGTGGCGGAAGGCGCGCTCGACCCTGCGGCTCGTCGAGCGGTTCACCCGGGTCGGTCCCGAGTCGATCGACTACACGTTCACGCTGGAGGACCCGGAGGTCTTCGAGCGGGCGTGGACCGCATCGGCGCCCATGACCACCGACCAGGCGTCGCGCGGAGTGACGGCGGGCGAGCTCTGGGAGTACGCCTGCCACGAGGGCAACCACGCGATGGTCAACATCCTGAGCGGGGCCCGGGCCGAGGAGACGCGGGCGGCGCAGGAGCAGGACTGATCGGTCGGTCCCCTCTCAATTCCGAAGCGTCGGATCATGAGGCTCGTCGCGGAAAGCCTGGAGGTCGAATGTTCCGCGTCCCCGTCGTATCTTGTCGCGCAAGGTGCCCAGCTTGGTGAGATCGATGCGATGGGGGCGTAGCACGAAGCCATCGGGACCTTCTTCCAGCGAAATCCGGTCGCCGGGTTGCACCCCCATTGCCTCCAGCACCCGCTTGGGGAGGGTGACCTGACGTTTCGACGTGACCCGGATGAGCACGGTCGTACCAGTCGGTGCGCCCGCGCTATCGCTTGGGCAAGGCGAAGCTGAGAATCAGGTCGCCGCCGCGGCGGCCGCGGTCGCCGCCGCCCGAGGCGACGGTGACGAACTCCTCGCCGTCGACCATGTAGACGGCGGGCGAGGCGAAGATGCCGGCGCCGGTGTTGTAGCGCCACAGCTCCTCGCCGGTGCGCGCGTCGAACGCGAAGAAGTAGCCGGCGATGTTGCTGCCGGTCCCCACGAACACCACGCCCCCCTTGGTGACCACCGACCCCGCCTGCCCGTAGCCCTCGAAGATCTGCCGCCACACCAGCTCGCCCGTCGTCGGGTCGTAGGCGGAGAAGTAGCCCTTGGGGCCCCGCCCGGCGTTGAACGGCCGGTCGATGGCGTTGACGTAGAGCAGGCCGGTGTCGGGGCTCCAGGCGATGGGCCCGTAGCTGGCCCCGCCGCCCATGCCGGGGGCGAAGATGACGTCGCGGGTCACCCGGGGAATCGGGGTGAACTGCTCGAGGAAGCGCTTGCCCTCCGCGTGCTCGGGGGGGATGTCGGTGGGGAACACCGGCGACACCGGCTCCATGCGCTCGCCGTTCGCCTTGTGGGGAATCGGCTGGGTCGGGTAGGGCACCTCGCCCTCGCGGTCGGTCTCGGTCGGCACCGGGGTCTCGATGATGGGATGCACGGGCTCGCCGGTCTCGCGGTTCAGGATGTAGAGCCAACTGTTCTTGTTGGCCTGCGCGAGGGCCTTCACCGGCTCGCCGTCGACGACCATGTCGAACAGGACCGGCTGCTGGACGTTGTCGTAGTCCCAGACGTCGTGGTGCACCTGCTGGTAGTACCAGGCGAGCTGTCCGGTCTTCAGGTCGAGCGCGATGATCGAGTCGGTGAACAGGTTGGCGCCGGCCCGCTGCGTGCTGTCGCCGAAGGGGTTGCCGACCGCGGCGTAGAGGAGGCCGAGCTCGGGGTCGATGGACGGCGTCTCCCAGATGCCCCCGCCGTTGCGCCCGCCGCCGACCCAGGTCGGGCCCGCGATGTCCCAGCCCTGGTCGCGCTCGTCCTGGGGAACGGTGTTGAAGTGCCAGACGACCTCGCCCGTCTCCGCGTCGATCGCGAGCACGTGGCCGCCGGGAATCATGCTCTCGCTGCGGGTCGACCCGACGTAGAGGATGCCGTCGTGGATCTGCGGGGCGCTGGTGAACCAGTAGCCCATCGAGATGGCCGTCTCCACGTCGGGGTAGCGCAGCCGGAGCACGTCGAGGATGACGCTGGCCTGCCCGTTCTCGCCGAATCCCTCGATGGGCTCGCCGGTCTCGGCGTCGAGCGCGAACATGAACGAGCCGGCGGCGCTGTAGACGACGCCGTCCGCGTAGGTGACGCCGCGGTGGCGGAAGATGTAGCCCTCGCGCCGGCCGCCGCCGAGCAGCTCGGTCACGTCGTAGATCCACAGCAGGTGGCCGTTGGCGGCGTCGACCGCGTAGACGCTGCCACGCGAGTCGGTGACGTACATCACGCCGTCGACGATGACCGGGGTCGTCTGGTTGCTGACGCCGTCGATGACCCCGTGCTGGAAGAGCCACCGCGGGGTGAGCAGGTGCGCGTTTTCCGGCGTGATTTGGTCAGTCTCGGAGTACCGGCTCCCGGCCAGGTCGAGGTTGTGGAGCGGCCAGTCGACGTTCTGGGCCGCAGCAGTCCCGGCGAGGACGGAGAGCGCGCACAGGCTGACGATGGCGGCGCGGACAGGTTGCATCGGTTCTTCCTCCAACCGCCCCCGGGCGGCATCGAGTCTCGTTCGGGCGGGGTGCCGTGCCGGGATTGTAAACGTGCCGATGCGTTCACGACAACGCGTCCGCCGCGGGTCGCGGGCGGGTCGTGGGTGCACGTCAGCAGGGACCGGCATGCGCTGGACCATCGCAGAGGCCGACGCCGACATCGCGCGGCACGGCCGGAAGCTCCGCGGCTGCTTCGAGACTTCCGGGAACGAAGAGCCGCCAAGGCAGCCTCAGGCTCTCCAACGAATCTGACGTGCACCCCCGGGTCGGCGGGTCGTGGGTCGATTGACCCTCGAAAAGCGGCATGATACGGTCGCCACGGGCCGTTCGGCGACCTCGGCGCCCCCCTTGGCGACGCGGCGCGCCCCGACTTGGCGCGGCGGTGGCGCGGGTGGCGCCGCCTTGGCGCTTGGCAGGGTCGCGAGGGCCGGCCGCCCGGAGGTTGCGCAACGGCCGTGCCGCCGCTGACGGATCCCCGTGCGGGAGCGAGGCGGCGACCGGCCGGCTCGTGTGTATCGAGGCGATGGCGCGGCCGACGACGGCCGGCCGCAAGGATTGGTGACAGAACCATGAGTGGACGCCGACTGACTGCCGGGAACGAGCCCCTTCGGAGCGTCCCGGGATTCGCAGCACGGGTTTGGCGCGGGGCGGCCGTGCTCGCCGTCCTGACGATCGCGGCGACGGCGCCGGCGGCCCTGGCCGCCGGCGACGTGATCGCGGCCGCGAGGGAGGGCGACGCCGCCGCGGTGCGTGCCCTCCTCGCGGACGGGGCGGAGGTCGACGCCCGGCAGGGCGACGGCGCGACGGCCCTGCACTGGGC
>JAJEEA010000511.1 GCA_022821235.1 Vicinamibacteria bacterium
GCCCGCCGCTGGCCGGCACCAGACTCCTCGCGCCCCGAAGCGCCGGCCCCGCCGCCGCCAATCCCTGGCCGGCGTTCGACGAGCTGGAGGTCGCCGCCGACTCGGTGATCGGGATCCAGCTCGACTCCGCCGTCTCCACCCGGAACGCCGCGGTCGAGGACATCGTCGAGGCCCGGGTCATCCGGGACGTGCAGGTCGGCGACCGGGTGGCGATTCCCTCGGGCGCGCGGCTGCGGGGCTCGGTGGTCCTCGTGGAGACCGGCGGTCGGCTCCGCTCGGCGTCCCGGCTCGGGGTGCGGTTCCACACCCTGCTGATGGACGACGGCGTCGAGGTCGGGCTGGCCACCGAGACCATCTACCGGGAGGGCCGGTCCCCGGGCGGCGACAGCGTCGCCAAGATCGGCGGCGCGGCGGTCGCCGGGTCCATTCTCGGCGCGATCTTCGGGGGTGAGCGCGGCGCCGCCATAGGGGGCTCGATCGGCGCCGCGGGAGGCACCGCCGCCGCCCTCAACGGAGAGGCCGAGCCGGCCGTGCTGCCGGCGGGATCGAGGCTGACCGTGCGCCTGTCGCGCCCGGCGCGCATCATGGCGCCACGATAGCCGATCGTCGCCTGCGGCCCCGCCCGGCGCCCCGACCGACCCTCCAGGAGTCGGTGCCGTTCGACGACCGGGACCGCTGCCCTCCGGCCCGCCTTCGACCCACCCGTCCGGCCGCGCGGCCGGTGATATAGTTTCTCAAGTGGACGACGAGATTACCCAGGCCGTGCTGTCGCGGGAGGAGGTGGCGCGATACCTCCGCGGCGGCACGAGACTGAGTCCCCACGAGGCGCAGGAGCGGATTGCCGCCTACCTCAAGGAGCTCAGGACGACGCAGCGATACCAGATGTATCGCGCCCTGAAGCACCCCCTGTACCCGATCCTGCGCAAGATACAGCCGCGCGCCGAGCACGTCGAGCGGGCCCAGGCCGCGACCCGATCCCACCGTGTCGTCTACGCCTCGAACCACAAGAGCCACATGGACTACCTCGTCGAGCTCGTGGTGCTCGACGACCACGGCATCCGGCCCCCCGTCATCACCGCCGGCATCAACCTGTTCAACGGGGCCATGGGGCTGCTGAACCGCTACGTGACCGGCGCCGTCCCGATTCGCCGGAACTCCCGCGACCCCGCCTACCTCGCCACCCTGCGGGCGTACGTGGCCGAGCTCGTGCACCGGCACGACCTGTTCCTCTACCCGGAGGGCGGGCGCAGCTACAGCGGCGAGTTCAAGACCCTGAAGACGGGGCTGCTGCAGGCGGTCCTGCAGGCGCGGCGCCCCGACGTGGTGATCGTGCCCGTCGGAATCGCCTACGACCTCGTGCTCGAGGACCAGACGCTGGCCCGCCAGCGGGTCAAGCGGCGCCAGCGGCTTTTCACGACGGAAGTGGCCGAGATGGTGAACTTCGCGGTGGGCTACCGGACGCGCGCGTTCGTCACCTTCGGGCAGCCCATCCCGCTCGCCACCGTCGCCCCCGAGTCGCGCCAGGACCTCGTGGGCCTGACCCGCCGCACCCGCGAGGCCATCGGCCGACTCTACAAGGTGCTGCCGACCGCCCTCGTGGCCGCCGCCCTGCGGCCGTCCACGCGGCGGCGCGACCTCGAGGACCGCATCGACCGGCTCCTCGACGCCCTCCGCCACGTGCCGGCCAACCTCGCCGTGGAATGCGGCCGCGACGCCGTCGACCAGGCCACCGAGCCCCTCGTCACCCGGGGCGTCATCGCCGTCGACGGCGACCGCTACCGCGTCCGCAACCGCCACATCCTGCGCTACTACGCGCGCACCCTCGACCACCTGCTGCACGACCGCGGCGGCTCGCGGCTGACCCACTGAGACGCCGGGCCCCGCCCGGCTTCCGGCGCCCGGCGACCGCCACCGTCGGCGGCTCCCGGCCGGCGGATCGAGACGCCAGGCCTCCGCCCGTCGCCCGGCTTCGGCGACCTCGGGCCGGCGCGGAACCACGAGACCCCGTTCTCTCCCGCCAGGAGTCTGCGCCGTAGAAGAGGTGCAGACTCCTGGCAGGGTTGGTTGGGCGGCAATCGGAGCCGAAGGCGACGATTTCCGGGCCAGGAGTCTGCGCCGTAGAACGGCGCGGACTCCTGGAGGGTTGGTTGGGCGCCAAGCGGAGCCGTCAGGCGACGATTTCCGGGCCAGGCCGGCGAGAGCGGAGCCCCGCGACGGAGGCCGGCACGTCAGCAGAAGTCCCGCGCGAGGTCGATCAGGACATCGCGGCAGGTGAGCACGGAATCGATCTCGACATATTCCTCACGGCTGTGCAGGCCCGCCCCGCGGGGCCCGAACAGCACCGCCGGGGTTCCCGCTTCCGACAGGATCGCCGCATCGGTCCAGAACGACATGCCGGTGGGGTCGGCGGCCTCGCCCCGCCGGGCCAGCACCCGGGCCAGCGCCCGGCACAGGGCGTGGTCGGCAGGCAGCTCGTGCGGGGGGCGCGTGAAGAGGGAGCGGGCCGAGCCCTCGAACTCGGAATCCTCCCCCGCCAGCGCGCCGAGGATCTCCCGCGCCTCGGCGAGGCCCGCGTCCCGCGGCTCGCCCAGCAGCGTCCGGCGCTCGAACGACAGGCGGCAGCGGTCGGGATACACGCTGAGCTCGCGCCCCCCTTCGATGGTCGAGGCGTGGAGCGACGCGGGACCCAGCAGGGGATGCGGCGGCCCCGCCGCGAGCCCGGCGTCGACCGCCTCGAGACGGGCGAGGAACCGGCCCATCCGGAGAATCGCGTCCCGTCCGTCGGCGGGACGGCTCCCGTGGGCGGCGCGGCCGCGGGTCTCGACCTCGACCCACTCGAACCCCTTGTGGCACGTGGCCATCCGCAGGTCCGTCGGCTCGGTCACCACCGCCCCGTCGGCGGCGTGGTCGCGCACCAGGGCGTCGGCCCCCAGGCTCGCATGCTCCTCGTCGGCGACGGCCGCCACCACCAGCCGCCCCGCCGGCAGCCCGCCGCGGAGGGCGAGCCGGGCCGCCGCGTCGATCATCGCGGCGACGCCGCTCTTCATGTCCTGGGCGCCGCGGCCGTAGAGGCGACCGTCGCGCACCACCGGCGTGAAGGGCTCGCGCATCCCCTCGACGCCCACGGTGTCGAGGTGCCCGCACAGCATCAGGGCGCGTCCCGGCGCGCGCCCCTCGAGGACCCCGACCACGTTGGGGCGGCCCGGCGCGGCGTCGGTCACGGCCACGTCCAGGCCCGCCCGCCGCATCACGGCGGCGACGTGCTCGGCCACGGCCGCCTCGCCGGCGCCCCCCGGCGACAGCGCCGGGTTGACGGAGTCGATCGCCACCAGGTCGCGCAGCAGGGCCAGGACCGGGTCGTTCACGGCGTCCTGCCGGGATTGGCGGCGTCGGCCGCCAGGAGTTCGTGCCGCAGGATTGGGAAGGGTACGGGAGCGCGGCCGGCCCCCCGGCGCCCTCGACGACCCACGCGACGCACGTTTCCGCCGTGGGCTCCCAGCCCGCCAATCGCCTGCGGCTCCGGCAGGCGCCCAGTCAACCCTCCAGCCGCCCGCGCCGCTTCTGCGACGCCGGCTCCCGGCCCGCCGACTGTCGCCCGACGGCTCCACTGGGCGCCCAACCAACCCTGCCGGAGTCCGCACCGCTCCACGGCGCAGGCTCCTACCGCAGCCATTCGACGAGCCCCAGGGTCAGCCACGGCATGTAGGTGATGATGAGCACCCCCACCCCCAGGATGGCGAGCAGAGGCAGCGAGGCGCGGTAGACCTCGAGCAGGGGGCGATCGAAGCGGTACGAGGCGAGGAACAGGTTCAGCCCCACCGGCGGCGTCAGGAACCCGAGCTCGAGGTTCGCGATGAAGATGATGCCGAGGTGCAGCAGGTCGACGTCGAACTGCTCGGCCACCGGCACCACCAGCGGCACCACCACGAAGATGGCCGAGAAGATGTCCATCACGCAGCCCACCAGCAGCAGGAACACGTTCAGGGCGAGCAGGAAGACGAGCCGCGACCCGATGTGCTCATCGGCCCATTCCACGAGCAGGTACGGCACCTCGGCGTCGTTCAGGTAGGCGGTGAAGCCGACCGCGACCCCCAGGATGATCAGCACCCCGCCCACCAGCACCACGCACTCGCTGAACGCCGTGTAGAGCCCCCTGCCGAGCGGGAAGTCGCGGTGAATCAACCCCTGGACGACGGCGGCGTAGAGCGCGGTGAAGGCGGCGGTCTCGACGAGGGTCGCGTAGCCGCTGAAGAGCACCCCGAGGACCACGAACGGGATGGACAGCTCCCACTTCGCGTTCCACAGCGCGGCCCGCAGCTCGGGCCACCCGAAGTCGTGCCGGCCCGCCCCGGTGACGATGCCCTCGCGCATGCCCCAGGCCGCGGTCAGCCCGACCAGCAGCAGTCCGGGCAGGATGCCGGCCACGAACAGGTCGTCGGGCGCGACCTGCGCGACGATCGCGTAGAGGATGAGGGGCATCGCCGGCGGGAAGAGCAGGCCCAGCGACCCCGACGCGGTGAGCAGGCCCAGCGAGAACCGGTCCCGGTAGCCGTCCTTCAGGAGGGCCGGGAAGAGCAGGCCCCCGAGGGCGAGGATGGTGACCCCCGAGCCTCCCGTGAACACCGTGAAGAATGCGCACAGCAGCACGCAGACGATGGCGGTGCCGCCGGGAATCCACCCCACCCCGGCCCGGAACACCCGGAGCAGCCGCTCCGAGGCCTTCCCCGCGGCGAGGATGAACCCGGCCAGGGTGAACAGGGGAATCGCCGGCAGGTGCGGCTGCACGGCGAGGGAGTAGGTCTCGATGGTGACGAGCACCGGCAGGTCCCCGTCCCCCAGGTAGAGCAGCACCGCGGCCCCGCCCAGCACCGTGAAGATCGGCGCCCCGAGCACCGCGGCCGCGAGCACCAGCGAGATGAGCGGCCAGCGCGGGACCTCGGCGAGCAGGCCCTCGGACAGGCCGAACCAGAGCCCGACGACGATGCCGAGCCCCGCCGCCGCCCGTCCCCCCCACGCCGGCGACGCGCGCCACGCGAGCCGCGCCGCGATGGCCGCGAACGAGACGGGCAGGACGAGCTGCGCGACCCACACCGGCACCCCGGCCGCGATGATGGTGCCGTCCTCGCGGTCCAGCATCATCAGGTCCCAGGCCCCGGCCGCGAGTATCATCGAGACGGCGGCGCCGACCCCGGCCGCGAACACCCGGGTGGCGTCGCGGACCCGGCCCTCGGGAATGAACGACGCCGTCGCGAGGGCGATGAGCTTGCCCTCGCGGGCGGCGAGGGCGGCCCCGAGAAAGCCGACCCAGAGGGTGAAGTGCTGGACGAACTGGATCGAGCCGGGGATGCCGCCGGCCACCAGCGGCCGGACCACGATCTCGGCCAGCGGCAGCACCACCATCGCGGCCAGCGCGAGGTTGGCGACGGCCTGCTCGGCCCCGCCGAGGGCGCGGACCACCGGGGCCGGGAGCGAGGCGGCGGGGGCGCTTTCAGTCATGAGGCTCGGCGGTCTGCGGAATCGTCGGGGCGCCGACGACCATCACCCTGCCATGCACGAAGCGCGGCGAGCCGCGGGAGCGGGCGACGCCGGCCCGCAGTCGCCGACTGGTGCCGCTCAATCCCTCTTTCAGCGGCCGGCCCGCAAGCCGTCCCGCGCCTCGGCGGCGCCGACGTGCAGCCGCCGACAGTCCTTTTCAGCCGGCCCGAAAGCGGTCCCGCGCCTCGACGGCGCCGGCGTGCAGTCGCCGACAATCCCTCTTTCAGCGGCCGGCCCGGAAGGCGTCCCGCGCCTTGACCGCCATGTCGTAGACGTCGGCGGGAATCAGGTCGCCCCGCCACGACGCGGTCATCTCGGCCGCGACGGCCCGGAACGCGGCCTTCCCGGCGTCGTCGATCTCGACCACGTTGAGGCCGCGCCGCTTCATCTCCTCGATGGACTCGCGCTCCTGCGCGGCCACGTCGAGCAGCAACTGCTCCTCGAGCCGCTTCGCCGACGCCAGCAGCAGCTCCTGGTCGCCGGGGTCGATACGGCTCCAGGAGCGCTCCGCCATCACCGTGATCCCCAGCACCGGGGCGAGGGGCACGTCGAGCATGAACGGGGTCTGGTCGAACCACTGGAACAGCAGGGCCACGTAGGGCGGGCTCGGATGGGCGTTGATGAGGCCGGTGTTCAGGCCGAGCAGCACGTCGGTGACGGCGAGGGGCTGGGGGTCGAACCCGTTCTCCTTGTACCACTGCAGCATCCGGTCGTCGCCGGCCGCCGTGAACACCTTCGTCCGCCGCAGGTCGTCCAGGGTCTCCACCCGGCTCTCGGTGAAGAAGTGCGCCCAGCCCGCGTGGCCCCAATTCAGCAGCACCATCCCCTCGCCGGCGAGAATCCGCTCGAAGGTCGGGGTCAGCGCCTCGACCACGTGCATCACCTCTTCGTCCGACTCGAAGAAGAACGGGATGTTCAGCACGCTGAACGCCTCGTGGATGTCTCCGGGCAGCCCGAAGACGGCGGCCTGGGGACGGCCCCGCCGCAAGCGGCGGGCCAGCGCCGCCTCGTCGCGGAACGCCCCGCTCTGCACGCGGAGCTGCACCCGGCCGTCGGTCTCGTCGCGCCACTCGACCGCCATCTCCTTCAGGGACCGGTCCCAGATGGAGTTGGCGGGCAGGATCGACCCGAGCTGGATGCGGGTCGCGCGCTGGGCCAGGAGCATCGCCGGCGCCGCCAGCAGCGCCGCCAGGACCACGGTGACGACCAGGGATCGCGATTTCATCGAACGGTTCTCCTCTCGCCCGGACGGCGCCGCCTGCGGCCCGCCGTCCGCCTTGCCAATCCTGCGGAAGTCCGCGCCGTTCCATGGCCCGCACTCCTCGCCCGCCAATCGTCGCCTGCGGCTCCGCTGGGCGCCCAACCGACCCTGCAGGAGTCCACTCCGTTCCACGGCCCGCACTCCTACTCGAAGAACAGGTCGTCGACGCGGTCGAGCAGCAGCCGCGCCCGCTTCTGGTTCACGACGTTGAGCAGGCGCCGGCTCGTGTCCTCGTCCGGATCGATGGCCAGGGCCCGATTCAGCAGGTCCTCGAACTCGGCCCGGTTCTCCTCCGGCACCGAGACGCCGAGCGCGAGGGTCACGTAGGGCCCGGCGTCGAGCCCGTCCGACAGCTCGACCGCCCGCTCGAAGTGCTCGCGGGCCCGCTCGGGCGAGCCGCCGAGCTGCGCCGGCAGCGACTCGACGGTGATGAGGGCGGCGTGAATCGAGCCCTGCCCGTAGTCCTCGTCGAGCTCGAGGGCCCGCTCGAGGAGCGCCCGCACCGCCGGCAGATCCGCGATGAGGTCCGGCTGGTCAAGGGCGTTCGATATCGCCAGCCCCCACGCCGCGCTCAGGTAGAACAGCACCTCGACGTCCTCGGCCCCGGCGACGGCCAGGGCCGCCGCGGGGTCCTCGCGCAGGTCGTCCCCGACGCCCTCGTGCCTCAGCTCGAGGCTGCGCAGGCAATAGTCGCGGGCGCGCACGTAGAGCCTCCACGTGCGGTCGCGCAACTCGATCTCGCGGTCGTAATCGCCGTCCCAGCTCGCGATGTCGGCGTCGACCTGCAGGAACGCGCTTCCCAGCAGGGTGAACCCGGAGCAGGCGGAGACCAGGGCCTCGTCCTGCTCGGGCTCGGCGAGGATGATCGACTCCAGGGTCTTGAGCAGGAACGGCAGCGACTCGCGGACCAGCTCGGGGTCCTCCTCGGACAGGTACACCGCGGGGTCGGCCAGCACCGGCACGACGGCGTTGACGGCCATCGTCCGCAGCGAGCACCCCGACGACGCGAGCATCGCCGCGGCGAGGAGAATGGGAATGGCGCGGGCGACGCGCCTCGGCTTCGCGGGGCCGGGCATCGCGGCCCGCGGCGGAAGGCCCTGCCTCGTCGGCGACGTGGGGCCGTGCCGCCGGCCGCCTGGGTCGGGTGAGCGATGCATGCGTACTGTCGTGCGCCCCACCGTTCGCGGCGCGGGCGAAAGTGCAACCTGTAATGATATCAGGATGGAGAGCACCCGGTTCCTTCGAAGCCGCGCCAGGACCGCCATCGGACTTCCCCCGCCGGATGAGCACCGCCCGCCCGCGGCATCGCCCTCACGGCTCCCTCATCTCCGCTCCACCGGGGAATGCGCGAAACGGCCCGGGACCGGCTCGGAGCGCCGATGTCCGGGAGCCTGCGCCGTGGCGCGGCCCCGCCGCCGGTACGGAGCCGCCGCCCCCCTGGGGGGTCGGCCAAACGCCACGGGGAACCGCGCGCGATGATTGGCGGCCCAGGCTCGGCCAGGCCCGAACGCGCCCGCATCGAACCCGCCCTGCCGTCCGCACGAGTCGCCCTGCTGCTCGTCGCCGTCCACGGCCTCGGCGCCGCCGCGCCGGCCCTCGCCCAGGACGCGGGGGAGACGGCCACCGGCTGGAGCAACGAGACCGAGCTGAGCCTCGCCCTCACCGGCGGCAACTCGACGGCCCGCACGTTCGGGTTCGGCGACACCGTCCGTCACGTCCGCGAAGGGTCCCGGCTCCAGATCCGGGTGAGCGGCATCCGCTCGGGGACCGCCGGCGACCGGTTCCTCCTCGTGGACCCGGGCGTGCGTTTCCCCATCGCCGGCGCCCCGGAGGACCCCGAGACGCGCCTCGTCCGGCCCCGCGTGGACGCCGAGGTCGAGAACTACCTGGCCTCGGGACGCTACGAGATGGACGTCAGCGAGCGGTTCTTCTGGAACGCCGGCGGCGGCTGGGACCGCAACAGCGACGCCGGCATCCTCAACCGCTACACCGCGTTCGCCGGCGTCGGCAACGTCTGGAGCGACAACGACACCGTGCGCTTCTCCACCAGCTACGCGGCCAGCTACACCAACCGGGCCGAGGAGACCGCCGACCCCGGCAAGGACCCTCGGTTCGCCGGCGCCCGCCTCGGCTGGGACTACCGGCACCGGCTCGGCGCGTCGACGGTGTACGAGAACGAGCTCACCGCCAACGCCAACCTGAGCGCCGCCTCCGACTACTCGTTCAACATGACCCACGCCCTCAGCGCAGACCTCGGCACCCACCTCGCCCTCCGGGTCGGCCTGCAGTGGCTGTACGAGCACGAGCCGGCCCCCGAGGACGTGGCGGTCGTCGCCCGCGTCGAGGTCGTCGACCCCGACGGCGCGCCGGGCAGCGGCGACGAGCTCTTCGAGACGGTGGCGGACGGCGGCGCCGCCGTCGCCCTCGGCACGAGCCGGATCCGCAAGGACCGCCTCGACACCATCTTCCGGACCGCCCTGGTCATCAGCTTCTGACTCGACGGCGCGGCGCGACGGGTCGACCGCGACCTGCGCCGCAGGCCAATCCCGTGCAACACCGCCGGCGGTTCGCCGCGCCGACCGCCTTGTCCGCACGGTCCGAGCCCGTTGGGGTATCCGGCTCGACTCCCGACCTCCGGTATCTTGACCGTTCGGCGTGGTCGGGCCTACGCTTGAGAAAGGACATGGCCAACCCGAAGCGAGCGACCGTCTTCATTCGATCCGGGGCCTTCACGAGGCCTTGCGGTCGAAGGCCGCGCAGACCGAGCGCAGCGTCTCCGACCCGGTGAACGCGGCCGTCCGCCATGATCCGGACGAGGACGCCCGCGATCTGGCCGCGTTCCGCGCGCGGCGGAACGAACCGGACCTCGACTTCGAAGTGGTGGTCGGGGACCTGACACGGCGTGGCGCGCTGTAGGCTCCTCATCAGGTCCTCCGCGGTCAAGGAGCCGGAAGCCCTTCCTGCCCCGCCCCAACCCGGCCGGCGTCCGCCGGCCTGTATCATTGCCGAAGCGGCGCGGAAGCCCGGCACCCACCCAGGAGGCAGACGGATGGAATCGGCGATGCGCAACCGACCTCGACTCGTCGGATCGACCTCACCCTCCGCGTTGCCGTTCGGACTGGCCGCACTGCTGCTCTGCCTGCCGTCGACGAGCGCCGACGCAGCCTCGCAATCACCCGACGAGCCGGGCATGGTGACGGTGACCGTCGAGGCCGAGCTGTCGTGTCCCTCGTGCGCCATGGGACTGGAACGCCGGTTGAACCGCCTGGATCACGTTGCCGGGGTCGAGGTCCGACCCGCCGACGGACGCATCGTCGTCACCGTCGAGCCCGGCCATCGCCTGGACCTCGCCGCCGTACGCGACACCGTCCGCAGCGCCGGCTTCATGCCCGACGGCATCCGGATCATCGCGGTCGGCCACCTCACCGACGTGAACGGTACGCCGGCCCTCGCCCTGTCGCCCGACTTCTCCCTCCCGCTCGCCGCGGGGGAGCCGACCGTAGCCCTCGTGGCCGAGGGCGGCGACCGCCTGTTGACGGTGAGCGGGAACTGGAGCCACACGCCGGACGACCCCGGCCGCCTCCAGGTCGAGTCGTTCGAGATCCATTGACGTCGGCCTCCGATCCGCCCGCCTCCCGGCCGTCGAGCCGCGGGCAAGCCGACGCAGCGCCGTTGAAACCCATGAGCACGATCCTCCCCATCAACCTCGACGATCTCCTCCGCTGCCGCGGGGTCGAGTCCGAACGGGTGGAGTTCAAGGCGTCGTGGAGTCCCGAGAGGACCGGTCCCCAGGCCCTTCGGACGATCTGCGCGTTCGCGAACGACTATCACAACCTGAACGGAGGCTACGTCATCATCGGCGTCGGGGAGCAGGACGGACGCGCCGTCCTGCCTCCCGCCGGTCTGTCCGCCACGGAACTCGAAGCGGCGCAGCAGTGGATTCGCGGCAACTGCAACCGGCTCGATCCGTCCTATCAGCCCATCCTGTCGCCCGAAACGGTCGACGATCGGATCATCCTGGTCGTCTGGGCGCCGGCCAGCGAGACGAGGCCCCATCGCGCGCCCGCCACCGGGGACCGGCAGAGCCGGTTCTGGGTCCGACTCGGCGCCGAGACCGTCGACGCGGAGCAGCGGGGGGGCGTGCTTCCCGGTCTCGTTCAGCAGACGGCCCGCGTGCCCTGGGACGATCGCCGGGCGCCGGATGCGCAGGTCGAGGACCTGCGCGAAGCGAAGGTCCGCGAGCACCTGCGCGACATCCGCAGCGGTCTCCTCGACCAGCCGGACGAGAGGGACGTCTATCGCCGGATGCGCCTCGTGGTGCGGGTCAACGATCACGAGGTGCCGCGGAACGCGGGGCTCCTCTTCTTCTCGACGGCGCCGACGCAGTGGTTCCGCGGCGCGAAGATCGAAGTCGTCCAGTTTGCCGCCGACCGGGCGGGAGACGTGCAGGAGGAACGCACGTTCGAGGGTGGACTCGTCGACCAGCTTCGCGATTGCCTGAATTACCTCGAGAACCTGTCGACGTTCCACCTCCAGAAGCAAAGGGACCGGAGCCAGGTGCGCGGCTGGGTCAGCTATCCGCTGCCGGCCCTGCGCGAGACGCTCGTCAACGCGGTGTACCACCGCGGCTACGACGTCGACCAGCCCGAGCCCACCAAGGTCTATCTTCACCCCGGTCGCATCGAGGTCATCAGCTATCCCGGGCCGGTCCCGGGCATCGAGCCCCACCACATGGCGCCCGACGCGGCAGTGCCGCCTGCACCCGCCCGCAACCGCCGCATCGGCGAGTTCCTCAAGGAGCTGGGACTCGCGGAGGGCAGGCTGTCCGGGCTACCCAAGGTATTCCACGCGATGGAGGCCAACGGGTCGCCGGTCCCGCGGTTCGATTTCGACGAGCAGCGCACGTGGTTCCAGGCCACGTTGCCGGCCCACCCCGAGTACGGCGCCCTCTCCGCGTTGCGAGACGCGGCGCACCTGCGGGCGCTGGGGGAGCCTGCGGAGGCCCTTCGCCGGATCGAGTCCGCGTGGGCGTCCAACCCGGCGTCGGCGGTCCTGGCCTCGGAGATGATCCGCGCGTACGCTGAAGCTGGAAAGATGGACCAGGCCGAGGGCGTCCTGGAGACCTTCGAGGCGCAGGCCGCAGAGAACGCGGTTGCCCACGTCGCGAATACCCTGGAGAAGCTGCGAGCCTCCCGACGGTGACCGGCGCGATTCCAGCCGCGCGGCCGTACCGAAAGATGGAGCCGCGTACAGGAACGAGGGAGGACGATCCGATGGACGCGAACAGACTGGCGACGGCAGGGCCTCGGGCCTGGGTGGTGTGGCTGCGGACGATCCTCGGGGCGGTGGCGGCCAATCTCGTCGTGCGGGCGGCGGGGCTCGCGGCCTTCGACGTGCCGGCCGAGTTCGAGCCGCTGGCGACGGCGGGGCCGACGGTGTTCCTGACCGTCGTCGGCGTCGCCGCCGGGCTGGGGGTCGCGGTCGCGGTCCAGAAGCTGTCCGCTCGGCCCGTCCCCCTGTTCCAGCGCATCGTGGTGGTCGCGCTTCTGCTGTCGCTCGTCCCCGACCTCCTGATGCTCACCGACGGCGGCGCCGCGGCGTTTCCGGGCGCCACCCTCGCCGCCGTGGTCATCCTCATGGTGCAGCACGTCGCCGCCGCCGCGGTCGTGCTCTGGAGCGTGACGGGCTGGCCGGGGCGGGCCTCCTGAATCGCAGGGCCCCGAGATTGGCCGGCGCTCGATGACCCCTCACTCCCGGACGAACCCCATCGTCAGGCAGGCGATGCCGGACGACGCGGCGGCGGTCGCGTCCGTGCTCAACTCGGTCATCCTGGAAGGGGAGCACACCGCGCTGACCACCCCCTTCACGGAAGCCGAGGAGCGCGCCTTCATCGAGGGGCTCTGCGACCGCAGCGCGCTGTTCGTGGCCGAGGTGGACGGCCGCATCGCCGGCATCCAGAGCATCGAGCCCGATGCCTCGGCCCGCTACACCGACTCGATGCGGCATGTCGCGACGCTCGGAACGTGGATAGAGCGGAGCTTTCGCCGGCGCAGGATCGGACGGCTGCTCGCCGAGACGTGCTTCGATTTCGCCCGGGGCAAGGGCTACGGGAAGATAGCCATACAGGTCCTGGCCGACAACGAGCGGGCGCTCCGATTCTACGGCCGCCTCGGCTTCGAGAAGATCGGCGTGGCCAGGCGGCACGTGCGGCTGCAGGGCCGGTTCCGCGACGTATGCTATCTGGAGAAGCTCCTGTAGGAGTCTGCGCAACAGGTGGGGTTCTACCTCAGGAAGTCCTTTCGCGCCGGTCCCGTCCGGTTCAATCTCTCGAAGAGCGGCGTCGGCGCGTCGTTCGGCGTGACCGGCGCCCGTCTCGGCGTGTCGTCCCGGGGCCGCGCGTACGTGCACGGCGGGCGCGGCGGCCTCTACTACCGGAAGTCGCTCGGAGGCGGAGGAGCCGGACGCGCAGGCAGCGAACGCGCGGACGGCGGACCCGCACCCGCTGCGGGTCCCGCCGCGCGCGGCCCCATCGAGCTGACCGAGGACACCGGCGTGACCTACGGCGCGCTCCCGCAACGGGAGCAGGCGCCCGAGGCCGTCGCCGAACCCGTCCGGAGCGCGCCGCCGACCTACGGGTGGCTTGCCCTGGGCGCCGTCGCGGGCGGCCTGCTCCTGCCGTCGCCCTTCCCCGCGGTGGTCGCGGCCCTGGTCTTCGCGGGCCTGGTCGCCCTCGGCGCGAGGCGCGGGAGGCGCCGGGCGGCCGGCGACGCGTACGGCCGTCTGCTCGATGCGCGCGTTGCGGCCGCCGATGCGATCACGGACGACGAAAGGTCCGCCATCGACGCGGCACGCCGAGACCCGGCGCTCACGCCCGCCGACGCCCGCTACTTCGAGGAGCGGGCGTACCTGGGCTTGCTGGAAGATGCGGCCGCGAACGGCGCGAGCGGCCCGCACGCGCTGGCGCGGCTCGCCGAGATGGACGGCCTCGTCGGCCTCGACCCCGCGTTCCGGCGCCGGGCGCGGCTCGACGCGTACTCGCGGGCGCACGTCGAGGCGGTGAGCGACCACGACCTCACCGAGGCGGAGGAGCAGGCGCTCGACCGGGTGCGGACCGCCTTCGAGCTGAGCGACGAGGAGCTCGCCGACGAGCTGACGCTCCTCGACCGGCTCCGGGAGCTTCGGGCCATTCGCGACGGCGACCTCCCGGTGGTCGACGCGACGGTGGAGCTCTCGAGCCGTGAGGTGTGCCACCTGGAGGGCGAGGGGCGGCTGCTGAAGCGCCGTCTGCTGCGGTCGTTCTCGCGGGACGGACAGCGCTACAAGGTGCGCGGCTACGTGATCGACAAGGAGGGCACGATCGTGGTGACGAGCCGTCGGGTGGCGCTCGTCCACCAGGGCGTGACCTCGTTCCCGATCGGCAAGATCCTGGACGTCGAGGTGGACCACGATCGCCAACTGCTGATCCTGACCCGCGACGACGTGGCCACGCCCACCTGCCTGACGACGCCGGACGCCCTCAGGGCCGGGGCCATCGTCGCCGCGCTGACCGAGGAGCGTTGACGCGCCCGGAGCCGCGGCCGTCGTCGCGGCGCTGACCGACGAGCGTCGACGACCGAAGACCGAGGACACGCCGTGCTGCTGCGGACCGCCGCGCTCGAGCGCATCGTGCGGGGAGAGGTTTCCCTGGTGTTCCGCCGTTGGCGAAGGCCGACGGTCCGCACCGGCGGCAGCCTGCGCACCGCCCTCGGCGTGCTCCGCATTCTCGAGGTCGCCGCCGTGGAGGAATCGGGCGTCTCCGATGCCGACGCGACGTCGGCAGGCTACGCCTCACGAGCCGCTCTGCTGGAGGATCTCGGCTCGCGCGCAGGGCAACTCTATCGCATCTCGGTGGAGTACGCCGGCGCAGACCCACGCATCGCGCTCCGGCGACAGGACGAGCTCTCGGAAACGGACGCCGACGATCTCCTGCGCCGGCTGACGCGGCTCGACGCGAGGTCGCCGACAGGTCCGTGGACGCTGCGCGTGCTGGCCGAGATCGAGGCCGGCCCCGGGGTCGCCGCCCGGACGCTGGCGCAGCGGCTGGGTTGCCAGAAGGACTGGCTGAAGCCGCAGGTCCGCAAGCTCAAGAACCTCGGGCTCACCGTCAGCCTGTCCGTCGGCTACGAGCTCTCGCCGAGGGGCCGCACCGCGCTGCAGCGCCTGCGAACCGGCGAGGGCCGCCGCTGACCGATTGCCCAAGCTTCCGCCGGCTGCAGCGAGACGACGTCACCAGGCCTCGCCGCCCACCGAGGCACCCGTCTCGACCTCGCCGTGGAGATTCTCTTCGGTCACGCAGGTCAGCAGGCCCTCCAGCTCCGTACCGGGCCGCCGCGGCAACGAGACGATCAGCTCCTCGCCGCGCGGCGTGAGCTCGACCGTAGCGTTCAACGCGATGCCCACGCGGTCGGCGACGGACCGCGGAATCCTCAGGGCCAGGCTGTTGCCCCACTTCCCGATGCGTGTCTCCATGCGACCCCTCGTCCGGACCCGCCGGTCAACGGGCGGCGAGCGACTCGATGAGCGCGACGCCGCCGAGAGCGTCCATCTGCCCGCGGATCCACGACTCGCGGGCGCGGACGTAGGGGGACGGTTCGTCGGCCCGCAGCCACTTGGGGTTGGGGAGGACCGCGGCGAGGCGCGCCGCCTCGTCGGGGCCGAGGTCGGCGGGGTGCTTGCCGAAGAAGCGCTCGCTCGCGGCGGTGATGCCGAAGAGGCCGTCGCCGAACTCGGCCACGTTCAGGTAGACCTCGAGGATGCGCCGCTTGCTCCAGCAGAGCTCGACGAGCACCGTGAGCCAGGCCTCCAGCCCCTTGCGGACGAAGCTGCGGCCGGGCCACAGGAAGAGGTTCTTGGCCGTCTGCTGCGAGATGGTGCTGGCGCCGCGCAGGCGCTCGCCCTGCCGGGCCTCCTCGAGGGCGAGGCGGATGGCGTCGACGTCGAAGCCGTGGTGGTGGGGGAAGCGCTGGTCCTCGGACGCGATCACGGCGAGGGCCGCGTGCGGGGCGATGTCCTCCCAGGCCGTCCAGCGGTAGCCCGCCGCGGCCCATCCCGGCGCATGCGCGCCGGCGTGGGCGCTCCGCACCATGAAGGCGGTGGTCGGCGGCGGGACCCAGCGGAGGGCCAGCACGACGAGCAGCGGGAGGCCGAGGGCGACGACGCCGAGGACGAGGCAGGCCCTGCGCAGGCGCGCCGCCCACGACCGACGCCGGCGGCCCGTGCCTCCCGGTCGGCGCGACCGTTTCACCGCGGCAGCTCCGTGGGCCATGGGATGCTCAGTGGCGGTATCGGCTGCCGGCACCAGCGGGTGCATATCCACCAGCGCACGCTTCTACCGGCGCACGACGTCGACGTGCCAGGCGCCGAGCGGCTCTCCGCCGGCCGTCGTGAAGCTGGCCTCGAACGCGCCCGGCCCCGTCTCCAGCCGGACGTCCCCGAACCGGACCTGCCCGGTGCCGGCGGCGACCGGCATCGAGCGCTCGAACCCGCGGAACGCGATGTGGGCGGCGCCGTCGGCCGCGGCCGGCGTCGCGAAGGTGACGGTGACGTCGTACGGCCCGGCCGAGCGCGAGTCGACCTCCCACACCCCGAGCACCGGTTCGTCCCGGCCCCAGCCGTCGGGGGTCGACACCATGCGCCAGTCCTGGCGGGTGAGGGTCACGTGCGGCTGGCGGTCGCTGCCGATCGCGAACCGCACCGGATGGTAGCCGCGCGTCGCCGACACGTCTTCGAACCAGCGGTCGTAGACCCCCGTCAGCCGCTCGACGACATCCGGGCGCCGCGCCGCCAGGTCCGTCGTCTCGCCGGGATCATCGAGCAGGTCGTAGAGCTCGAACGGAGCGTCGGGCGGGGCGGGCTGGCCGAAGCTCTGTGCCTGCACCAGCTTGTAGCGCGGGCCGATGACCGCAAAGGCGCGGTACCGCGTCGGCGCGTTGCCGCGATGCGACTGCACGACGTAGCTCCGCGCGGGCCACTCCACGTCGCGGGCGTCCCACAGCGGCAACAGGTTCACCCCGTCGAACGCGGTTCCGGGCGGCGGGGAGACCCCGGCCGCGGCGAGCAGGGTCGGCGCGAGGTCGATGTGCGCGCCCACCGCGTCCACGGCGGCCGGGGCGAGCCGCACGGGCCAGCGGACCACGAAGGGCACGCGGATGCCGTTCTCGTAGACGCTGCCCTTCCGCGCCCGCAGGCCGGCGTGGTACAGGCGCGTCGTCGGCCCGTTGTCGGTCATGAAGATCACGAGGGTGTCGCGGGCCAGGTCGTGCGCGTCGAGATGCGCGAGCAGGCGGCCGACGTTGTCGTCGATGTTCGTGATCATGCCGTAGATGCGCGCGTCCCGATCCGAGAGCCCCTGCGCGGCGTACGGCTCGCGGTACTCGTCGGGAACGAGGTACGGCGAGTGCGGCGCATTGGTGGGGACGTACGCGAAGAACGGCGCGCCGCCGCCGTCGCCGATCCAGCGCAGCGCCTCGTCGAAGAAGACGTCGGTGACGTACCCCGGGTACCGCTTCTCCTCGCCGTTGTGGAACAGGACAGGGTCGAAGTAGTCCGAGCCGGGGGGATCGGACGGCTGCCCGATGCCCCCGCCGCGGTGCACCAACGATTCCTCGAACCCCTGGTCGGCGGCGCGGAGCGGATGGTTGTCGCCGAGATGCCACTTGCCGAAGATGCCGGTGCGGTATCCCGCGTCGCGCAGCATCTCGGCGACGGTGACCTCGCCGGGCTCCATCAGGGCGCGCCCGATGTAGGTGTCGACGACGCCGGTGCGGTAGTTGTAGCGCCCCGTCAGGAGGGCCGCGCGCGTCGGCGCGCAGACCGGGGAGACGTAGAAGCGGGTCATCTCCACGCTCTCGCCGGCCAGCCGGTCGAGGTGCGGCGTCCGGAGCACGGGGTCGCCGTGGAAGCCGACCTGGGCCCAGCCCTGGTCGTCGGTCATGACGAGCACGATGTTGGGGCGCGCACCGGGCGTTTCCCGGGCGAAGCCGTACCACGCCGAGGCAAGGACGACGGCAAACAGAACCGGAATCGGTGTTCGCATCGGAGTCGCTACCCGCGCCGGCGGCCGCCGCAGGCAGCCGCGGGCCGATGGCCGGTGCATTCTGATCTCCGTTATCCTAACGCGCGTGCCGGCCGACGACGTCACCATTCGTCCCCTGAGCAGCCGCAAGGACTGCGAGGCGTGCGTGGAGCTGCAGCGCGACACCTGGGGCCGCGACTTCGCGGACGTGGTGCCGGCCACCATCCTCCAGGTGAGCCAGCGGGTGGGGGCGGTGGCGGCCGGGGCCTTCGCGGCGGACGGGCGGCTCGTCGGGTTCGTGTTCGGCATCAGCGGGGTCCGCCGGGGCGTCGCCGCCCACTGGTCGGACATGCTCGCGGTGCGGCCCGAGGCCCGGGGAAGCGGTCTGGGGCGGCGGCTCAAGCTGCACCAGCGCCGGCAACTGCTGGCCGACGGGGTGGAGCGCGCCTGCTGGTCGTTCGATCCCCTGGTAACGCGCAACGCCCGGCTCAACCTCGTGGAGCTCGGCGCGATGCCCGTCGAGTACGTGCCGGACATGTACGGCGACACCGGCAGCGTGCTGCACCGCGGGCTCGCCACCGACCGGCTGATCGTCGAGTGGCGGCTGCGCGACCCCTCGGTGGAGCGCATCCTCGACGGCGAGCCCCCGGCGGCGCCCGACGAGGCGCGGGCCGCCCCCGTCGTCACCAGGCCGGCGGCCGGCGCCGAGCCCGCCCCGCTGCCGCGCGCGCCGTGGCTGCGCGTGGAGCTGCCGCCCGACATCGAGCACCTGAAGGCGACCGCCCCCGAAGAGGCCCGGCGCTGGCAGCAGCACCTGCGCGGGGTCTTCGGCGACCGCCTCGTAGATCCCGGCATCGCCGGGTTCGACCGCGACGACGCGGGACGGTGGTTCTACCTGGTGAACACGGCGGCGCCGGCGGCTT
>JAJEEA010000514.1 GCA_022821235.1 Vicinamibacteria bacterium
GCGGTGGTCGCCGCCCTGCTCGAGCATCGGGCCGACGCGGAGGCGCGCACGTCGTCGGGGGCCGCCCCGCTGCACTTCGCGGCGCAGTCGGGGAGCGCCGACACCGTCGAGGCGCTGCTCGCGCACGGCGCCGACCCCGACGTGCGCGAGCCCCGGTGGGGGCAGACCCCCCTCATGTTCGCGGCGGGGGCGGGGCGGACGGCGGCGGTCGCGCCCCTGCTCGGTTGGGGCGCGGACCCCGGCGTCACCGCGACCGTCGTGGACATCAGCGCCCGCAACACGTTCGACCAGGCGGACAGCCGGCGCCGGCGCGGCCGGATGATGCGGGCCGTCGTGAACACGGCCCCCCGAAACGCGTTCGGCCGGGCGGACCGCCGTCCGGGGCGCGTCCGCGTCGCCGCCCGCACCGAACGATCGGCCGGACGCGCCACCCGGCGCCTGCCGTCGAGCCGGCCCGGTCTGCCGCGGGACGCCCGATCGGCCCTTCGACCTCCGGTTCCGCTGCGCCCAGCGGCCCCGGCGGCGGAAGCCGACCGCGGCGGAGAGCCGGAGCCGCTCGGCTACGCCGATCTCGTCGGGACCCACGGCGGGTTGACGGCGTTGCTCCTGGCGGCGCGCGACGGCCACGCGGGGACGGCGCTGGCCCTGATCGCGGGCGGGGCCGACGTCAACCAGGTGAGCGCCGCCGACGGCACCAGCCCCCTGCTCATCGCGTGCATCAACGGCCACTTCGACCTGGCCCTGCAGCTCCTCGTATCGGGGGCCGACCCAACGCTGGCGAGCGACGCCGGCGCGACCCCGCTCTACGGCGCCCTCAACATGCACTGGGCCCCGAAGGCGCGGCATCCCCAGCCGACCGACCACCTGCAGCAGGCCGCCTCGTACCTCGACGTGATGCGGGCGGTGCTCGCGGCAGGGGCCGACGTCGACGCGCGGCTCGAGCGGTCGCTGTGGTACACGACCTACAACCGCGACCTGCTCGGCGTGGACCGGGCCGGCGCCACCGCGTTCTGGCGCGCCGCCTACGCCCTCGACATCGACGCCATGCGCCTGCTGCTGGAGCACGGGGCGGACCCGCAGCTTCCGACCGTCACCGTGCCGGACCGCCGGCGACTCCCCTACCCGGACCCGTCCGGGCTGCCGCCGGTCCCCCTCGGCGGACCCGCCGTGTCCCCGCTGCTCGCGGCGGCCGGCGTCGGCTACGGCCAGGGCTACGCGGGCAACTCGCACCGCCACGTGCCCGGTGGCTGGCTGCCCGCGGTCCGGTTCCTCGTCGAGGAGATCGGCCTCGACGTTCATTTCCGCGACCACAACGGCTACAACGCGGTCCACCATGCCGCGGCCCGGGGCGACAACGCCCTGATCCGCTACCTCGTCGACCGCGGCGCGGACGTCACCGCGGTGAGTCGGCGCGGACAGACCACCGTGGACATGGCCAACGGCCCCGTGCAGCGCATCCAGCCGTTTCCCGACACCATCGCGCTGCTCGAGAGCCTGGGCGCGAAGAACAACCACCGCTGCCTGAGCTGCTAGTGTCGGCTGTGAAGCTTCCGAACGTATTGAATCGCGTGTCGATAGACACTGAAGCGATGCCGCTCGGAATCGCCGCGCGAACCACGGTTGCGGCACGCCAGGAGCCCGCGGCGAGAGTCGCCGCTGCGGTCGAGCAGCGCGGGGAGCGCGCGAGGCTCCCCGGCGCGCGGTTGGCCACCGCCGGCTGACGGCGCGGCCGGGGCGCACGCCTCTGTCCCGACCGACCGACCGCCATGCCCTTCGGCAACGCGCCCGCGCACCGTTTTGGGTTATGATGGCGCTTTGATGGCCCCTGCGCCCGTCGAGGTCGCGCTCACCGTACGCCCGCGCACGCGCATCGATCTGCTCGACGTACGCCGCCGCGTGTCAGAGACCCACGGGGACGTGCTCGAACCCTTCCCGCGGGCCTTGTACAGCTCCTTTCACACCACCGCCGGCTACCTCGACCAGAGCCTGGCGACGCGACTGAACCGGAGGCTCGGCGGCCTCGGGTCGTACCTGTCCTTCTTTCGCGAGGTGTTCCCGGAGGGCGCGGGCTACAAGCACGACCAGCTCGACCTGCGCGAGGAGCTGTCCGAGGCGCAACGGCGGACCGAGCCCCGCAACGCCGACTCGCACCTCGCGTTCATCAGCGCCGGCCTGCGAAGCTGCGTGACCTACCGCGGGCGGAACGGCGAGCCGGTGTACTTCATCGACCTCGACGGCGTCAACCGGGGCCGGGCGCGCCAGCGCGTGACCACGGTGCTCGGCTACAGCGCCGAGGAGGAGGTGGCGCGCGACCGGGTCACCGTGCCGATGTCCGCGCATGCCGTCGAGTCGGTGAGCCTCAAGGACCCCCGCTTCGGGGTGTTCGGGCGCTGCGAGGAGCTCATCAGGCGGCACGGCGTCGACAAGGGCCGCATCCGGCTCACCCTCGGCCCCGGCGAGGAGCAGGCCGGCCTGACCGTCAACGAGTACGAGACCCTGCTCATGCGCCACGACCTCGCCGAGGTCCTGCGCGACCCGTTGCGGTTCATGGCCGAGAACAGCCGCGATCTGCTGTCCGATCCGCGGTCCATTCCGAACAAGACCATCAACTACGCCAAGTACGACCTGGTGCGGGTGTTCAACGAGGTGTTCGACGTCCTGCACCTGAGCGACTCGGTGGTCGAACGCATCCTGTCCCGGTTCTTCGTCGCCCCCGCCCGCCGCTTCCTCCAGGTGAAGCGCTCGGTGAGCCTGCCGGTCTCCGACCGCGAGACCCCCGGCGAGGGTCGTCTGGCGCAGGGGCGCTACCAGAGTCCGATCCTGATGCAGTGGCGGCGGAACGAGCCCTGCGCGCGGGCCGTGGACATCACCCTGACCCGCTTCCGCTAGCTTCCAGGCCAACGACGGGCATGCCCCGCGCAAGGAGACCGCCATGAACGTCGATCCGTCGCGACGCCGGTTCCTGCACACCCTGGCCGTCGGCAGCGTCGTCGGCCCGGCTCTCGCCGGCCGCCCCGCGGCGGCTCAGCCCGGCGAGGCGTTCTGGGAGGAGGTCCGCCGGCAGTTCGCGTTCCGCGAGGAGCGCGTGCCGATGAACGCGGCCAACCTCTGCCCGTCGCCGCGGGCGGTGGCCGAGCGCGTGCGCGAGCTGACGCGCGACATCGACGTCGACTGCTCGTTCCCCAACCGCGCCAAGTTCGGCCCCCTCCTCGAGGCGTCGCGCGAGGCGGCGGCGGCCCAGCTCGGGGTCGCCGCGGACGAGATCGCCCTCGTGCGCAACACGAGCGAGGCCAACAACGTCGTCAACGCGGGGCTTCCCCTCGAAGCCGGCGACGAGGTCGTGGTGTGGGACCAGAACCACCCGACCAACAACGTCGCCTGGGACGTGCGCGCGGCGCGCCACGGGCTGACGGTGACGCGCGTGGCGACCCCGGCCGCCCCGTCGGGCGCGGACGAGCTGGCCGGCGTCTTCGAGCGCGCCCTGACGCCGCGCACGCGGGTGCTGGCGCTGACCCACGTCTCGAACGTGAGCGGCGTGCGGCTGCCGGTGCGCGAGCTCTGCGACGTCGCCCACCGCCGCGGCATCCACGTCCACGTCGACGGCGCGCAGAGCTGGGGGGCGCTCGACGTCGACCTGCGCGACCTCGGCTGCGACTCCTGGACGGGCAGCGCCCACAAGTGGTTCCTCGGGCCCAAGGAGGTCGGGCTGCTCTATGTCCGGGCCGACCGGGTGGCGGACATCTGGCCGAGCATCGTCGCCCCGAGCTGGGGCGGCGAGGTCGAGCCCCGCCCCCGCGGCGCGCGGAAGTTCGAGTCGCTGGGCCAGCGCGACGACGCCGCCCTCGCCGCCGTCGCCACCACCGTCGCGTTCCACGACCGCCTGGGCATGGCGCGCGTGGAGGCCCGCATCGTGGAGCTCGCGACGGCCCTCAAGGCGGGGCTCGTCGAGGCCGGCTTCGAGCTCGTCACCCCGATGGCGCCCGAGCTGAGCGGGGGCGTCGTGATCGCGGCGTGCGAGCCGGACCGGCGGGGCGCCCTGGTGACGGCGCTGTACGAGCGCCACGGCATCGCCGGCGCCGCCACCGGCGGGCTGCGCCTCTGCCCGCACGTGTACAACACCCCGGCTCACGTCCATCGCGCGGTTCGCGGGGCCGCGGCCCTCCGGGTGTGACGTCCGCCGTCTCCTCAGCCCGCCGGAACCCGACCGCACCGATCGCGAACCGGGGCGATGGGTGGCCGGTTACGGCATCGCATCGACCCACACCGGCGCCCCGACGGATCGCGACCAGCCGGGACGACGGCCGCCCGCGTGCGCGGTGCGGCCGCGCTCCGAGTGTGACGCCCGCCGTCTCGTCAGCCCGCGCCGGAGCTCCGGCCGGACCGATCCTGAACCCGGGCGATGGGTGGCCGCGTCCGCCATCGCATCGGCCAGCGCCCGGGCCCCGACGGGATCGGGACCGGCCGGCACGCCGGCCGCCAGCGGGTGTGCCTGTGCCTGACGAGGCGAACGCCCGGCGCGCATTGGGTATATTGGGGCCGCCAGCGTCAGGCAGGTCGTCCGCACGACGCGGGCGGGTGCGGTGCACCGCCGCGGGGCGGCGACGGGGACGCTCGCCTCGCACGACCGAACCGAACCGACAGGGAAGCCGATGACGGAATCGAACGCCGCCGACACCACCCGAGGCATCCGCTACGAGCCCGACGAGAAGCCGCCGCACGCCCTGGCCCTGGGGCTCGGCTTCCAGTACGCGATGCTCGCCGTCGCGGGCATCGTGGTCACCCCCGCCATCGTGGTGCGGGCGGCCGGGGCCGGCGAGGACTACCTGACGTGGGCGGCCTTCGCCGCCCTCGCCATCAGCGGCGTCACCACGGTGTTCCAGGCGCTCCGCATCGGATACGTCGGCTCGGGCTACATCCTGATGATGGGCACCTCGGGGGCGTTCATCGCGGTCTGCGTGACCGCCCTCGCCGAGGGGGGGCCGGGGATGCTCGCGTCGCTGGTCGCGGCCTCGGCCCTGGTGCAGTTCGCCCTCGCGGCCCGGCTGGCCCTCCTGCGGCGCGTCTTCACGCCGACCGTCTGCGGCACCGTCATCATGCTGATTGCGGTGACGGTCATGCCCATCGTCTTCGACATGCTGCCCCAGGTGCCCGAAGGGGCGTCGCCGGCGTCCGCCCCGGTCAGCGCCGCCGCCACGATCGTCGTCACCGTCGCGGTGACCCTGCGCGCGGCCGGCGTCTGGCGCCTCTGGGCGCCGGTCATCGGCATCGTGTCGGGCTGCGTGGTCGCCGCCTTCTTCGGCATCTACGACACCCGCCTCATCGCCGAGGCGGGCTGGATCGGCCTCCCGGCGGGCGACTGGCCCGGGCTCGACCTCGGCTTCGGCGTGACCTTCTGGTCTCTCCTGCCCGCGTTCGTCTTCGTGACCCTGATCGGGGCCATCGAGACCATCGGCGACGGGGTCGCCATCCAGCGGGTGTCGTGGCGCAAGCCGCGGGCGGTCGACTTCCGCGCCGTGCAGGGCGCGGTGGCGGCGGACGGTCTCGGGAACCTGCTCTCCGGCCTTGCGGCCACGGTGCCCAACACCACCTACTCGTCGAGCATCGCGGTGGCCGAGATCACCGGCGTGACCTCGCGCCTCGTCGGCGTGTACATCGGCGCCGTCTTCGTCGGCCTCGCGTTCCTGCCCAAGTTCATGGCCCTCATCCTCGCCATCCCCGGCCCCGTGGTGTGGGGATACACCGTCGTCCTGCTGTCGGTCCTGTTCGTGCTCGGCATGAAGGTGGTGGTGCAGGACGGCGTGGACTACCGCAAGGGGGTCGTGGCCGGCGTCGCGTTCTGGGTCGGCACCGGCTTCCAGCAGCAGTGGATCTTCCCCGAGGCCCTCGGCCCGTGGTGGGGCGGGCTGCTCGGGAACGGCATGACCGCGGGCGGCCTCGCCGCGATCCTCATGACCGGGTTCCTCGAGCTCGCCCAACCGCGGCCGCGGCGCCTCCGGGCCGGGTTGAACGTCGAGGCGTACCCGAAGATCGACGAGTTCCTGGCCGACTTCGCGGGCCGGCAGGGCTGGAGCGCGGCGATGACCGACCGGGTCCGCGCGGTCGGCGAGGAGACGCTGCTCACCCTCACCAAGGCCACCGGGGAGGGCGCGCCCCCCGACGGCCGCCACCTGCTGCTGACCGCCCGCCGCGACGGCCCCGCCGCGGAGCTGGAGTTCGTGGCCGCGACAGACGACGCCAACATCGAGGACCAGTTGGCCCTGCTCGGCGACCGGAGCGGCGACGCCCCGGGCGACCGCGAGGTCTCCCTGCGCCTGCTGCGCCACTTCGCCTCGTCGGTGCGCCACCAGCAGTACCACGACACCGACGTGGTGACCGTCCGCGTGGAGCCGACGGCGGCCGCGTCCTAGCGTCCCCGGAGTCAGCGGGCCGGGGCGAGACCGCCCAGCACCCGCTTTCCGAGCGCTGACGCCACGAAGTGGACGGCGAGCTCGGCCGTCTGGTTGCGCACGTCGAGGACCGGGTTGACCTCGGCGACCTCGAGGGACAGCAGGCGGCCGGACGCAGCGGTCCGCTCCATCATCGTATGGACCTCGCGGACGGTCAGCCCCCCGGGCACCGGGGTGCCGACGCCGGGCGCGGCGGCGGGGTCGAGGGCGTCGACGTCGAGGCTCAGATGGAGGCCCTCGGTCCCGTCGAGGGCGATGTCGAGGGCTTCGTCGATGATGGGCGAGATGCCGCGCCGGTCCACCTCCTCCATCGTGTAGACGCGCGCCCCCAGCGACGCCACCACCGCCGCCTCGGACGGGTCGACGCTGCGGGCCCCGATCACCGCGACGTTCGGCGGCGACACCCTGGCGGCTCCCGGCGCGAATCCGCCGACGCGCGTCAGCGCCTCCGGCCCCTTCCCGAGGATCGCGGCCAGCGGCATGCCGTGGAGGTTGCCGCTCGGCGAGGTCTCGGGGGTGTTGGCGTCGGTGTGCGCGTCGATCCACAACAGCCCGATCCCGTTGCGGGCGCCCTCTTCGCCGGGCGGCGCCGCCATCCCCGAGACCGTCCCCACCGCCATCGAGTGATCGCCGCCGAGGACCACCGGCAGCCGCCCCGCGAGCCGGACCCGGCGCACCAGCTCGGCGAGCGCCTCGAGGACCCGCGCGATCTCCTCGAGGTAGCGGGCGCTCTCGTCTCCCGGGCCGGCCAGCGACTCCACGACGGGAGCGGCGAGGTTGCCCTCGTCGACGACCTCGCGCCCCAGGCTCCGGATCCTCTCCACGAGGCCGGCGTGGCGCATCGCCGACGGTCCCATGTCGACGCCCCGGCGGCCGGCGCCGAGATCGAGAGGGACCCCGATGACGGACACCGGGGAGCGGAAGGACATGGCGATATCGTAGCCCGGAAGCGTCGCCTGCCTCTCCGACGCCCGCCGTACGGCCCGGCCCGACCAGCCCCGCCGGCAGGCGGCGCTTCCCGCGCGAGCTGCGTTCCCGGGACGCCCGTGGTGAAATCCCCGCGTTGCGCCGAGAGCGGCGGGGCGCCCGCCTGACAAGGAGTGAGGAGGACGCATATCGGGCATCTGCAACCGACGAACAACGCAGCCGACGGTCTTGCGCCGGTCACGGCGCAGACCGTCTGTAGGCGCGGCTGGGCGGCAAGCGGAGCCGAAGGCGACGCTTGCCGGGCGCAGGCGGGATGCATCGCCGCTCGAACGCAGCGGGGACTATCGCCACGGGCTCCTCGCCGCAGACCCCGCCGTATCGCCGCAACGCGGGGAACGGCCCCCGCCGGCCCGTGTTAAGGTCGGCCCCATGCTCCGCGGCGCCGCCGGTACGGCCCCTCGCCGGAACAAGGTTGCGGGCCGTCGGCCGGGGACGTCACCGGTGCGCGGCGCACTGGCGCTCGTCCTCGGCTGCGCCCTCGCGGGGCCGGCTTTCGCCCAGCCCGAGGAACCCGGACCGCGGCCCTTCGCGTTCACCGGCCGGTTCCACTGGGACGCGGCCGTCTACCGTCGGCGCGAGAACGGAGACGCCCTCGAGACGCCGACCCTGCTCCGCCGCGCCCGTCTCGGCGTGAGAGGCGCGGCGAAGCGCTTCTCCTGGCTCTTCGTCGTCGACGCCGACGCCGACCGCGGCGGTCCCGCCCGCGCGGTCGCGATCGAGGACGCCGCCGTCTTCTACTCGCCGTCGGACCGGGTCAGGCTCGGCGTCGGCAGGATGAAGATCCCCGTGACGTTCGAGGAGAGCGCCTCGTCGAACGACATCCCCCTCATCGAGCGTGCCTTGCCGGTCGACGCGTTCACCGACGGGATGCTGGGCCCGCGGGTGACCAACGCCCAGCTCTGGATCTACGGCCGTAACCACCTCGTCGAGGCGGCGGTGCACCTCGCGCGAGAAGCCGGCGGCGCGCCGGGCGCCGGCGGCGCCGGCGGGAAGGCGGTCGGCGTCACCGGCCGCGCCGTCTTCGCCCCCGTCCTGACGGGGACGAGCGCCGTCCACCTGGGCGGCTGGGCGGACCGCGCCGGGGGGCCCGTCGGCGAGGCGCGGTGGGGCTACGGCTCCGAGCTCGACGTGGCGGACGTCCCGGTCCTGAGGGGGGTCCGGCCCGACAGGAGGCTGCAGGAGCTGGTCCACGGCGGTCTCGAGGCGGCGTGGCTCGACGGCCCGCTCTGGGCGCAGGCCGAGGTGATGGGCGGGCGGTTCCGCCACTCGGACGGAAGCGCCCACTCGGCCGGTGGATGGTATGCCCAGGTCGGCTACGTGGCGGGCGGCGCCCGCCGCTACGACATGCGGGAGGGCACCTGGTCCCCGGCTGCCGTCGTCGACGCCGCCACCGCCGGGGGCGCGGGCGCGGTGGAGGTCGCGTTGCGGTACAGCACCGTCGACTTCGGCAAGCCCGTGAACCCCACCGTGGCGAGGCCGGCCGGCGACACGGGTCACGCCGGCCGGCAGTCGAACGTGACCGCGGGCGTCAACTGGTACCTCACGGGCCGGAGCCGGCTGATGTTCAACGCGATCCACGTCGACCTCGACGGGGCCTTCGGCCACCGTCGCGGGCTCGGCCCGGCGGACGGCGTGGCCGTGTCGACCGCCGGCCCCATCACCGGCGCCTTCGTGATCTACGGCATGCGCTGGCAGTACAACTGGTGACGGGCCAGGTCCGGGCGCCCGGGAGTCCGCGGCGGAACCGCGCGTTGCACCACGAGCCTCCGGCTCCAGCCCGGTGAACCCGAGCGCTGGCCGGGTCCGCGCCGCCGGGGCACGGGGGTGCGTGCAGAGTCCGGACTGCGCCCGGACAAGGCAGCCAGCTCCAGCCCGGTGAACCCGAGAGCTGGCCGGGTCGCGGGCCGTGGTCACGGAGTGCATGCAGGGTCCGCGCCTCGCCCGGGCAAGGCTAGTCGTCGCTCGTCCGCACGTGCCGGGCCCACGCGCGGTTCGCGGCGTACCATTCCACGACCCGCATCACGCCGTCTCTCCACCCGGTTCGCGGCTTCCAGCCCAGCCGCCGTTCCGCCTTGGACGTGTCCGCCCAGGTCGCCGGCGCGTCCGCCGCATGGGGCGGGTGGTGTTCCACGCGGGCGGTCCGCCCCACGCCGGCTTCGACGAAGCGCAGAATCTCCGCCAGCGGCACCGGGGCGCCGGCACCGAGGTTGAAGACCTCGTAGCCGACGGGAACGAGGCCGGCCACGGTGCCGCGGGCGGCGTCGTCGACGTAGGTGAAGTCCCGCGACTGCGTGCCGTCCCCGTACAGTCGGACGGGACGCCCTTCGTTGACCCACTGCACGAACCGGAAGACGCTCATGTCGGGCCGCCCCGCGGGGCCGTAGACGGTGAAGTAGCGCAGGACGGTGACGTCGAGCCCGAACTGGTGGTGATAGGCGTGGCACAGCGCCTCGGCCGCCTGCTTGGTGGCCGCGTAGGGACTCCGGGGCCGGCTCGTGTCCGCATCCTCCCGGTGCGGCATGGCGCCGTCGACGGCGTAGAGGCTGGAGGTCGACGCGAGGACGAACTTCCGCACGCCGAGATCACGGCAGAGATCGAGCAGGTTGAGGGTGCCGGTGACGTTCGTCTCCACGAACGCCCAGGGGTCCTCGACGCTGGCGCGGACCCCGGCGCGGGCGGCGAGGTCGAGCACGCCGTCGATGGCGGGCCCACCGGCGCACGCGCCGCCGAGACCCGCCCGATCCCGGACGTCGGCCCGCCGGAAGGTGAAGCGATCGCGCCCCTGCAGCCGCTCGAGCCGCCAGTGCTTGAGCCGGACGTCGTAGGCGTCGTTCAGGTCGTCGACGCCGAGCACGGCGTGGCCGGCATCCAGCAGCTTCCCGGCGACCGCGGCCCCGATGAAGCCGGCCGCCCCCGCCAGCAGGTAGTTGGCCACTTGCTCACGCGGCGGAGCCGCCGGCCAGGCGGTCCATGCCCGTCTCGTAGATCTCCCGGACCTGCGTGGTGATCTCGCGGTAGCGCGCGAGCAGCTCGCTTCCCGACGTCGGCTCCCGGAGCCGGTGCGCGAACGGGTCGACGACGGCCGGATCCGTCGAGATGACGTTCCCGCCGGCGTCGGCGGCGATGCGGAGCACGGTCTCGAGGTCCCGGAGAAAGCCGTAGGCGCCGCGCAGCGCGTCGACCTCGTCGGGCCGCAGGAAGTCGGTGTCGGGGAACGCCGTCAGCAGGCGCCGCGCTCCCGCGACCCGGAACTCCGGGCGGTCCGGCCCCTCGCGAAGCTGCAGCACCTGAAGCAGGAAGTCGATGTCGGCGAGGCCGCCGCGCCCGCGCTTGAGATCGAGGTGCTCGCCCCCCGCCTCGCCGGCGAGCTCGCGCTCGATGCGGGTGCGGATGCGCCGGGCGTAGTCCACGACGTCCGGCGACCACGGCGCGTACACGAACGCCTCGACGACCTCCGCCACCTGCTCGCCGACGGCGGGGTCGCCGCCCGCGAAGCGGCAGCGCGTCCACGCCATCCGCTCCCAGGTCTCCGCGCGCTCGCGCAGGTAGCGCTCGAAGGCGGCGACGGAGAGGGCGAGGGCGCCCATCCGGCCCTCGGGACGCAGCCGGGTGTCGATCTCGTACGCCGCCCCCGCCCCCGTGCGCTTCGAGAGCAGGTCGTGGACGGCCCGCACGAACTTCTGCTGCGGCTCGTACCAGGACGAGTCGCCAGCGTAGAGAAAGACGATGTCGAGGTCCGAGTGCACGGTCAGCTCGCGGCTGCCGAGCTTGCCGAGGGCGAAGACGGCCCAGCCCGTCTCCGGACCCGCCGGCCCCGGGCCCGGCGCGCGGTGGTGCGACACCACCCGCGCCGCCGCCTGCAGCGCGCAGTCGGCGACGAGCGACAGCTTCTCGTTCAGCTTGTCGAGGCGGCGCTCGGTCAGCCACTCGACGAGCGCCTTGAACTCCTCTATGGCCTTGACCCGCCGAAACGGATCGAGGCTGAACGCCGGCTCGTCCCCCGCCGTCACCTCGTCGAACCCCCGCACCACCTCGTCGCGGAACGTTTCGGCGTCGACGACGGCCCGCCCGAGCGAGTCGAGGAGCTCGGGGTAGGCGGCGAGCCGCGCCGCGTAGAGGTCGCCGGCGTCGAGCCCCGACACGAAGCGCCGGCGCAGCTCCTCGTCGTCGAGGAGGGTGCGGAAGAGGGCCCCCGCCGCGCCGGAGCGCGACGCCACCCGCTCGAAGCGGACGAGCATCCGGCTCAGCCCGGCCGGCGTCTCCCCCGCCAGCATCTCCGCCAGGAGGTTCGCGAGGAGGTTCCGCGCCGACGACCACCCGTGCGACGGGGCGGCGTCGAGGGCCCGCATGGCGTCGAGGGCGCTGCCCGGCTCCGCGACGCCGACGTCGGCGAGCCGCTCCCGCGCCTCGTCGTCGCTCATGTCCCCCGAGAGCAGCCGGAACATCTCGCGGCCGGCGAGGCCGCCGTCCTCCTGCTCCTGCTCGAACAGGTCGGCGTAGATCGCGTGGACCCGGTCCCGGTGCCGGTTCAGGACGTCGACCAGGGTGTCGAGGTCGTCGAACCCGAGCCGTCGCGCCAGCGCCCGCAGCCCCCGTTCCGTGCCCGAGAGGGTGTGGGTCTGCTGGCCCTGCGCGACCTGCAGGCCGTGCTCGATGTTGCGCAGGAAGATGTACGCGGCGGCGAGGTCCCTCTGCACCTCCGGCTCGATGAACCCGTGCGCCCCGAGGTGGTCGAGGGCGGTCAGGGTGTGGCCGGTGCGCAGGTCCGGCGTCTCGCCGCCGTAGATGATCTGGAACACCTGCGCGAACAGCTCTATCTCGCGGATGCCCCCGCGCCCCTCCTTCACGTTCTGGTCCAGATCGCCGCGCTTGCCGTGCTCGCGGTCGGCCCGCGCCTTGTAGCGGGCGAGCTCCTCGATGGCGGCGTGGTCCAGGTACTTGCGGTACACGAAGGGGACGGTCAGCTCGACGAAACGCCGGCCGAGGTCGAGGTCGCCGGCGATCGGCCGCGCCTTGATGAGCGCGAACCGCTCGAACGTCTCGCCCATGCTCTCGTAGTACTGCGCCGACTGCTTCAGCGAGTAGACGAGGTTGCCGCCCTGCCCCATCGGGCGGAGGCGCATGTCGACCCGGTAGAGGTAGCCCTCGCCCGTATGCGCGGACAGCAGGCTCGTGAGCCGGCGCCCCAGCTTCTGGTAGCGCCGCTGGGCGGTCCCCGTGGTGTCGTCGGGGGCGTCGTAGACGTAGATGAGGTCGATGTCGGAGCTGTAGTTCAGGTCGCCGCCGCCGAGCTTGCCCATGCCGATGACCGCGAACCGGCCCGGCAGCGGGCCGTCGGCCGCCGCCTGCTCCGCCGTCGCGATGTCCAGCACCTTGTCGACCAGGGTGTCGGCCAGGTTCGAGAGCTGGGCGGTCGTCGACGTCAGCGTCTCCCGGTTCAGCATGCCGAAGAGGTCCATGGCCGCGACCCGCAGCATCTCGCGGCGCTGGTAGCGCTTGAGCCCGTCCACCTGGAGCTCGACGGAGCTGTCGCCGTCGATCAGCCGGGCGAGCTCGCGGTCGTAGTCGTGGCGGTCGGGCGGCGCGCTGTCGAGCTCGCTCCGCAGCCAGTGCAGATAGCCGGGGTTGCGGATGAGAATCTCGCTGAGGAACGGGGAGGTCCCGAGAATCTGCGCCAGGATGTCGAGGACGTGCGGGTCCTCCTGAAGGGTGCCGATGAACGACGCCTTCGGCGTGCGGGTGGCGACGTAGCGGCAGAACCCGACGACGGCGGCGTCGGGGTCGGGCGTCGTCGCGATCTCGTCGAACAGCAAGGGGGCGAGATTGCCCAGGGCCACCCGACTGGTCAGGTCGTCGGCGAGCTGCTGCAACTGCCGGTCGGCGGCCGCGCCGTCACGTACGCCGCAACCCTCGATGAACCGGGCCGCGGCCTCCGGAGACAGGTCGGGCCCCAGGAAGATGTCTCTCGGCGTAACCGTGTCAGGCTCCGACGCCATACCGTTTCCCATGTGACCGCGCGTCCCGTGTGACCGCGCGACCCGCCCGGCCGACCCTGCCGGCCCGTCAATCGTCGCCTGCGGCTCCGCTTGGCGCCCAACCGATCCTTCAGGAGTCCGTGCCGTTCCAGGGCGCAGACTCCCAGCCCCCCCAA
>JAJEEA010000428.1 GCA_022821235.1 Vicinamibacteria bacterium
GTCCCCGTCGCCATCTCCGTCCCCGTCGCCATCCCCGTCACCGTCGCCATCTCCATCGCCGTCACCGTCGCCATCCCCGTCGCCGTCGCCATCTCCGTCACCATCGCCGTCGCCGTCGCCGTCGCCATCTCCATCGCCGTCACCGTCGCCATCTCCATCCCCGTCACCGTCGCCATCCCCGTCGCCGTCGCCATCCCCATCCCCGTCACCGTCGCCGTCGCCGTCGCCATCTCCGTCACCATCGCCGTCGCCGTCGCCATCTCCATCGCCGTCACCGTCCCCATCCCCGTCCCCGTCCCCATCTCCATCCCCGTCACCATCTCCATCGCCGGTGAAGGTGACCGGTGCGGACCTGACGATAGTGACCGCGCTGTCGTCGCCAGCCTCCTCCTGCGCCGCCACTGCGAGCACCATGCTGTTCGCGTGGCCACCGCCCTCGGCGCCGTCGCCGCCCCAATCACCGATCCAGTCGCCGGTGAGATCGTCGTCGCCATCTCCGTCGCCGTCGCCGTCCCCGCTCCCGCCGCCCGCAGCGGCGGCCGGATTCCTCGGGATGGCGCTGGGTGCGGTAGGCACCAGGGGCTCGCCGTCGTCCCCGCAGCTCGCGACGAAGAAGATGGCGAGAATCAAGCAGCAAAAGGCCTTCGTCCCGCGCGAGAACGAGCGGCCCGCGGTGGTTTCCTCCGTCTCGGCATCGAAGCCCGCCTCGGGATGAATACCCATGACGTCGCGCCCTTCCTTTGCATGTGTCCGCTCGCGGCCACCGGACTGTCGACCCGCCCGATAACCGCCCATGACCTCTCGGCCCGAAGGCAGGATCGGCAATCCCCAATTCCCTCTACTTACCATGAAAGCCCCAGCCCTCCAACCTTGTGACCGAGACGCATTCTCAGTGCCAAGAAGGAAAGTGATACTGAATCGCAGTCCCAGGTTTGCCGTCGTCCTGTCCCATGCTATAAGAGCGTGGTGCGAGCGCGGAGTCGGAACCCGAGGGTGCTGACCGGACGGTGAGAATCGGAGCGAATGGGGAGTCGACCATGGTCGCGAGCATTTCGATGCCTGCCCCCGGCACCGGAGACGAGGCGCCTCGCTTCACGAGGATCGCGGCGGGCGTAGACGTCGCGCCCTTCCTGTCGGAGCTGGCCGCCGCCGGGGAGATGTGGCTCGCCGACACCAGCCGGCAGCGCAAGATCCGATGTCAGCGCGATACGCAGAACATATTCCTGCGCGTTGCCAGGAAGCCGTTGCCGCCCGGCGCCAGGAACGCCAACGACGTTCACGAGAGTCGCAGGGCCGCTAACGCCGCACGCTTTCCGCGCGCGCTGGCCTTCTGCGAAGGCATCGCGGCCCTCCAGGACGGCGAGCTCGGCCGGGCCACCCTGGTCGCCCTGCAGCCGGGCGGATGGGTCCGGCCTCACGTCGACGCGGGCGCCTACTACCGCATCCGCGATCGGTTCCACCTCGTGCTGAAGAGCCGTGAGGGCAGTCCGTTGACGGCGGAGGGCGAGACCGTGGTGATGCGTGAAGGAGAGCTGTGGGCGTTCGACAACAAGGCCCGGCACGATGCGCGGAATCCGACCGACGAGCCGCGAGTGCATCTCATCTTCGACGTGTTGCCGGCCGCGGGGCGCGGGTACTACGTCCGACCGCTCGTCTGAGGTCGCCTCTGCCGCAGCAGCTTCACGGCCGCCGCGAGCGCGTGCGCGGCCGAGTCTACCCGCACCGTGTTGTCGTAGGCCTCGGTGCGCAGGGCGCCCAGGACACGGGCCTTCCTCGAAACGTAGAAGGCGTCGTGGGGCCCCCGGAACTGCAACTGCCGCAGGGATCGCAACCCGCGCTCGACCACGCGTTCGTAGGCCGCGACGCGGCGGGCGTCTCCCAGTCTGCGGGCCAGGGCCAAGGCATCCGCGAGCCCCTCGAGGTACGCGCCGGTGGACGCCGCGTGCGGCGGTCCGAACTCGGGCCGCCGCGGGTCGTAGAAGCGGCCCCGCAGGTCCGGCGGCAACCCGTCCCATTGCTGCATCGGCAGCAGCCAGTCGCTGATCTCGAACACGAAGTCGGCGAACTCGCTTCGACCGGTCTGCGTGAACAGGGACGCGCAGGCCTGGGCATGCCAGGGCACGAAGGCGGGGTTCCGGGCTCGATGGTGCCGTTCGCGGCAGCGGGCGAAGGCGGCCGCGCAACGCTCCAGCGTCGGAGCGCCCGTCAGTCCGCGCCGCGCGGCCTCGGCCCAGAACAGCAACGCTTCGCCGGAATAGAAGTTCCAGTTCTCGCCGTCGCGCTCCTGCGGAAAGAAGAAGGTGCGGAATCCGAGCTCGTCGTCCGCGAGCGAGCTCACGCCGGCCGTCAGCATGCCGAGCTCGGTCGAGAACTCGTTCGAGGCCGGGCTTTCGAGGATGCACAACGCCGCGAGGGCCGCCGCCCCCAGCTTCGCCCCGGTGGATTCGACGATGGCGCCGCGCCCGCCGCCGAGGTTGCTGAAGTAGCGTCTCAGGTTGGCGCGCAGGTTGCGCCGGGCCGCCTCGCGTATCTCGACGCTGCCGCGGAGCTCCCCGAGCCGCGCGAGCGACAGTGACCCGAGAAAGCGTCGAATGGCATTGTCGGCGGTGGAGACCACCCCCCGGCTGGGCCAGTACTTATACGGCAACGCGCCTTCCGCCGACAGGTTGCGGAGCATCCACCCGCCGATGCCCCGGGCCAGATCGGCGACGCGATCCTCCCCGGCCGACGGCGCCGGCGAAACGAGCGGCGCGCCGCGAAACAGCTCGGTCGCGTCGCTACCCTCGCCGCCCACGTCGAGCAGGTACTGTCGGGCGGAGAACGCGCGGACGCTGCCGTGGGCGGCCAACTCGGCGGCGGTTGCGCTTCGTTCGTCCAGAAAGCGCTCCAACGTGCGCTCGAACCCCCGGTTGAACGCGACGGTCGACGTCGGTGCGACGCGGAGGACCTGGCCTCGACAGGCGATCTCGATGCCGACGATCCCGCGGGCGCGCTCGCAGAACACCCGTGAGAAGTGACCCGGCTCGACCGGTTGGAAGTCGTGGGCGACGCAGACCTCGACGACGTCCCCGCGGCGCGCAGCCACCTTTCCCGGCAGGTCGTTCAGGGAGACGTCGGGCATCCAGCCGCCGTGCTTCGCGACACCGTCTCGCCGAACGCAGAACCAGGTCGTCTCGGCGGGACGAGAATCGACTCTGCCCGGTCTCGTGCCGTTCATTCGACGTGCAACTCTTCCCCTGCGGCGTACCAGCCACGCCACTCGGTGGTTGGAGGCTGCAATCCGCGCCGTCGACCCCTACCTCTCATCCTGGAGGGCAGCCTTTCCGGCCCGACGGGCCTGGGCGCCGCTGACGAGGATGCCGCGTCACGCAGGGGCTTTGAAGCATCAAGCGGTGATGCGCTTGGAGCGAGTCGAACCTTGGCGGCACGATCCGCAGCCGTGGCCTGTCGGCACGGCTCCGGGGCTGCCCGGTACGCGACCACGACACGATCAGTACCGGAACAGGTACTGGAACTTCGTGAAGAACGCCCGGTTGGTGCGCTGCAGGTTGGTGACCGACGGGAAGAGATAGTCGGGCACCCCGTCGCCGTCGAGGTCGTCCCCGAGGATGAGGTCGCCCTGCCGGTAGCGGTCGTCGTAGCCGATGTAGAAGACGGTCCCCGCGTTGACCCGGTAGCTCGCGAGCACGTTGAGGCCGACGGTGCCCTGCAGCGTGTTGAACTCCGCGATGTTCCGCAACGCCAGGCGGTCGCTGACCTGGTACGTGCTCATGGCGCGCACGATCGTCACGTCGAAGACCAGCCGGTCGTCGCGCGGGTCGATGAGCCGGCTCGTGTTCAGGTCGATCTGCGACTGGAACCGCGGCACCGGCCGTATCGTGGCGAACATCCCGCCGCTGCCGCCGCGGCCGAGGAACGGGTTCTCCTGGTAGCGCACCTCGTCGCCGTACTGGAAGAACCCGCCGACGGAGAACTTCCGGCTGCTGCTGACGCGGCCGAAGGCGCGGTAGCTCTCCTTGTGGAAGTTCACGCCGAGGTAGCGCTCCATGTCGCGGTTGACGCTCACGCTCGCGCTGATGTTGTTGGCGAACGTCGCGTTGAGGCTGGCGCGGAGGCTCTCGTCCTCGAGCACGTCGTCGTAGTTCCAGTTGCGGCCGTAGGTGACGCTCGGCCCCCAATTGATCAGCCAGCTCTCCGGCCAGAACCGGTAGCCGAGGGTGGTGACGTTCCGGCGCTGATCGGTCCGCCGCACGAAGCCGACGTCGGTCCGGAAGTCGGGCGAGAGCATGTAGGTGCCGTTGAAGATGCTCCAGTGACGGCCGTTCAGCCGGTAGTTGACGTCGAACAGTCGGCCGCGGGAGTCGACGCCGTCGAGATCGCGGTTGTCGGTCTGGACGGCGCTGAACCCCAGCGACTGGGTCTGGCCCAGCCGGAAGGCGCCGTCGGCCAGCACCATGCGGCTGGCGCTGCCCAGGAAGTCGCGGTTCGTCACCATCGCCCCGAGGTGCGACTCCGCGTAGAGGTCGTAGCGCGCCCGCCCGATCATCACGTTCGCGCCGGCGCTCGCGTCGGCCCCCGCGAGGCCCGCGACGGACCCCGCCGCCGCGTCGTTCGCGGCGAGGAACCCGATGGACGTCCGCCCCACCTTGCCGGTGATCTTCGCGCCCCAGTCCGGGTCGCGGATGGTCCGGGTGTGCACGAAGTTGATCGGCCCGAACACGTTGAAGATCTCCGCGCCCTCGAGGAAGAACGGCCGAAGCTCCGGGTAGAAGAGGGCGAACCGCTGGTTGATCTCGATCTGCGGCCGGTCGGACTCGATCTGCGAGAAGTCGGGATTGAAGGTGAAGTCGGCGGTCAGGTTCGACGTGATCCCGTACTTGACGTTGACGCCCCCCTCCGGCTCCGCCCGCCCGGACACGAAGTCGCCGCTCCCGGCGAGGGAACCGAGCTGGATCGCGGTCGCGACCGGCATGATCTCCAGGTTGCGGCTCATCGAGAGATCCGTCATCCCTTCGAGCAGCCCCATCTGCGGCAGGAAGCCGGCCACCCCGCGCGAGATCGGCGCCCACACGACGTTCTCGTCCTTGCCCCGGATCTCGCGGACGATCTGGAACCCCCAGCGATGCGGGACGTCCCGGTCGCGCCGCGGATAGCGCAGGCTCTTGAACGGAATCGCCATCTCCGCCGTGAAGCCGTCGCCGACGATCTGGGCCCCGCTGTCGAACAGCGCGTCCCACGAGTCGTCGCCCCACGGAATGCCCCGGCCGCCGAACCCCCCGCCGCCGCCGCCGCCCCCACGACCGCCGCCACCGCCGCCGCGGCCGCGCGCGCTGATGATCTCGTCCCCCTGCACGCCGTAGCCGTTGACGGAGAAGGCGTAGGCCCGCTGCTGATCGAGGAACGGGTCGAAGTAGACCGTGATGTTGTCGTCGCGGAACGCCTGGTCGCGGTCGACCCGGTTCGCCCGCATGATGCCGGGGTCCGCGTAGTGGGCGTGGAACGCGAGGTAGAGGTTCTGGCTGTCGTAGCTGATCCAGGCCTCGGTGGCCTCGGTGGCGGGCGCCCCGTCGAGCGGCTGCTGCTGGACGAACTCGCTCACGCGCACCGCGCTGCGCCAGACCACGTCGTCGAGGCGCCCGTCGATGTCGGGCCGGACGTCGGTGCGGGTCGGGCGCAGCGTGGGGCGTCCGGCCAGGATGCCGGCGGCGGCGAACCCCGACATGGGCCGGTCCCCGCTCGCCGATTCCGCCGGCGCCCCCAGGGTCAGGCTGCCCGCCACGCCGGCCGGCGGCAGCGGCG
>JAJEEA010000131.1 GCA_022821235.1 Vicinamibacteria bacterium
TCGACAGACGGTCCGCAAGCTCAGCGGCGGCAGCGAGAAGGTGCGCCGCGCGCAGATTCTCTTGCAGGCCGATGCGGACGGACCGGGGTGGACCGACCAGCAGATCGCCGACGCCTATTCGTGCCGCACCAAGACGGTCGAAAACATTCGTCAGCGATGCGTGCTGGAAGGATTCGAGCGGGCGCTCGAACGAAAGCGGCGTCCGTCGCCCCCGGTCCCCAAACTGCTCGACGGCGAACAGGAGGCGCAGGTCATCGCCCTGCGTACGGGGCCGCCCCCGAAGGGCTACGCGAACTGGTCGTTGCGGCTACTGGCGCGTCGGGTGGTCGAGCTGGAGATCGTCGAGTCGGTCAGCCGCGAGACCATCCGGAGGACGCTAAAAAAAACGGGATGACCCAGCGGAAAATCGAGTACTGGGTGATCCCGCCGGGGGCCGACGCCGAGTTCGCAGCGCACATGGAGCAAGTCCTGGACGTCTATGCGCGACCGCACGACCCGGCCTGGCCGGTCGTGTGCATGGATGAGCAGCCGGTGCAACTGGTCAAGGAAACGCGCCTGCCGATTGCCGCCACGCCGGAGCGCCCCCGCCGTGTCGACTACGAGTACGAGCGGGCTGGCACGGCCGCGGTCTTCCTGTTCAGCGAACCGCTGGCGGGTTGGCGGCAGGCGACGGCGCGGGAGCGGCGTACGAAGGCGGACTGGGCGGTGGAGGTCGCCGACCTGTTGGACGGGCGCTACGCCGACTGCCCGAAGGTCACCCTGGTGTGCGACAACCTCAACACGCACACGCCGGGCGCTTTCTACGAAGCGTTCGAGCCGAGCCGGGCACGGGAACTGGTTCGACGCATCGAGTTCTGCTACACGCCGAAGCACGGGAGCTGGCTGAACATCGCCGAGAACGAGCTGAGTGCCATGACGCGCCAATGCCTGGACGGGCGCCGCATCGGCGACCGCGAGACGCTGCACGGCGAAGTGTCGGCGTGGTCGGAGGACGTCACTGACACGCAACGCGGCGTCGACTGGCAGATGAAGGTCGACGATGCGCGCTGTAAACTCAAGTCCGTCTACCCGAAGATTATGGTGTGACGGACCACTAGTGGAACCGCACCGAGTAGCCCAACCGGACCCCGCGGCCCATCTCGGGGGCCCGATCCTTGATGTACGACGTGTGGTTGCGATAGAGCGTGTTCGTCAGGTTGTAGCCCGTGAACGACAGGATGTGCGACATGTCCTGCAGCGGCCAGACGTACGACGCGCGCAGGTTGACCACGGAGTAGCCTTCGGTCTCGGTCTCGCCCCGGAACACGTCGGCCTGCCGCCCCGCGAGCTCCACTTGCGGGCTCAGCGTGAACCCGCCGTAGGGGATGTCGAGGTCCAGCGTGCCTCGCAGCGGCGGAATCCGCGGCAGCGCCTCGTTGGTCGTCGTCAGCCGCGCGTCGACGTACCCGAGGCCCAGCGTCAGCCAGGTCCGCCCCAGCCGGGTGCTGCCCCGGGCGTCGAAACCGGCGAAGCGGCTGTCGCCCTGCAGGATGTCGAACACCGGCAGGTTGTCCGCCACCGCCCCGCTGCGGTTGCCGAAGATGAAGTTGTCGATGTCGTACATGAAGAAGTTCAGCTCGCCCCGGACGCGGTCGCCTCGGTGCCGCAGGCTCAGGTCCAGTCCGAGGGTGGACTCGGCGTCGAGGTCCGGGTTGCCGACGTCGAAGGAGAGCGTGCCGACGTGAGGACCGAAGTTGTACAGCTCCTCGATGGCCGGGGCGCGGTAGGAGCGGGTCACGTTGGCGACCAGGGCGTTGCCGGCCCCGAGATCCGCGTGGAGTCCGACCGACGCGGATGCGCCCTCGAAGCCGCGGTCGCGCGCGTGGGGCGCCTCGGGGTGCCCCCCGTGATCGTCGTGCCCATCATCGTGATCGTCGTGCCCATCGTGATCGTCGTGCCCGTCATCGAGCGCACCGACGACGCTGCGCTCGGCCACCTGGTAGTCGTCGCGGTCGACCCGACCGCCGAACTGCACGCGAAAGCGCCCCAGGCTCAGCTCTTCGTAGGCGAAGGCCGCGAAGGACGACTGGTCGGTCCGCGGCGCCAGCGCCTCGACTCCCGCGGCCTCGAAGTCCCGTATCTGCGTCCAGACGCCGAACCTCCCCGCCAGACGGGCCGTCTGGCGCTGGTCCAGGTCGGCGCGAACGATGTAGGTGCGGTTGTCGTAGCGGGTGCCGACGCGCTGCTGCCCGCCCTCGCTCTCCAGCTCGTCATGGTGCCAATCCACGACGTTCAGGCTGAGCCGTGCTCCCTCGATGAAGCGGTTGTCGAGGTCCTGGAGACCGATGTCGAACCGCCCGGCGCGGCGCTGCCAGTCGAGCGAGATCGCCGTCTCGCCATGCTCGTCCCCGTGCCCGCCGGACTCGCCTTCGTGGTGTCCGTGGAACTCGCCCGCGAACAGCACCCCGTAGCGGCCGCCGTTCGACGTCACCCCGGCGCTCGCGAAGAGCCGGTCGCCCGACCAGCCCACCCCGGCCCGCACGGTGCTCGACTCGGTGGCGGAGTTCTCCACGGTCCCCTCGGGCGTCGCGTAGTCGTCCGTCCGCCGCGTGCCGCCGCCGGCCCAGTAGTGCACGCCGTCCCGCGCGTGCTGCAGGCCGAAGTTGCTGCCGGCCTGCGCGTTCGCGCTCCCAAGGTCGGCGCTGAACTGCGCGCGCGTGCCCTCGAGAAGCGACCCGCGGTAGCTCTCGTGGGGCGTGATCACGTTGACGACCCCGCCGACCGCGTTCGGGCCGTACAGCAGCGTCGCCGGCCCGCGCACGATCTCGATGCGTTCCGCGCTGTCGGGGTCGACCGCGACGCCATGATCGCCGGACTCGCTCGACAGGTCTCCGGTGCGGACGCCGTCCTCCAGGACCAGCACCCGGTCGCCGTCGAAGCCGCGGATGATCGGCCGGCTCGCGCCGGGGCCGAAGCCGCGGATCGCAACGCCCGGCTCGTTCCGAAGGACGTCTTCGAGACCGGCGGCCGACTCTCTCGCGATGTCGAACGAGTCCACGGTGGTGACCGCGTTGAACGCCTCGAACGTCGTCTCGGTTCCGCCCGCCGAGGCGGTCACGGTCACGTCCTCGCGAACGGGCGAGAGTCCGAGCACGAAGTCCACCGTTGCGTCCCCGCCTGGATCGACGTCCACCCTCTGCCGTCCCGCGGTCACGTGCTCGCGTTGCGCGAGGACCTCGTAGGAGCCGGGCGGCACGCCGTCGATGACGAACCGTCCCAGCTCGTTGCTCAACGCGTACCTGCCCGTGCCCACGACGAGGACCACCGCGCCTTGAACGAAGTCGACTTCCTGCAGTGTCACCGTGCCGTGCACCCTGCCGGTCTCCTGGGCGAGGACCGGCGCCGCGGCGAGAACGACCATCGAAGCCGCCGCACGAACCCCTGTTGCTGTCAATCGGTACATCGGATTCCCTTCCCGAGCTCCACTCCTCGTGACCTTTTGCCGTGTCCATCGCGCAGGGCGGCCGCGAACGCGCCAGGCACCGCGTCAGGGACACGCGCCCCGGACGGGGCGAGGGCCCGACACCGCCGAACGGTGTCGGCAGACGCCATCCCTTGAACCGCAGTCGGCTGAGACAGGCGCCATCGCCGTAGCGCGCATGCTCATGCGCACGCGGCGGCGTGCGCCGTCGACGAACGATGGACGAAACGTAGCGCGTGACGGGAGCTAGGCGGGCGGGCCGCGGGCGGGCAGACGGCGGAAGTGACCGGACGTGATGCCGGCGCCGTCGTCAGCCGGCTCGATGGACTCCGGAACGTCCGCGAGCCCGATTGGGAGGGATCCACACGGCTCGGCGGCGGGCTGGTGACGGTGCTGGCAGGCCGTGCAGTCCTGGCCGACCTCGTGCTCTTCGTGGCAGATGACCTCGGCGGCCATGACGCCGGCCAGCGCCATCGCCAGCACGACGAGCCAGGCCCGCCGGCCGGTGCCGCGTCGTCGGAGCCCCGCGTGCGCGGGTCCTCTGTCGACCATCCGCTTTCGACCCTAGCAGAGACTGCCCGATGGGGCAAGGAGCGCGGGAGCCCCTGAGCGCTCAACCACCTTGACCCGCTCCACGACCGTGACCATTGGCGGCCTCTCACCATCGAATACCGAACCTCTGCTTCATCGCGGCCGTCCTTCCCCAGGACTCACCGGGCAGCCGATCGACAAGGGTCATGAACACCAGGCGAAACGCCTCTGCCGTCGCCCCCTCCGTCAGAGCTTCCGCCCGATCGGCCGGCAGCAATGGGCGCACATCCAGCAAGAAGCGCGGATTGGCCAGCTTGGCGAACATGCGATCCTGGGCCTGCGCCCGTGAGATGGCTTGGCCGGAAAGGACCAGGTACTGCCCGAACACGTCGACCACGCGGTCGATTTCGAGGCCCTTCAAGACCTCGAGCGCGTGCGCGAGGTCGTAGAGATCGCGCCCCCGGTCCCGCTGCAGCAGCGCCCGCAGCTTGGTCGCCAGCATTTCCTCCCGCGAGAATGTCGAAATGGCCGCCCTGCCGGAGAACCACGGATTGGCGACATCGAGCGGCAGCGCCATCGGCACGTCGAAGGCCTCGATCTCGCGCGTGTTGATCTCGATCTTCAGCCGGATCGGGGCGCCGCCGTCCTCGGCCTCGACTCGGAAGCGGAGCTTCGGCGCGACGCGGCTCTGCTCGAACTGCGCCCGCCCCAGCCACGGCTCCAGAACGGCACGCAACCGGTCGAGGACCGGACCGATCGGACCGTGCGAAGTACGGACGAGATCGATGTCCTCCGAATAGCGCAGCGGCGCCGGGAAGTGCAGCTTGTTGAGTGCCGTCCCGCCACGAAACCGCAACGCGCCGCGCAGCCCAGCGTCCGAGAAGATCTCGACCAGAGCACGGCTGATGATGAGGTCCTGCTCGATCTGGCGCGCGTCCGTCCAGGGAACGAGATTGCCCCACGCGACGATGTTCTGCGCGGGGATCATTGGTCCGGCTCCGGCACGCGCCGGACAATGACCCGCCATCGCGAATCGCGCCGTTGCGGTTCAAGCTCGAAGTCGGGCTCCCGTACCTCCTGCCGGTCGAGCTCGGTCCAGGGCAACGATCCTCGCGCCCGCAACGACTCCAACATGGGTCCCGTCCGGGCGTCGTGGCCGAGATGCTCCAGCAGGTGCCCCAGCCGCTGCACGACCGGCCGTTCCATCAACGCCGAGAGCGTGCCGAGTTGCTCGGGATCGATCGTCTGACCGAGATCGGACAGGACCGTGGCGACGTTGTCGATGCCGCCGGACGCCCGCGGATAGCGCAACAGGTCGAGAGCCGTCAGCGCGGCCGAGGATATCCTCATCGTGCCGGTATCGGTCTTGCGGCGCTCGGTTCCCGCCATCACGGGTTCCATGTTCTTGCGGAAGTAGAAGACGATCAGATTGCGACCGGCGCGGATCTTCGGCAGGCGCTTGTCCGAAACGACCTGAAACTCCATGACGGCCTGGTGCGTCGCGCCCTGGAGCTCCGCGGCTTTCAGCAGCCCGACGTAATAGGCATGGCCTTGATGGTGCATCAGCGCGTCGATGTACCAGGACGGCGGCGGTCCCCCCCAGGACCCGTATTGCGGCGGCACGACCACATAGAATCCCCGCCGCGGACTCAGCAGCGCCTCCCGGCGCTGCAGCCGCTCGGCGGCATCCAGAAACGCACCACGTCCGACGCCGAGAACCTCTTCGGCTTCCTCCGCAGTGAACACCGAGCGGCCCGCGGAGAGCAACCCGCTGACATAGCCTGACAACGCGGATCGCCGGTCGTGAACCATGCTCCAGTGTCCGCTCCACATGCGGAGTTGTCAACATGATTCAAGAGATCGGACGGTGAACGCCGGGGGTCCCGGGAGGGCCTCGGCGGAGGCGACGGCGACGCCGGCGGCCCCGGCGGGCGGACGCCGGGTGTCGAGCTTCACGATCATCCTCCGATGATCGGGACCCGGCCCCCGTCAGGCTCATTTCACGCTCGCTTCACCTTGGGCAAAGACGCGCGCTTGACTCCGAGTCGCTTTTGCATCTTCAATAGGTGGGTGATGCAGTCGAAGCGGGGCACCGCCTTGCTCGTCGTTCTCGCGGTGGTGGCGCTGGCGACGTTGGGCGTCGCGCTCCACGAGCACGACGCCGGAGTCCGGACGGCCGGCCACGCCGACTGCGACGCCTGCAACTTCCGGCACCAGTCGGGGATCGCAGCGGACGGCTCGCCCGCGCCGTGCGCGCCGGATCTCGTCGCCCACGCCGTCGCGTCCGCCCGCCCCGTCGGCGAACGCGCCGCGACCCTCGGCATCCGTCCCACGCGCGGCCCGCCCGCGTAGCCGCTCCGTCGCGCTCCGCGACACCCACGCCCTCACGCATCGCTCGTCGCCCGGACAGCCATCGGTGTACGCGCCGGGGCCGGAGCACGCCGCCGCGCCGGGTTCCACGTCGGGAATCGTTCCGAAATCGGAGGAAAGCTCATGTCACGTCTTCGCGGAGAACAGCTCGTTTCTCGATGCATCGTCGTCAGCGCGCTGCTGGCCGGGTTCATGGCCGGCGCAACGGCCACCGGCGCACAGGCCCAGGACGCGGCCGATCAGCCCTTCATGGCGGGCGCGCCCCTCGACCTGTCGTCGAACGCCAGGACCTTCGGCGGCTTCCGCTTCGCCGAGAGCATGGCCTACGACGAGGCCCGCGACCTGTACGTCGCGGTCAACGCCGGGATCGCCCAGGACGTCATCCCCAACGACGG
>JAJEEA010000379.1 GCA_022821235.1 Vicinamibacteria bacterium
CCGAGGCCCACCGGCCGGGCGTCGAAGGCGCGGCCGGCCTCGAGAATCGCGTCCCACAGGCGCGTCCCCTGCGGCGTGGGCGCGTATATCTCCCAGCCGTTCTCGCCCACGTACGAGATGCGCAGCATCGTCGCCGGCACGCCGTCGATAATCGCCTCCTGCAGCGTGCCGTACGGGAAGGCCGCCTGAGAGAGCGGCGTGTCGGTGATGGTGGAAAGCAGCGCGCCCGCGTCCGGACCCCACACGCCGAGCGTGCAGAGCGCAGACGACAGGTTCTCGAGCTGCACGGAGCCGTCGGCCGGCAGATGCCGGCGGAACCACACCTCGTCGCGCGCGCCGTCGAAGACGCCGGTCACGATGCGGAACCGATCGTCGGCGAGCCGCTGGATGGTGAGGTCGGCGCGGATGCCGCCTTCCGGCGTGAGCAGCGGCGTGTAGATGCAGCGGCCGACGGGGCGATCGCAGCGGTTGACGGTCAGCCGCTCCAGGTAGGGCACGACACCGGGCCCCGACACGTCGAAGATCTGGAACGCGCTCAGGTCGACGACGCCCACCTTTGCGCGCAGGTGGAGATGCTCGGCGTCGATGATCGGCGACCACCAGCGGCGGTCCCACTCGTGGGGGCGGTCCGCGACCCCGTGGCGCTCGACGAGGTCGGCGTTCGACGCGTACCACTGGGGCCGTTCCCAGCCGCGCGCCTCGAAGAACTCGGCGCCGAGGGCGGCGGTCCGGTCGTGGAACGGCGCCCGGCTCATGCCCCGCCCCGACGCCCACTGCTCGCGCGGGTGCACGATGCCGTAGGTCTTGTTGAAGTGCTCGCGGCACCGCTGCCGGATGTGCCCGACGGTCCGCTCGTGCGGATAGAAGCGCGTGACGTCCGATGCGTGCGGGTCGCACAGGCGCGGGTAGCCGTGCGTGATCCACTCCGCGATCAGGCGCGCGGTGCCCGGGCCCTCCTTGACCCAGACCGCCGCCGCCGACCACAGCTTCTCGACCTCGGCGGTCTCGCCCAGCACCTGGTGGGTGTCGGGGGTCAGCGACAGCAGGCCGTTCACCGAGTAGCGCATCTCGGACCCGGCCAGCAGCCCGCCCATGATCTCGCGGGCCTGCTCGAGCTGGGGCGCGAAGTCGCCGGCGGTGAACGGCAGCTCGGTGGGGGAGCGCTCCGCGTCGGCCAGGGACGGAATGTCGTCGGGATGGACCAGGATGGGACGGTGCGCGTACGAGCCGACCTCCATCGCGTCGTGGCTCTGCCGCTCGTACATGAACGTGTCCATGTCGCGCACGATGGGATAGGCGATCTCGTTGCCGGTGCGGTGCAGGAGATCGATGGGCCCGAGGTCGGCCATCTGGTGCACGGCCGGCGTGAGGGGAATGGTGGCGCCGGCCATCGCCGCGAGGCGCGGGCTCCAGACCCCGCAGGCGATCACCACCTGCTCGACCGCGATCGTGCCGCGCGCGGTCGCCACGGCGCGGATGCGCGGGCGGCCGAACGGCGGGCGGGTGACCTCGAGCCCGGTGACCTCGGTCTCTTCCAGCACCGTGAGCGCGCCCTTCGCCTGCGCCCGCTCGCGCATGATCGTGCCCGCCCGCACCGAGTCGACCACCGACACGCTCGGCGTGTAGAAGCCGCCCCGGATGACGTCGCCGTTCACGAACGGCGCCCTGGCGACCACCTCGGCCGGCGACAGCAGCTCGGCCTCGATGCCCCAGACCCGCGCCGAGGTCATGCGCCGGCGCAGCTCCTCCATGCGGGCCTCGGTGCGCGCCACCTCGATGCCGCCGCAGGTGGTGTTGACGCCGAGCGCCGCGTACTGCCGCTGGCTCTCCAGGGTCAGCATCGCGATCTCGCGGCTGTGGTCGGTCGGAAAGATGAAGTTCGAGGCGTGGCCGGTCGAGCCGCCCGGGTTGGGAAGCGGCCCCTTGTCGATGAGCACGAGGTCGCGCCAGCCGAGGTCGGCCAGGTGCCCGACCAGGCAGTTGCCGACGATGCCCGCGCCGATCACCGCGATGCTCGCCCGCGCCGGCGGCGCCGGCGGCGCCGGAGGCGCGCCTCGGCCGGGGCTGCTGTCGGATCCGCTCATCATCGACCTCCCGATTCGCGCGCGACACGCCGATGCGCGGATGCGCGGCCGCGACCGCAGCCCTGACCCCGGGGACTCGCCGATCGCGCCGTCCGGCTTCACCGGCCGCACCCGTCGCGCTCCCCACGGGGACACGCAGATTGCTCCGTCCTTGGTTCGCCGGCCGGCCCCGATCATGACCGGGCCGCCGGGGTCCGGCCGTCGAGTCTCCGGACTGTTCCGGCGCTTCCACAACGGCGCGGTGAACGCGGGCCGTTTCTACGCAGGACACCTATGCACGAGCGGGCTCTCGGCCCGCTTCCCGACGGGGCGCATCCGGACCGTTGACCGGGGCGCGACCATGCATGATCATGCAGCGGCGAGCGATTCGCAACGACATCACGGGAGGCGCCATGAGCGGCCAGCCCCGAAGCGTCGATCAATCCGACCGCACCGTGCCGCTCAACCTGCGCCAGAGCGGCCGCACCCCCACCGAGCTGCTCATCTCGACGCGCGTGCGGAAGTCGCCCTACTGGCACCTGTCCCACGCCGCGGGCTGCTGGCGGGCCACCGTCTACAACCGCGTGTACCATCCGCGCGGCTACGTGCGGCCCGAGGACGGGGGCGCCGCGGCCGAGCACGAGGCCCTGACGAAGCACGTCACCCTGTGGAACGTCGCGGTCGAGCGGCAGGTCCGGGTCGCGGGGCCCGACGCGGAGCGGTTCGTCGACTACGTCGTCACCCGCGACGCGACCCGCATCGAGCCGATGCGCGCCCGCTACGTCATCCTCTGCAACGAGAAGGGCGGCATCCTGAACGACCCGGTGCTGCTGCGCCTCTCGCGCGACGAGTTCTGGTTCTCGCTGGCCGACTCCGACCTGCTGTACTGGCTGCAGGGCGTCAACGTAGGGCTGCGCCGGGACGTGGCGATCGACGAGATCGACGTCTGCCCCGTGCAGATCCAGGGGCCGAAGTCGCTCGCCCTGATGGTCGACCTCGTCGGCGACGCGATCCGGGACATCCCCTACTACGGCCTCCTCGAAGCCGACGTCGCGGGCTGCCCGGTGGTCGTCTCCCAGACCGGCTTCTCGGGCGAGAAGGGCTATGAGATCTACCTGCGCGACGCGACCCTGCACGCCGAGGCGCTGTGGAACGCCGTACTCGAGGCGGGACGGCCGCACCGGCTCCAGGTCATCGCCCCCGGCCATCAGCGCCGCATCCAGGCCGGCATCCTGTCGTGGGGCCAGGACATGGACCACGAGACGACCCCGTTCCAGTGCAACCTGGCCTACCAGGTGCCGCGCAGGAAGGCGGGCGACTACATCGGCCGGGCCGCCCTCGAGCGCATGCGCGCCGAGATCGAGGCGGGACGGCCGCCGTTCAAGATGACGATGGTGGGCATGACCCTGGGCGGGAAGCCCATCGACGACTATGCGCCGGACTTCTGGCTGGTCTCGGACGCCGATGGCGGGGACCCCATCGGGTACCTGACCTCGCCCTGGTACTCGCCCGAGCTGGGGTGCAACATCGCCCTCGGCTACTTGCCGGTCGGCCGGTCGGCGGTCGGCACCGAGCTCCGGGTGTGGCTGCCCGACGAGTACGCGAGCCGGCCGGGGCAGCCCGAGCGGGCGCGGGTGTGCGAGGTCCCGCTCCGGCCCTCGGTCAACCCCAGCGCGCGCGAGCTCGCCCACGCCCGCGGCGAGGACGCGGCGGAGTAGCCCGCCCATCGTTGCCTACGGCTCGGCTGGGCGCCCAACCAACCCTGCTCGGGGGCCGCACCGTTCTGCGGCAGACTCCGAGCCCGCCATCCGTCGCCTGCGGTTCCGCTCGGCGGCCGACCAACCCTGCCGGGAGCCTGCGCTTCCCGCGGGTGGCGGCACGGTTCCGCGGCGCGCCGCTTCGCGTCAGACCACGCGGCGAGCTCGCAAGACGAGTCGTCGCCCCGGGACGTCTTGGGAGCGACGGCGTCCGCGCCCAGCGCACGGGTGCTCCGACGTCAGCCCATCCAGAAGCCCTTCCGGTGGGAGACGCCGAGCACCTTGTGGCAGCCGGCGCAGAAGTACACGTAGCGCTTGCCGAGGAATCCGGACAGGGACCGGTACTGGATGGCGCGCAACGGCTCGTTGCAGTGCGGGCACACCGGGGTGACGTCGTTGCGTTCTTCGCTCTGGATCATCGGGCTCCCTTCGCTTTCGGGATCTACGCGGCGCCCCGGTCGGGTATTCGACTGCCCGCGCGGCGGCGGCCGAGCCGCGTGGCCATTTCGCTCGCGCCCCACGCGGCTCGGAGGGTTGGCGCCCGCCGGGGTAACGCGCCCGGCCCACGATCGAGCGAGACCGGCAGCGTCGGTGGGTGCACGTCAGATTCGTGAGATGGCTGCCACGCTGGGCTGTCAGGCTCCCGATTCTCGGTGTTCTCGGGTGCGAACCCCTCCGGAACGCGCCGTCCCGGCCTCGGCGGTACGGTTTGCGGGTCGCGTCTCACTTTCTTGACGTGCGCCCAGCGTCGGGGCGCCGCTTGCGCGAGGAGGCGACCGGGTCCATCATGGGGAGGGCCGGCTGGAGGCCGGCTGCACGAAGAGGAGGTTCAGATGAGCCGACGTTGTCTCGTGGCCGTACTTGTCGTGACGACGGGGCTTGCGGTGGCTCCGGGTCCGGTGGCGGCGCAGTCGGAGGAGGAGGCGGCATCGCTCCGAACCGGGTGGGGCGAGCCCTCCCTGCAGGGCATCTGGGACTTCCGCTCCATCACGCCGCTGCAGCGGCCCGAGCAGCACGCGGACCGCGAGTTCCTCACCGAGGAGGAGGCGGCGGGCCTCGAGCAGGCGACGGTCGACCGCGAGCTCGAGCTGCTGCTTCGGCCCCCGCGGCGGACCCGGGCCGGGACCAGCGTCGACCGCGGCGAGGACGGCGCGCTCGGCGCCTACAACGATTACTGGCTCGACCGGGGGACGACCACCCAGACCACGCGGCGCACGTCGCTCATCGTGGACCCGCCCAACGGGCGCATGCCGCCCCTGACGGCCGAGGCGGAGCGGCGGCGGGCCGAGCGCGCCGCCTACCGGCGCGAGCACCCCGCCGACTCGTGGGAGGACCGCGGCCTGAACGACCGGTGCATGTTCACCACCGGCCTGCCCATGGTCCCGAGCGCCTACAACAACAACGTGCACATCTTCCAGACCCCCGACCACGTGGCGATGGTCATCGAGATGACCCACACCCTGCGCGTCGTGCCCCTCGACGGGCGCCCGCGGCCCGAGCAGCCCATCCGGCAGTTCTCGGGGCAGTCGCGCGGCCACTGGGAGGGCGACACCCTCGTCGTCGAGACGATGCATTTCAACCGCCTGACCAGCCTGCGGGGCTCGACCCCCGACGCCCGGCTCGTCGAGCGCTTCACGCGGACCGCCCCCGACCTCATCGAGTACGAGTTCACCATCGAGGACCCGGCGACCTGGACGCGCCCGTGGACGGCGCGGGTCGAGCTGAAGCGGACCGACGAGCCCCTCTACGAGTACGCCTGCCACGAGGGCAACTACTCGATGGAGGGCATCCTGGCCGGCGCGCGGGCCGAGGAGCGGGCGGCGGCGGAATCGCGGTAGACGGCGGCGATGACTCTGCCTCGGCCCTCGCGAAGCCGCGCGCGAGGGCTGGGAGCGCGCGGCGGTGAAATCGCGGCCGCAGGGGAGAGTCTCGGGCCGTCGCCCGCCGAAGTCGAAGGCCACGATTGGCGGGCCGGCGGCGAGAGTCGCGCCCGAGACGAGGAGGAGCGATGAGAAGCCCGGTCCGCTGGATGATCACGATGTCGGCCCCCGGCATGAAGCAGGGGCGCCACGTCGCCCTCGCCGTGGTGCTCGCCTGCCTGTGCGCGCCGTCGACCCCGGCCCAGCCGACGGCGCCGGCCGCGGTGGCGCCGGCGCCGCTGCACTACGCCGAGGTGGTCGAGGAGGCGCGCGCGCGGGTGCGCGCGGACATCGCCGAGCGCGGCTATCCCGGCATCGCCATCGCGGTGTCGGTCGACGGCGAGACGGTGTGGTCGGAGGGCTTCGGCTACGCCGACCTCGAGCACCGGGTCCCGATGTCGCCGGCGGTGAAGTTCCGCGTCGGCAGCATCTCGAAGTCGATGACGGCGGCGGCGGTGGCGTCACTGGTCGAGAAGGGCCGACTCGACCTCGACGCGCCGGTCCAGACGTACGTCCCGTCGTTCCCCGAGAAGGCGCACCCCGTCACGACACGGCAGCTCGGCGGCCACCTGGGCGGGATCCGCCACTACCGGGGGAACGAGAACTTCATCCGCGACCCCTACGCGACGGTGGTCGACGCGCTGTCCATCTTTGCCGACGACCCGCTGCTGCACGAGCCGGGCACCGCGTTCTCGTACACGAGCCACGGCTTCAACCTGCTCAGCGCCGCGGTCGAGGGAGCGGCCGGGCAGCCGTTCCTCGATTACATGCGCGACGCCGTCTTCCGTCCCCTCGGCATGCGCGACACCGTCGCCGACTTCGTGACCCCGATCATCCGCGGACGGACGCGCTACTACGTGCGGGACGACGAAGGGCGGGTGGTGAACGCGCCGTTCGTGAACAACAGCTACAAGTGGGCCGGCGGCGGCTTCCTGTCGACGACGGAGGACGTGCTGCGCTTCGCCAACGCCCACCTCGACGACGGGTTCCTGTCGAAGTCGTCGCGGGAGCTGCTCTTCACCGAGCAGAAGACCCGCGACGGCGAGGGCGTGAGCTACGGCCTCGGCTGGTTCATCCGGACCCGCGACGACGGCCGGCGCCTGCTGTCCCACTCCGGCGGATCGGTCGGCGGCACGTCGCTGATGGTGATGGAGCCCGAGACCCGCGTGGTCGTCGTGGGCCTGATCAACCTGACCGGCGCCGACAACGGCGTCGTGCGCGAGGTGCTCGACCTGTTCATCGATGCGGCGGCCGCCTCGACGGCGCACTGAGCCGCCGCCGGGTGGTACCCCGGCTCTGCCGCTCTCGACGCGACAGGCAGCCGTGCCACGGTCCTTCCATGGTCATTCTGAACTCCGACCGGCTGCGGCGATTCCGCCGGCCGTAGCCCGGAAGCGCGGCCCGTGTTAGATTGGCACGGCGTCAGACTCAGGAGTCTGCGCCGTAGAACGGTGCAGACTCCCGGCAGGGTTGGCTGGGCGCGCAGCGGAGCCGCAGGCGACGCTGGGCGGGCCAGGAGTCTGCGCCGTAGAACGGCGCGGACTCCTGGAGGGTTGGTTGGGCGCCCGGCGGAGCCGCAGGCGACGACGGGCGGGCGAGGAGTCGCCGTAGAACGGCGCGGACTCCTGGAGGGTTGGTTGGGCGGCGAGCGGAGCCGGAGGCGACGCTCTCCGGGCTAGGTGACGGAGTGAAGCGATGAGCATCTCGTTGTCGAGAGCCTTGGTCCGGGGCGTCGCGATGTCGGCGTTCGTGGCGGCGAGTCCGATCCAGGCCGCCGCGAACGAAGGCGGGGCGGTGCCCGAGCACCCCACGTTCACCCGCGACGTGCTGCCCATCCTGCAGCGGTCCTGCCAGACGTGCCACCGGCCCGACATGTTCACGCCGATGTCGCTGCTGACCTACGAGGAGGTGCGGCCGTGGGCGCGCTCGATCAGGCAGCGGGTCGAGGAGCGCGTCATGCCCCCGTGGTTCGCGGACCGGACGGTGGGCCGGTACCGCGACGACCCGTCGCTGAGCGAGGCGCAGATCGCCATCATCGCGCGGTGGGTCGAGCAGGGCGCCCCCCGCGGGAACCCCGCCGACGCCCCGCCGCCGGTCGAGTGGCCGGCCGTCGACACCTGGTACCACGGCGAGGAGCCGGACCTGGTGGTGACCAGCCCGCCGGTCGTGGTGCCGCCCAACTCGACCGAGACCTACCCCGAGCCGGAGATGTCGACCGGACTCACCGAGGACCGCTACATCAAGTGGATCCAGGTCATGCCGGGCGAGTCGCGCGTGGTCCACCACGTGCTCGTCTACGCGGTGCGCGACGCGGAGGACGAAGCGGCGGACGGCGGGGCGCCGAGCGGGGTCCGCCAGTTGCTCGCCAACCGCGCGCGCGGCGACTTCGTCGGCGACTACTTCGAGGACGGCTACGCGCGGCTGCTGCGCAAGGACGACCGCATCCGGCTGCAGCTCCACTACCTGCCGGACGACGAGCGGAGCTTCACCGACCAGACGAGCGTGGGCATCAAGCTCTACCCGGCGGGCTACGAGCCGGAGTACGTGGTGAGGACGAGGGCGGTCTCGAACGCGGCCGACCTCATCATTCCGCCGGGCGCGCCGAACGTGCGCAGCGACGCCTACTTCACGCTGCCCGAGGCGACCCGCATCATCAGCTTCCAGCCGCACATGCACTACCGGGGCAGGGCGATGACCCTGGAGGCGATACGGCCCGGCAGCGCGACCCCCGAGCTGCTGAGCGACGTCGACCGGTTCGCGTGGGACTGGCAGCCGACCTACGTGTACGAGACGCCGCTGACGCTGCCGCCGGGCACCGTCATGCACGTCACCGCGTACCACGACAACTCGGCCGCCAACCGGGTCAACCCCGATCCGGACGCCGCGGTCGGCTGGGGCCAGCGGACCATCGACGAGATGAACATCGGCTGGCTCGACTACTTCCACATCTCGGAGGAGGAGTACGCCGAGCTGCAGGCGGAGGAGTAGCCGCATGCGCCGGGCCGCCGTCGTTCTCGCGCTGGCGGGCGCCGCCGTCGTTCTCGCGCTGGCGGGCGCCGCGGCCGCGTCCGCCGCCCGGGCCCAGCCCCGGCACCCCGTCTACCTGATCTACGACGGCTTCATCGTGAACGCCGACGGATCGCGGACGCTGGCCTTCGGCTACCACAACGTGAACCACGTCGACGTGACCGTCGCCGGCGACGACAACGCTTTCCTCGCCGGCGCGGCCGACCGCAGTCAGCCCACGGTCTTCCGGCCGGGGCGGCACCGGTTCGCCTGCGTCATGGTCGTGCCGGACGGCGTCGACGCCCGGCTGCAGTGGCGGGTGCGCTTCGCCGGTCACACGTCCACGACGACCCCCCGCATGCTGGATCCTCTGTACGCACTCGAGGAAGCGAGCGCGTTGCGGGCGGTCGAGGGCATCGACGTCGATGGGGCGCCCCCGGGAACCTGCCTGGAGCGGGATACCGAGGGAGAACCGTAGCCGACCCGGGAACAGCGGGCCCGCGCCGAGAACCTAAGCGCAATGCGGCCCCCGGGCGTCTACAATGCAGCGGGCTTCCGCACGGGCTCCCCTGCGGCCGACGATTCTTCCGTCCTGATCGTGAAGCGACGAGACGGCCGAGCCCATCGAGGTCGGAGGCTGCCTGAACGGCGAGTTTCTTCGGTCGAAGGAGGACGCATGAATCGGTACTGCGGTGGGTCGGGCGTCGGGGAAACGGCGCTCTGCGTCTTCGCGCTGCCCGCCAGGCGCCTGCGCCGTGGAACGGCGCGGACTCCAGCAGGATCGGTTGGGCGCCAAGCGGAACCGTCAGGCGACCATTGGCGGGCTGGCGTCGTCGAGCCGGCGGAGCGATGAACGCCCGGTCGATGGCGCGGCTCGCCGCGCTCGTGACGTGCGCCCTGCTCCTCGCGACGACGCCACGCGCGGCGGCCGCGCAGCAGCAGGCCCTCGCCCCGGAGACCGGCGCGGGACCCGTCATCGACGGCCCCCCCGCCCCGGTCCCGCCGGTAACCATCACCCGCGACGCGGCCGGCGGGGCGACCGTCCGCGCGGTCCGCCTCGATCAGCCCCTGCTGCTCGACGGCGTGCTCGACGAGCTCGCCTACGAGACGACCGAGCCCTTCGGCGGCTTCATCCAGCAGGCCCCCGACGAGGGGGCGCCGGCCACGGAGCCGACCGAGAACTGGATCTTCTTCGACGACGAGTCGATCTACGTCGGGGCCCGCGTGTACGAGTCGGTTCCGGAGTCGGCGTGGGTCGCCAACGAGATGCAGCGCGACTCGTTCCAGCTCATCAACAACGACGGGTACATCGTCGTCTTCGACACCTTCTACGACCGCCGGAACGGCTTCTCGTTCCGGGTCAACCCCATCGGGGGGTTCAGCGACCAGCAGATCACCGACGAGGGCAACCCCAACCCCGACTGGAACCCGGTGTGGGACGTGCGCACCGGCCGCTTCGACGGCGGCTGGACGGTCGAGATGGAGGTGCCCTTCCAGTCGCTCCGCTTCCGGCCGGGGGCGAACCAGGTGTGGGGCATCCAGATCGGCCGCGACATCCGGTCGAACTACGAGGAGGCCTACCTCACGGCGGTGCCCATCTCGGCCGGCCCGGGGCAGTTCCGCCTGTCGGTGGCCGGCACCCTCGTGGGCCTCGAGGTGCCCGCGGACAGCCGCACGTTCGAGGTCAAGCCCTACGCCATCGGCTCCGTCAACACCGACCGGACCGTCGCGCCGCCGATCTCGAACGCCGGTGACGGGAACGGCGGCGTCGACCTCAAGTACGGGCTGACCGAGAACCTGACCGCCGACTTCACCCTCAACACCGACTTCGCGCAGGTCGAGGTGGACGAGCAGCAGATCAACCTGACCCGGTTCAGCCTCTTCTTCCCCGAGAAGCGCGAGTTCTTCCTGGAGAGCCAGGGCATCTTCGACTTCGCGCGGGTGGCCGGCTTCGGCGGCTTCGGCGGGTCGGCGCGGGGGAACCTCAACGCGGCGCCGGGGGTCTTCCCGCCCGGCGACGCGCCGACCCTCTTCTTCAGCCGCCGCATCGGCCTCGACGCGACGGGGCGGACCGTGCCCATCCTCGGCGGCGGACGGCTGACCGGCAAGGTGGGCGACTTCAGCGTCGGGGCCATCAACATCCAGACCGACGACGTGTCCACCGGCGCCGCGTCGCCCGCCGGCGCCGCCGGCACGAACTTCAGCGTGCTCCGCATCAAGCGCGACATCCTGCGCCGGAGCCGCGTCGGCGCGATGTTCACCAACCGGTCGGTCTCGCTGAACGGCGACGGCGCGAACCAGGCCGTCGGCCTCGACGGGTCGTTCTCGTTCTACGACAACGTCAACCTCTACGGCTACTACGCCCAGACGAGGACGCCGGGCCTCGAGGGCGACGACGAGAGCTACCAGGCCGCGTTCTCGTACGAGGGCGACCTCTACGGCCTCCTCGTCGACCACCTGCAGGTCGGCGGGAACTTCAACCCCGAGATCGGCTTCATGCGCCGCCACGACTTCCGGCGCAGCTACGTCCACGCGCAGTTCAGCCCGCGGCCCGAGGGCATCGAGGCGGTGCGGCAGTTCACGTGGGCCGGCAGCCTCGACTACATCACGAACGGGGCCGGGCAAATCGAGACCCGCATCCTGTCGGGGCGTTTCCAGACCTCGTTCGAGAACAGCGACAGCCTGAGCGCGGACATCCAGCAGGACTACGAGCTGCTGACCGACCCCTTCGAGCTCGCCGGCGCGATGACCCTGCCCGTCGGCGGCTACGAGTTCACCGACTTCCAGGTGTCGTACCGCATGGGGCCGCAGCGCCGGGTGGCGGGCAACCTGTGGGTCCAGCACGGCGAGTTCTTCGACGGCGACATCACCGCCGTCGGCTACTCGCGGGGCCGCATCGAGGTGACGCGGCAGTTCGCGGTCGAGCCGAGCGTCTCGCTCAACCGCATCACCCTGCCGCAGGGCGCGTTCACGGCCCGGGTGACCACGACGCGGCTCACCTACACCTTCACGCCGCGCATGTTCGCGAGCGCCCTGCTGCAGCACAACTCGGTCGACAACGTGCTGAGCACCAACGTGCGACTTCGCTGGGAGTACCAGCCGGGCAGCGAGCTGTTCGTGGTGTACAACGACCAGCGCGACACCTGGCTCGACCGCGGCTTCCCCATGCTCGAGAACCGCGCCTTCGTGGTGAAGGTCACCCGCCAGTTCCGCTTCTGAGCCGACACCGTCCGGATGCACTCCGCGCCGAAGGCGTCTCCGCTGTCGGGGCGGGCAGGGGGGGCGCGGCGACAGACCCCGTTGCGCGAGGTCCACGTGAACGTTCGCCTGACGACGCTTCTCCACGACATCCTGACCAGCCGGGTCTACGACGTCGCCCGCGAGACCCCCCTCGATTCCGCGGCGGCGCTGTCGAGCCGCCTCGGCAACGCGGTGCTGCTCAAGCGCGAGGACCTGCAGCCGGTGTTCAGCTTCAAGCTGCGCGGCGCGTACAACAAGATCGCCCATCTCGACGAGGCCGAGCGCGCGCGCGGCATCATCACCGCCAGCGCCGGCAACCACTCGCAGGGCGTCGCCTACTCGGCGCGGAAGCTGGGGCTGCGCGCCACCATCGTCATGCCCGAGACGACCCCCCGCATCAAGGTCGACGCGGTGCGCGCGCTCGGCGCCGAGGTCGTGCTGCGCGGCGACAGCTACCCCGAGGCGCAGGCCCACTGCGACGGACTGGCGGCGGAGACCGGCACGACCTTCATCCATCCCTTCGACGACCCCCTCGTGATCGCGGGCCAGGGGACGATAGGGGCCGAGATGCTGCGGCACACGCGCCGCCCCGCCGCCGTCTTCGTGCCCGTCGGGGGCGGCGGGCTGATCGCGGGAATCGCCGGCTACGTCAAGTCGCTGCAGCCCGACGTGCGGGTCGTCGGCGTCGAGCCGTTCGAGGCCGACGCCATGTACCGGGCCCTCGGCGAGGGCCGGCGCGTGGAGCTCGACCACGTGGGCATCTTCGCCGACGGCGTCGCGGTGCGGCGGGTCGGCGCCCTGCCGTTCGCCATCGCGAAGGACACGGTGGACGAGATCGTGCGGGTCAGCAACGACGAGACGTGCGCGGCGATCAAGGACATCTTCGACGACACGCGCACGGTGATGGAGCCGGCCGGCGCGCTCGCGGTGGCGGGGCTCAAGCGGTGGGTGGCCCGGGAGGGCGCGCGCGGCCGGACGCTGGTGGCCGTCGCCAGCGGCGCCAACATCAACTTCGACCGCCTGCGCTTCGTGGCCGAGCGCACCGAGGTCGGCGAGGCGCGCGAGGCGCTGCTGGCGGTGACGATTCCCGAACGGCGGGGCGCGTTCCGCGAGTTCTGCGCCACCATCGGCCGGCGCGTCGTCACCGAGTTCAACTACCGCCTCAGCGACCGGCAGATCGCGCACATCTTCGTGGGGCTGGCCGTCCAGTCGCGCCGCGACGCCAGCGAGGTGGCGCGCCTGCTCTCGGCCCGGTGCTACGAGGTCGAGGACCTCACCGACAACGAGATGGCGAAGCTCCACGTCCGCCACATGGTGGGGGGCCGCGCCTCGGCAGTGCACGACGAACGGCTGTGCCGGTTCGAGTTCCCGGAGCGGCCGGGCGCCCTCATCGACTTTCTCGACAAGCTGGCCAACCGGTGGAACATCAGCCTGTTCCACTACCGCAACCACGGCGCCGACTTCGGCCGGGTGCTGGCCGGGCTCGAGGTGCCCGACGCGGAGGCGCCCGACTTCCGGGCGTTTCTCGAAGCGCTCGGCTATGCCTATACCGTCGAGGCCGACAATCCGGCGTACACGTTCTTCCTGCAGCACTGAGCGGGCGCGAGGCGACACGGTGACCTCCAAGTTTGGAGATCGACGCGGGCATGGCACAAGATGAAACCGCATCGGCAGATCTCAGGAGCATACGATGACAACGCTGTCGGGCCCGAGACATGACATCGGTCGAATTGTCGCTTCGAACCTGGCGCTCGGCTGCGCGTGGATGATGGGCGCGGTCGCCGCATCCGCGCAGGGCGCCTTTCAGGTCGAGGAAGCCACCATCGGCGACATTCATCGCGCGATCCGCGGGGGCGAGACGACCTGCGTGCAGGTGGTGGAGGCCTACGTCGAGCGCGCGAGGGCCTACAACGGCGCCTGCACGCAGCTCGTCACCGCCGACGGCGCACCGGTCGCGCCGGGCCCGGGCGCCGTGCGGGCCGGCGCCCCCATCGAGTTCCCCGCCGCCACCGTGCCGGTGCGCGAGATTCTGCCCGACTACGACGACTACCGGGGGCGGCCGATCGAGTTCGGCCGGATGGAGCCCACGCGGTCCGACCCGGCCGTGCAGCAGCAGTACGGCATGGTCGCGGGCATGGCGGACGCGGGCCAGCTCAACGCGCTGAGCACGCTCAACCTGCGCGGCGAGCGCTCGGTGACCTGCCAGGCCGGGTGCGACGCGCACCCGTCCGACGGTGCGCTGCCCGCGCACTGCCCCGCCGCGTGCGAGGCGTTCCGGCGGCAGCCCGACGCGCTCGAGCGGGCGGCCGAGCTCGACGCCTTGTACGGTGCGAATCCCGATCTCGATAGGATGCCGATGTACTGCGCGGCGATCTCGTTCAAGGACGTCTTCGACACCACCGACATGCGTTCGACGAGCGGGGCCGACACCGCCTACGCGATGGACGCCGCGCCGCGGGACGCGACGGTCGTGGCCGAGCTGCGCGCCAAGGGCGCCATCGTCTACGCCAAGGCCAACCTCTCGGAGTACAACGCCGGCGGCGGCGACCCGGGGGGCGCCGTCGCCCGGTCGCGGACGTACGGCGCCGGCGTCGCCCGCAGCAGTTGGGCCGGGCCGTCGTGCAACGTCTACGACACCGCCCGCGAGCCCGGCGGCTCGAGCTCGGGATCGGCGGTGTCGGTCGGCGCGAACCTCGCCACCTGCTCGATCTGCGAGGAGACCGGCGGCTCGTGCCGGCAGCCGGCGTGGCGCAACGGCGTCGTCGGCCTCGTGACGACCAAGGGGCTCGTGCCCTACGGCGGGTCGACGGGCGTCGAGCCCTACCTCGACCGGGGGGGCATCAACTGCCGCACCGTCGAGGACGCGGCCCGGGTGCTCGACGCGCTCGCGAACCCCGACCGCGGCTTCCACGATCCGCGCGACATCTACGCCGCGCTGCCGCGCGCGCTGGTCCCCGAGGCGCCCTACGCGAGCTTCGTCGTCGACGACGAGGCGGCCCGCGCCCGGCCGCTCGCCGGGGTGCGCATCGGCGTGGTGCGCGAGTACATGGTGAAGCACACCGCCAACGACGCCGCGGCGAGCGATCTCGTCAACGGGGAGATCCTGCGCGTGCTGCGCGACGAGCTCGGCGCGGAGATCGTGGAGTCGTCCGACCCGGCGTATCCGGACGACCCGTCGATCCCGAACATGGCGTACGACTTCCACCGTGCGATAGCCGAGATCCTGCCCGTCCACATGCCGGAGCTCATCCAGGCCAGGAACGCCGACGGCTCGTTCCGGTTCGCGGTGCCGGGTCACGACGTGACCAGCCGCGACTATCTCGTGAGGGCGGCCGAGGGCGCCGCGCAGCTGTCGCCCGACCTGAACCTCCGCAGCATCAACCGCTCGCCGCGCACACTGAGCTTCAGCTTCCACCTGGCCCAGTACCTGATGCGCCGCGGGGACGCCACCGTCACCGACTGGGCGAGCCTGAACGCGAACTCGAAGTACTACAGCGAGCGCCGCGCGGTGGCGATGCGCAACTGGGAGAACGCCCGCGACATCCGCTCGGCCGGCATCACCCGGCGCGTGAGGATGCGCGAGGTCATGCGGCTCGTCCTGCTCAACGTGCTGCACCGGAACGACCTCGACGTGCTCGTCAACCCCACGATCACGGTGCCCCCGGTGCGAATCGGTTACGCCGGCGAACCGTCGATCAACGACCGTCCGACCGGCCGGTTTCCCACGAGCGCGAACCTCGGCATTCCGGAGATAACGGTGCCGGCCGGCTTCAACCGGATCGTCTACGACCCCGAGTACGTGCTGAACGACGACCGCAACGGCTACGACAACGTCACCGGCAGCCGCCGCACCGAGCTCGACGCCGCGCTCCCCGTCGGCATCTCATTCTGGGCCGGGCCCGGCGACGAGCCCATCGTCCTGCGCGTCGCGTCGGCCTACGAGGCGGCCACGAAGCACCGCCGGCCGCCGCCGGACTTCGGCCCGGTCGGCCGATGACGCCGGTGCGGGAGGAGTGCTCCGAGCCGCTGCTCCGAACCGGCAGGCCGACTCATCGGTCGATGCCCCGCCGCCTTCCGTGCCTAGCGCAAAGCGGTGATGCGGCGTGCGCAGAGGCGCTCCGCCGATGCACGGGCGCCGCCGGCCGACGGACGGTCGCCTGCCGACCGTCGATGCCGTCGGCCCGCAAGGAGGGCGCTCTGCCGGGAACGACCCGAGGGGCGGCGTGACCCGCCCGCGCGAGGAGGCGCTCCGCCGGGGCCGGGCCGATGGCCGACGTCAGCGACCGCTCCCGTCCATGCGGATCGTGATGATAGGATGGCCGGTCTCCGCACCGGACGCACTGCGGAACCGGAGAGTCAGATGTCGAACAAGGCACGCACGTTGACACTCGCCCTGGCGCTCGCCGGCGCGTCCGCCGCCGCCGTCGGCGCGCAGCAGGCCGGGTTCGACCGCCTGCCGCCCGACGTCCTCGACGCCGCGCCGCCGTCGGAGCGCGTCACCGGCGAGCCCGGCGCCATGAAGATCCGCCGGACGTCGTGCCGCACGGCGCCGATGGACGAGATCCGGCGGCGGATCGTCGCTCTGGCGGTGCAGGAGTGGGCATTCTTCGGCTTCATCGTCGTGGACCAGACCGTGGTCGAGGAGACCGGCTCGGGCCAGCCGCGCCGGCGCCGTTGGCGGCGCCCCGGCCGGGCCGAGTCGGCCCGCGTGGCCGCCTCCATCGCCGGCTACTGGACGGTCACGCCGCAGGGCGGCTGGATCATCGGCGAGCAGAACGACGCCTGGGGCGGGCCGCGCGGCGTCGCCTCGCGCTGGCGCTACCCGTGGTCGGCGGCCTTCGTGTCGTGGGCGATGTGCGAGGCCGGCCTCGGCGAGGCGTCCCGCTTCCAGCGCGCGGTAGCGCACCACGCCTACATCGACCAGGCCATCCGCGCGCGCGACGGCCGGGCGCCCGACGCGGCGTTCGCGGCCTACGACGTCGGCGAGGCGCCGATCGTGCCGGGCGATCTGCTGTGCAGCGCGCGCCGGCCCGCCTACCGTTCCATCGCCGAGCGCCGGCGCCAGCTCGGCGTCGGCGCCCGGACCCACTGCGACATCGTCGTGAAGGTCGAGCCGTCGCGCAGCCGCATTCTCGCCGTCGGCGGCAACGTGCGCGGCGCCGTGAGCCTGAAGCTGCTCCCTGCCGCCGATGATGGTCCCGACGGCCATCTCCGCCCGCTACCGGCCCGGAGGCGCATCTTCGCCCACCTCAAGCTCCGCGCCCCGTCGCTCGCGGCCGACGCGCTCGACCGCACGCCCACGATGCGCGCGGTCCGATGCAACGACGGCTTCCCGCTGCCGCCACCGGCCGCCGGCCTCGTCGGTCCCGGCGCCTTCTGCTGAGCCGCAACGGAGTACGGCCCCTCGCCTGAATCACCCCGGTTTCCGGACCCGCGTGACGCGGCATGGCTCCCGCACTCGCTGGCGAGTCGCCCCTCCCGTCGAGAGCCCGCGGGCCACGACCAGCCACGTCCCGGGTCCTCCAGGGGGTTGCGCCCGGCCAAGGAGAAGAGCTTCCTCCCCCCCGTCAGAACTTCGAGGCGTTTCGGGCGCAGCCATGAGACGATGCTCACCGACCGAGAAGCGGTGGCGGCCGTTCTGGCCGATACCTCATGGGCCGGTCGTCGGCGCCCAGCGATGAACGATACCGGTCGACCGCACGTCCAATCGGGCACGGAGCAGGAACGAAACAGGGAGCGCGGGGTCCAAACGTCCCGGGGGAAGAGATGCGCTACTTCACCGCTACGCTGACGCTGCTGGTCTCGCTGGGCGCGACCACCACTTGGGCCCAGATCGACGCCCGGATGCTGCGCTATCCCGACGTCTCGCAGACGCAGATCGCCTTCGTCTACGCCGGCGACATCTGGGTGGTCGACAAGGAGGGCGGCGCGGCCCGCAAGCTCAGCTCGCCGCCCGGGGAGGAGTCCTTCCCGCGGTTCTCGCCCGACGGCGCGCAGATCGCCTTCAGCGGCAACTACAACGGCAACACCGACGTCTACGTCGTGCCGACCCTGGGCGGCGCGCCGTTCCGCATCACGCACCATCCGGGCGGAGACCGGGTCCTCGACTGGACGCCGGACGGCCGCGGCGTCCTCCTCGCCTCCAACCGGCGGAGCGGCCTGGCCGCCTTCCGGCAGATCTACCGCGTCGCCGTCGAGGGCGGTCAGCCCGAGCGGCTCGCCGTGCCGTACGGGGAGTTCGGCACGCTGTCGCCCGACGGGCGGCGCATCGCCTACACCCCGGAGACCCGCGGGTTCCGCACGTGGAAGCGCTACCGGGGCGGGGCGGCGCCCGAGATCTGGCTCCTCGATCTCGAGACGCTCGACGCCGAGAACGTCAGCGACAGCCCCGCCAACGACGCCCAGCCGATGTGGCACGGCGACACGCTCTATTTCCTCTCGGATCGCGGGCCGGCCCAGCGGTACAACATCTGGGCCCACGACCTGACGACCCGCGCGAAGCGGCAGGTGACCACCTTCATCGACTTCGACATCACGTTCCCCGCCATCGGGCCTTCGGACCTCGTCTTCCAGGCCGGGGGCCGCCTCTTTCGCATGGACCTGGCCACCGAGCGGGTCTCGGAGGTGGCGGTCGACGTGGTGACCGATCTGGCCGCCCTCGTCCCGCGCACCGCGGACGTGGCGAACCGCATCACCTCGGCGGGAATCTCGCCGACCGGGCAGCGCGCGGTGTTCGAGGCGCGGGGCGAGATCTTCACGGTCCCCGCCCGGCAGGGCGCCGTGCGCAACCTGACGCACTCCTCGGGCGCGGCCGATCGGTTCCCCGCCTGGTCGCCCGACGGCCGCTGGATCGCCTCGTGGAGCGACAGCGGGGGCGAGTACGAGCTGACGCTGCATCGGGCCGACGGCACCGGCGAGCCGCAGGTCGTGACCGCGCTCGGGCCGGGGTTCCGCTACCGGCCGTTCTGGGCCCCCGACAGCACCAAGCTCGCCTTCATCGACCACACGCAGCGCATCCACGTCTTCGACCGCGAGACCGGGGCGCTGACCGAGGTCGACCGCGGGCTGCACATGCTCCACGGCGCGCTGGCCGGCTTCGAGCTGAGCTGGTCGCACGACAGCCGCTGGATCGCCTGGTCCCGGGGGCTCGAGACCACCAACAGCGCCGTCTTCCTCTTCGACACCGAGGCCGGAGAGCGGTTCCAGGTGACCTCCGGCTACTACAACGACTTCCGGCCCGTGTTCGACCCGGCCGGGAAGCACCTCTACTACTACTCGAACCGGACCCTCGCCCCGGTCTATTCCGATCTCGACGCCACCTGGGTCTACCCGAACGCCACGAACATCGTGGCCGCGACCCTGCGCGACGACGTGCCGTCCCCCCTCGCGCCCCGCAACGACGAGGAGCCCGTGGCGGAGGAGGACGACGAGGACGCGCCCGGCGAAGAGGCGGCCGGGGAAGGGGACGACGACGGGCCCGGGTCGGACGACGAGGACGACGCCGGGCCGGCGCCGCTCGACATCGACGTCGACGGCTTCGAGAGCCGGGCCGTGATGCTGCCGGTCGAGGCCGGGAACTTCGGCCGCCTGCGCGCGGTCGACGGCAAGGTCGTCTTCCACCGGAGGCCGCACGCCGGCGGCGCCGACGACCAGCCGAGCCCCATCGTCGCCTGGGACCTCGAGGAACGGGAGGAGCAGACCATCCTGCCCGACGGCGACAGCTTCGAGATCTCGGCGGACGGCAGGAAGCTGCTCGTGTCGAACGAGCGAGCGTGGGCGATCGTCGACGTCGCGCCGGGGCAGTCGCTCGAGAACCGCCTGGCCACCAACGCGCTGACGATGACCCTCGATCCGCCGGCCGAGTGGCGGCAGATGTTCGACGAGGTGTGGCGCACCTATCGGGACTACTTCTACGACGACGACCTCCACGGCCTCGACTGGCACGGACTGCGGGCGCAGTACGGCGGCCTGCTCGACCAGGCGGTCACGCGCTGGGACGTCAACTTCCTCATCGGCGAGCTCATCGGCGAGGTCAACGCGTCGCACACCTACGTCGGCGGGGGCGACACCGAGACGCCGCGCCGGCGCGGGGTCGGCCTGCTCGGCGTCGACTGGTCGCTGGAGAACGGCGCCTACCGCATCGCCCGCATCGTGCGGGGCGCGCCCTGGGACATCGAGGACCGGTCTCCCCTCGACGAGCCCGGCGTCGACGTCGACGAAGGCGACTACGTGCTCGCCGTCAACGGGAACCCCCTCGACCCGACGCGCGACCCGTACTCGGCCTTCGAGGGGCTGGCGGGCGAGACCATCCTCCTCACCGTGAACGACCAGCCGACGACCGACGGCGCCCGCGAGGTCGTCGTGACGACGCTGACGAACGAGGCGACGCTCCGCATGCGCGACTGGATCGAGCGGAACCGCCTGCGTGTCGACGAGGCGTCGGGCGGCCGCATCGGCTACGTGTACGTACCGAACACGGCGGTCCCCGGCCAGACCGAGCTCGTGCGGCAGTTCAACCACCAGCACGCCAGGGACGGGCTGATCATCGACGAGCGGTGGAACGGCGGCGGCCAGTTGCCCGACCGCTTCGTCGAGCTGATGAACCGCGAGACCGTCGGCCACATCTACTTCCGCCACGGCGCGACCGCGCGCCACCCCACCATCACCCACCGCGGCCACAAGGCCATGCTCATCAACGGCCAGGCCGGCTCGGGCGGCGACGCGTTCCCGTGGTTCTTCCGCGAGATGGACGCCGGCGTCCTCCTGGGCGAGCGCACCTGGGGCGGCCTCATCGGCCCCGCCTCGGGACACCAGCTCATCGACGGCGGCTTCTACACGGCGCCGCCCGGGCGGCTCTACCGAAACGACGGGGAGTGGTTCGCGGAGGGGCACGGCGTCGAGCCGGACATCCCGGTGACCGACCACCCGGGCGAGCTGGCCAAGGGGAACGACCCGCAGCTCGACGCTGCGGTCGCGGAGCTCATGCGCAGGATCGAAGAGGATCCGCCGGCGCTGCCTGCGCCGCCCCCTGACGAGCGCCGGATCGTCACCGATGACAACGGCGGGAACGGGGACCGCTAACTGGACGCAGGTCCACGTGCACAGGTTGGCGCGGATCCACCTCGCGCCGGGAGATTCACATGTCGTTGATTGAGCAGGGATCGATGGGATCCCCGTTGGTCCCTGCCCGGCCCGTGTGGTTTGTCTTTGTCCGGTCGCGCGAGTGCTCGACAGTACCCTTGCGCCCTCCACGGTCCCCGGCACGTTGACGTCAACGCACCTCTGCGCCGCCCCCCGCGTGGCAATTCCTGCACCCACCGGCCCCCGCGCCGGCCCCCCGCCACCGGCTTGTTCCCCAGGCAACTCGGGCGGTTCCGCGTTTGGCCCCGTTCTTGCTTCCTGAAGCACATCGTCCACGGCCTGCCGGCCCGGGTCGCCCCCGCGACCCGCCGGGCACGCCGCACGCCCCGCACGTCGCGGGTGTGGGCTCCGTACGTCGCCAGGGGCACGAATGCACGACGCCGCCTACAAGCTCTTGTTCTCGCGCCCGCGCATGGTCCGCGACCTGCTCGACGGCTTCGCCGCCCGAAGCTGGAGCGGCGCCCTCGACTTCGAGTCGCTGGCCCCCCTGCCCGCCAGCTTCGTCGGCCGGGATCTCCAGCAGCGCCACGGCGACCTCATCTGGCGCGTCCGCTTTCGCGACGACCGGTGGCTCTACCTGGTACTGCTCGTGGAGTTCCAGTCCACCGTCGAACCGGCCATGGCGGTGCGCATCCTGGAGTACACCGCGCTGCTCTACCGGCGGCTGGTCGACCACGGTGTGCTCCGAGAACACGGGGCCCTGCCGCCGGTGCTGCCGGTCGTCCTCTACAACGGCCGACGGCGCTGGACGGCGCCGGTCGAGGTGGCGAGCCTGCTTGCGGTGGAGAGCGACGTGCTGGCAACGTACCAGCCGTCGCAGCGATACTATGTTCTGGACGTGGCGCGCACGGCGAACGCCGACCTGCCGGCGGGCAACCTGGTGTCTGCGCTCATCGGCCTGGAGAAGACGCGCGACGCGGCGGGCCTGCGCGGGGCGCTGAAGGCGCTGTTCGACCTTCTGCGGCAACAGAAGGACGGCGCGTTGACGCGGGCGTTCATGACATGGCTGCGCCACGGGCTGCGGCATGCGGGCCGGCTGCCGGCGGACGGGGAGGATCCGTTGGCGCAGTTGCAGGAGACGCAGACGATGCTGGAAGAGACCGTGCGGAAATGGACGCGTGAATGGCTCGAGCAGGGCCGCGAGCAGGGCATCGCCCAAGGCATGGAGAAGGGCATCGAGCAGGGCCGCCACGAAGAGCGGGCGCTGCTCTGCCGCCAGGCGGCCCGCAAGTTCGATGCCGGGGCCGCCGAGGGGCTGGCCGCCGCCCTGGCCGGCGTCACCGACCCGGACCGCCTTGCGCGGGTCGGCGACTGGATTATCGAGTGCGCGACGGCGTCGGACCTGCTGGCCCGCGTCCGCGGCGACAACGGGTCGGGCGGCTGAGACGCCGACGCGCCGGGACCCGGCGGCGGCGCGGCATTGACCTCGAACGCGATCCGATCGCGCGCTGAGCCCCCCTGCCGACAGTCCCGACAGCTCTCCGGCCGCTTCCGACCCGGAGGCGAATCTCCGCCCGCCTCAAGCCGCGCGCGGCGCCGATCGCGGACGACGCGCTGCACCTCACGTCTACCATGCACACCGTCCGGTGCGCCGACGGCACTCTGCGGCCGCCAGGCACCACCGCCCGCCTCGCCGGTCGTGCACTCCCCGCCGGGCCGCTCGACCTCAATCTCCAGACGGAGCAGGCAACCGCCGCACGCCTCGTCGGTCGTGCGGCCCGCTGTTGAACCACGTGCAAGCGTCGGCGTCCCCGAGGGCGCTGTATCCGCGTTCCTGACAACCGCGACGGCCAGGAACCTCCGACGGGCGGTCGACGCATTTGTCGCCGCCAACGTCGCGGCGGCAGCCTGATCCCGAACTTCGTCTATCATGACGCCCGCGAGGTCAAGCCGGCACCGGCCGGGGGCCCTGAGAGGCAGGCGGCTGGCTGTCACCGCCAGCGCCCCCGCGATGAGGTGCACCGCGACGTCATGAACGTTGATTCCAAGGGCCGGAGCTCTTCATCGTCGACAACAGCGTCTCCGGTGGACCGGGCTCCGGTATCTGGAGGAATGGGCCGGCACCTCGAAGGCGTTCGACATCGCGACGGGGTACTTCGACATCGGCGCTTTGTCCTCCTCGATGCTGTGGTCCAGCCTGTCGAGCGCTTGCGTGCGGACCGCCTCGAGAATGGCCTTGCGAGTCCGGACGAGGTCCGGCGCGGCACGACCCTTCTCCTGACGGATGGGGACCATCGGGTGGCTCGCCTCATCCCGGAACCCGACACCGGCGCAGCGCGGGGCGGACTTCCCATCGCCTGGAGCGGACGCCGGCTGAAGAAGACCAAGCCGAGGGCCCGCCTGCGCGGCGGAGACAGCATGGCCGACATCGTCAGGGAGAACCGCCGGTGACGCTGCTCTACCTGGACACGAGCGCCCTGTTCAAGCGCTACGTCGAGGAGGCCGAGTCGGAAGCGTTGCTCGGTCGGATCGAAGACGCCCCGGCGGTCGGAACGCCCTTGATCACGCGGGTCGAGGTGGCGGCGGCACTGGCCAAGGCGGTCCGTGACGGTCGCATGCAGGCTGCGGACGCGGGCGGGGCTGAGAGCGATTTCCTCGATGACCCGCCTGGCCGACCTCAGAACGTGGCGATGGGGTTGATCGGCGACCCGGTGCCGCGCGTGGGCAGCGGCGCCGCCGTCAGCAGGAACTCGTAGCGGTTCAGCGAGGCGGCCACCTCGCCCACGGCCTCGAGGTCCAGATTGTCGAACAGCGGCATCCCCAGGTAGATGAGCGCGAACCGGTGGAGCGGCCGGGGACCGAGGTCGTCCGCCATCGTGACGGCCGGGTCCGCGTCGGCCGGCGCCATGTCCTGGGCGGCCTCGCCGCCCAGTATCGCGATGTCGCGCTCCCTGAGCCACGGGATGACCGACGCGTGCAGGCCGGCCGCCGCGTTGGCCACGTCCCAGGGGCCGACCGCGGCGCGCCGGGCCCAGCGGCCGGTGCGGATGACCACCACGTCGCCGGCGGAGACGGTCACCCCCGTCGCCGCCTCCCAGGCCTCGATGTCCTCGACGTGGATCGGCGTGCCGGGCTCGAGGTAGGGCACGTTACGGAACCGCGCCATGTCGATCAGCACGCCCCGCGTGACGATGCCCGACTTGGCGTTGTGCACGGTGTTCCTGGCGTGGCCGCCTCGCGCCGCGACCTCGGCGGGGTCGGGCCGGTAGCCGTTGTAGGTCACGCCGTCGCCGATGAAGTTGTGGTTCAGGAAGTCGAGGTGCGTGTGGATGAACCCGTGGTACGAGACCCGGATCTCGTCGGCGGTGATCCCGAGCGGAGTGACCTGGTACGGCCGCGGGCCGTCGATCGTCGCCTCGGTCTCGGCGTCGCGCGCGAGCGAGACGGAGATGCCCTCCCGCACGAGGGCGGCGGCCTGCCTGCGCTTCTCCAGCGTGATGAGGTTCAGGGTGCCCCTCTCGTCGTCGGCGCCCCACCGGCCCCAGTTCGTCAGCTCCTGCTTCCACCGCTCGACGTCGGCCTGCGTGACCTGCCGTGCGGCGGCCGGCACCGAGCCCGGCTGCAAGCCCGGGAAAACGGTGTGCGCGAACAGCGGCACCACGATGACACACGCCATCGCGACGATGCCCGCCAGACTGGATTGTCTCTTCGTTGTCCCCATTGTTCCCTCCCTGTGCCAGTGCGCGACTACTACCGGCGCGCCCCCTTCATCCCGGCATCCTACGTGAGATGGCGCTCCCGGCGAATGCCGATTGGTTTGCCATTCCGGTACGGCTGATGGCGGCGAGGAGATCGGCAACGAGCGCCCTGAAGGAAGCAGAGACCACCTCCGCATTGGCGCTCAAGCGCGCCGCACGAGCCGCCATTCCGATGCCAGGGGCTTGCGGGCTACGGAACAACGGTGTGAGCTGCGAAACCGCTTCGGCGGTAACCGCCGCGCTCAACTCGTCGTCCGCAAGTCGGGCCAGACCGCCCGCGAGCATTGCGGTCTCCGTGGCCTGCAGGAGACGCAGGACATCCAGCGCGTCCTTGTCGCTGACCCGGTCGACGGCCCCGACACGGTCGGCGATCTTGTGGACCTTGGCCACGAGCAGCGCCGCCGGTCCGGCGACGAGCATCACCACGGATCGCTCCGTCCCGGGATCGAGTGACGGGATCTTCATGAGCTTCCGATCGACGAGTGCTGCTTCCGGCCCTTTCGCTCGTCTTGCCGCTCTCTTGCCGTGGGGTCCGAGGCGGGCTCCCCGCGAACCCGATCCGGCCAAGGCCTCGGGAACCATGAGGTCGACGGGAATCCCATCCGGGCTCGACCACGCGCCGGGATGCTGTCCGAGCGAGAAGCCGCGCGCCTCAAGTAGTCCGGGCAGGAGGGGCGCGTCCGTCAGCACTTCCGGCGCTACGCAGAAGTCGGCGTCGGTGGTGTACTCCGCGACGGCGAAGTCGGCGCGGCCGGTGTGAAGATAGATGGCCTGAGCACCGACGAGCACGAGAGCATCGAGCTGTTCGGCAAGCGCGTCGGCGGCGTCGAGCAGCGCGGTGCGGGCACGAACGTACAGTGGGTCAGGACCGCCAGACATGCTCGTTCCTCGCCATCCACGCCAGCATCTCTTCGCCCTGTGCGGGTTCCCGGCCGGGTCCGGTGAGCAGGTCGACGACGAGTTGGCTGGGGGCGACACAGCGAAGACCGTCTCGTTCGACCGTCCGATCGAAGACGACAGGATCGAGAGGCTCGAGGAGCACCACGTTGGCGCCGGCTTCGGTCTCGCGGAGATCCAGGTCGCCGATGGCCTGACTCGGGTCCGTGACGTAGATGGCCGCCAGCCTTGCAGGTGCAATGGGATCGAATCGCTGAGCTGCCAGGGCGCCGGTCGCCGCGTACGCGAAGCTCATCGCGCGGAGCTTGTTCTCGAGGGCCGGCAGGCCCCGCGGATCGAGCACCGAGGTTGGCGTATTGGAGTCGGTCTGGTCGTAGTCCTCGGCCCACCGGCGAATGGCGGCCTGCCAGTCGAGCGTCGAGACGGCGCCGCGCACTCGGGTCACGATTGCCTCTCGTTCGAGCAGATCCAGCACGCGGGACAGGGTCGGCGCCGACGCGCCGGTCGACTGAGCCAGCTCGCGGACGCCGTACGGAGGAGCCGCATCGATGATGGCCCTCACGGCTCGGGCGGCACCCCGACCCCGGAGGGACCGCAGCTTGTGGTCTCTTGGCCAAGGGTCGCGCTGGGCCCCGTCGGTGGAAACGAACAGCCCCGGCGTAGAGATCTCGATCCGGGCGTTGCCCGTGATGTCGACGTAGCCGACCCCGCGGGCGCGAAGCAGGGCCCGGGTGCGAGGGGAGAGATAGGCGGACGCTACAACCGGCACGGCGCGCGGCGATCTGCCGGCCGTGATCGTCGAGAGCCGCTCGACTGCCTGAAGAACGTCGCGCGGCTCGAGAGTTCGCTTGATCTCGACGGCAAGGACCGCGCTCTCGCCCCCCGGTGACGCGATCTCCGCCAGCAGATCGACGCGGTAACGACCGAGCGATTCGGTCCGCCGGGCGCCGAGCGACCAGCCGGCTGGAATTCGCTCAGCCAGAAACCGCTCGAACTGGCGCTCGACCTGCAATCCGGTCGGGAGCTGCTTGTCGGTCACAGGCATGAGATCCCTCTTCCACGCGCGGCGTTCCCAGTATTGTAGCGTTTCAGCATGAGCGAAACAACTGCATTTTCGAAACACCCTGAGCGCAGCCAACGTCAGCGCCACCTCCGCGCCGCTCCCACGTGGCGATTCCTGCACCCGTCTGCACTCGCCACCGGCTGTTCCCCACGCAACTCGGGACCTTCCGCGTTTGGCCCCGTTCTTGCTCCGTGAAGCACCTCGTCCAGGGCCTGCCGGCCCCGGGGTCGCCCCCGCGACCCGCCGAGCACCGCCGCCGCCCCGCAAGCCGCAAGTGTGGACTCGGGACGTCACCAGGAGCGCGAATGCACGACCCCGCCTACAAGCTCTTGTTCTCGCGCCCGCGCATGGTCCGCGATCTGCTCGACGGCTTCGCTGCCCGAAGCTGGAGCGACATCCTCGACTTCGGGTCGCTCGCCCCCCTGCCCGCCAGCTTCATCGGACGCGAGCTCCAACAGCGCCACGGCGACCTCATCTGGCGCGTCCGCGTCCGCGACGACCGCTGGCTCTACCTGGTCCTGCTCCTCGAGTTCCAGTCCACCGTCGACCCGGCGATGGCGGTGCGCATCCTGGAGTACACCGCGCTGGTCTACCGGCGGCTGGTCGACCACGACGTGCTCCGAGAACACGGGGCCCTGCCGCCGGTGCTGCCGGTCGTCCTCTACAACGGCCGGCGGCGGTGGACGGCGCCGGTCGAGGTGACCAACCTGCTGGCGGTGGGGCGCGACGTGCTGGCGCCGTACCAGCCGTCGCAGCGATACTATGTTCTGGACGTGGCACGCGCGGCGGACGCCGACCTGCCGGCGGGCAACTTGGTCTCTGCGCTCATCGGCCTGGAGAAAACGCGCGACGCGGCGGGCCTGCGCGGTGCGCTGGAGGCGCTGTTCGACCTTCTGCGGCAACAGAAGGACGGCGCGTTGACGCAGGCGTTCATGACGTGGCTGCGCCACGGGCTGCGGCATGCGGGCCGGCTGCCGGCAGACGGTGAGGACCCGTTGGCGCAGTTGCAGGAGACGCAGACGATGCTGGAAGAGACCGTGCGGGAATGGACGCGGGAATGGCTCGAGCAGGGCCGCGCCCAAGGCATCGATCAGGGGCGCGTCCAGGGCATCGAGCAGGCCCGCCACGAAGAGCGGGCGCTGCTCTGCCGTCTGGCGGCCCGGAAGTTCGATGACGGGGCCGCCGAGAGACTGGCCGCCGCCCTGGCCGGCGTCACCGACCCGGACCGCCTTGCGCGCGTCGGGGACTGGATCATCGAGTGCGCGACGGCGTCGGACCTGCTGGCCCGCGTCCGCGGCGACAACGGGCCGGGCGGCTGAAGCACCGCCGTGGCAGGGATCCGTTGGCGCAGTTGCGGCAGACGCAGACGATGCTGGAAGAGACCGTGCGGGAATGGACGCGGGAATGGCTCGAGCAGGGCCGCGCCCAGGGCATCGAGCAGGGCCGCGCCCGGGGCATGGAAGAGGGCATCGAGCAGGGGCGCGTCCAGGGCATCGAGCAGGTCCGCCACGAGGTGCGGGCGCTGCTCTGCCGCCAGGCGGCCCGGAAGTTCGATGCCGGGGCGGCCGAGGGACTGGCCGCCGCCCCCGCCGGCGTCACCGACCCGGACCACCTTGCGCGGGTCGGCGACTGGATTATCGAGTGCGCGACGGCGTCGGACCTGCTGGCCCGCGTCCGCGGCGACAACGGGCCGGGCGGCTGAGACACCCGTTGCGGTTTGCCGTTCAGGCTCCTAGAATGGACCTTCGGCCCCGGCTGGAAACCGCGTTCGCACCGAGGAGGCCCGGATGACGACGACGCGAAATCGGCGGCGGACGTTCCCCTGGCAGGTCATGCTCACCACGGCGGTCGCGGCCCTCGCCGCGATGCCGGCGCCGGCGGCCGCGCAGGCCGCGGCGAACGACGAGGTCACGTTCACCCGCGACATCGCCCCCATCCTCCAGCGGAGCTGTCAGAAGTGCCATCAGCCCAACTCGCTGGCGCCGATGTCGCTCATCGACTACGAGGAGGTGCGGCCGTGGGCCCGCGCCATCAAGCTGCGCACGGGGCTGCGCGACAAGCCGGGGGTGATGCCTCCCTGGTACATCGAGAAGGACATCGGCATCCAGCGGTTCAAGGACGACCCGTCGCTGAGCGACGAGGAGGTCGCCCTGATCGCGCGGTGGGCCGACAACGGCGCCCCCCGGGGCAATCCCGCCGACCTGCCGCCGCCGGTGCCGTTCATCGACGTCGACCAGTGGGAGATCGGGCAGCCCGACCTGATCGTGTCGTCGCCGAGCTTCGACGTGGCGGGCGACGCGCCCGACTGGTGGGGCTCGATCGGCGAGGTGCCGACGGGGCTGACCGAGGACCGCTACGTCGCCGCGATGGAGTACAAGGAGATCACCGAGTCGAGCGTGGGCGAGACCCGCAACACGGTGGGCGGGCTCTTCGTGGTGCACCACGCCACCCTCGGCGTCACCGACCCCAACCCCGACGAGAACGAGGACGATCCGCTGGCCGCGCAGCGCCGCTGGCCGACCCACGAGGTGGGGCGCAACGCCGACGTCTTCGACCCCGAGGCGGGCAAGATCATGAAGGCGGGGTCGAAGCTGCAGTTCAACTCGATGCACCTGCACGCGAACGGGGCGGACACGCGGGCCCACCTCGACGTCGGGTTCAAGTTCCATCCCCGCGGCTACAAGCCGACCCGGAAGTGGGTGCGGATGTCGTTCGGCAACGGCGTCGACCTCGACATCTAGGCGATGGACCCCGACCAGCAGGCGGAGGCGTACTTCACGCTGCCGGAGAACACGCTGATCACCATCTTCGAGCCCCACATGCACGCGCCGGGCGTGCGCATGTGCCTCGACGCCATCTGGGGGCACAACGTCCAGACGCTGAACTGCGCCGGCTACGACCACAGTTGGGTGCGGGTCTACAACTACGCCGACGACGCGGCGCCGCTGCTGCCGAAGGGCACCATCCTCCGGATGACCGGCTACTTCAACAACTCGCCGTCGAACCCCAACGTGCCCGACCCGCGCAACTGGTCGGGCGGCGGACACCGCTCGGTCGACCAGATGTTCATCAACCTGATGCGCGGGGTCTACCTGACCGAAGAGGAGTTCGCGGCCGAGATGGCGAAGCGGCGCGAGGCGCTCGGCCTCGCCGACGGCGAGGTGGTCCTCGGCTGCCCGCTCTGCGGGACGATGGTCGAGGCGCCGGCCGAGAACGCGGGAGGCGGACAGTGAGAGCCGCGGCCGGGCGCGGCGGGAGCCTCGAAGACCGCCCGATGCGCGGCGGTCCGCTTCGCAAGACGCTGAGAGGCCGGGCGGGCGGCGGGGCCCTCAAGAGCCGCCCGTTACGCGGCGGTCCGCTCCGCGGGAAGGTGGGGACCCCGGCCGGCAGCGGCAGGGTCCTTTCGGCGACGGCCGTACTCCTCGCCGGGCTGCTCGTCGTCCTCGCCGTCCAGGACGCGGACGCGCAGGGCTCGCGCCGCGCCTACGACTTCGGCCAGGAGGTGGTGCCGGCCTACGAGGGCTGGGAGCAGAACCCGGACGGCTCGTTCAACCTGGTGTTCGGGACGATGAACCGGAACTGGGAGGAGGAGCTGCACATCCCCATCGGCCCCGACAACAGCATCGAGCCCGGCGGGCCCGACCAGGGGCAGCCGACGTGGTTCCTGCCGCGGCGGAACCGGTTCCTCTTCCGCATCCGGGTCCCGGCCGACTTCGGGGCCAAGGAGCTGGTGTGGACGCTCACCAGCCACGGCGAGACGAAGCGCGCCTACGGCACCCTGAAGCCCGACTACTACATGGACGACAACGTCCGCATGGCGAACAACGGGGCCGGCGTCTCCGGCGAGCTGTTCAAGAACGTGGCCCCGACGCTCGAGGTGCACGGCGAGTCGACCCGCACCGCGAAGGCGAACACGCCGGTCACCCTGACCGCGGTCGCGCGCGACGAGGACGAGCTGCCGAGACGCCGGGGGATGCGCCCCGTGGACCCGGGCCGGCCCACGAGCCTGACGCCAATCGCCGCGACCGGCCTCCGGCTCTCCTGGTTCGTCTACCGGGGGGGCGTGCCGGTCACCTTCGATCCGGTGCAGACCAAGGTGTGGGAAGACACGCGGGCCAACTCGAACTCGCCGTGGGGCGCGGGCTGGGAGACGCCCGACCCACCCCCGGACAACGAGTGGGTGGTGCAGGCGACCTTCACCGAGCCCGGCACCTACGTGCTGCGCTGCATCGCCCACGACGGGGGGCTCGCGACCTACGAGGACGTCACGTTCGTGGTGACGGAGTGAAGCGGGCCTCCATCTCGCGCCGCGCCTTCACCGGCGCGGCGCTCGCGTCAATCTGAACATCGCCCCACCCGACGATCTCGCCCGCGCCGATGGCCCGCTTCAGGGTCACCCCGTGGGCGAGGCCGATCGGCAACGCCCCGCGGTCGAGCGACGCCCCAGCCGGGAGCAGCTTCCCGTAGACGGTGAACCCGCCCTCGCCGTCGAGCGTCTCCCCCGCCGCGAGATCGCGTTTCGCGGTCGCCGCCACGTCGCCGACGAAGGCGCGCGCGGCGCCGGTCGGCTTCCCGAGCAGCCCGGCCGCGAGCACCGACACGTTCAGCTCGAGCCCGATGAGGTGGAACGGCTTGTACATGGCCGAGTACCGGCCCGTCGCGTCGGTGTTCATCCCGTACTGCCGGAAGCAGCCCGCGGTGTAGTCGTTGGGCGCCTCGAGGACCACGTAGACCCCCCAGCGCAGGTCGCCGGGCACAGGGCGGCCGTCGCGCTCGAGCGACGACACCACCTCGACCTGCCCCTTGTGGTGGAGCTGGCCGCCGGCCTCGGCCGGCCGCAGCACGTGCGCGAGGTCGTCCCGGCCGCAGGACGGGAACCGCAGGCCGTCGGGTGCGGGCGCGAGGCCGGTGGCGTTGGCGATGGCGGCCATCTCGATGGCCGACTTCGTCCCGTCGAGGAACGAGTTGAACATGCGGCTGTTCATGCCCGCCGCCCGCGCCTCGGCGGCGGTGAGCCCGTAGTGGTCCCACACCGTGTCCGGCGTCGAGGCGTGGTACGACGGCAGGTACTTGGTGCCCTTCCCCGCCGCCACCACGTCGAAGCCGCACGCGCGCGCCCACTCCACCAGCTCGCAGGTCAGGGCGGGCTGATCGCCGTAGGCCATCGTGTAGACGACCCCGGCCGCGCGCGCCTCGGCCGCCAGCAGCGGCCCCGCCAGCACGTCGGCCTCGACGTTCACCATCACGACGTGGCGACCCGCCGCGCACGCCGCGCGCGCGTGCGCGATGCCCGCCGCGGGGTCGCCGGTCGCCTCGACGACGACGTCGACGGCGTCGTCGCGCACCATCTCTATCGCGTCGTCCGTGAACCGCGTCCCGGCGATGCGCGCGTCCGTCCAGCCGACGGCGCGGCACGCGGCGCGCGCGCGGTCCGGATGGAGGTCCGCGATGGCGCGCACCTCCAGGCCGGTCGTCGACGGGACCTGGCTCAGAAACATCGATCCGAACTTGCCGGCGCCGATCAGGCCCACCAGCACCGGCCGGTCGGCCGCGGCGCGCGCGCGCAACTCGTCCCAGAGATACATCGCGCCCCCGTTCAGACCGTCACGCTGGCGCGCACGAGCTCGGCGACGCAGTCGTCGGCCAGCGGCTCGATGGGCGCGAAGTCGCGGTGGGCGATCCACGCCGCGCGCTTGAAACACCGGATGTGGAGGTACATTGCGTCCCATTCAGGCCGTCGCACCCGCGCGCACCAGCTCGCCGAGGCAGTCGTCGGCCAGCGGCTCGATGGGCGCGAAATCGCGGTGGGCGATCCACGCCGCGCGCTTGAACCGGCGGATGTGGTTGTCGACGTGGCACAGCGAGAGGTAGACGATGCTGCGGCCGAACGGGCTGATGTTCGGCGGGCTCGCGTGCACGAGGGTCGAGGCGAAGACGATGATGCTGCCCGGCGGCCCCGTCGGGGCCACGCAGCCGCCCCGCTCCGCGAGCCGGGTCACGGTGGCGCGGTCCAGGGTCCACAGCGGGTAGCTCGTCGTCTCGAGGTCGTGGCCGGCCTCGAACACTCCCTGCCGGTGGCTCCCGGGCAGGAACAGCAGCGGCCCGTTGGCGGCGGTCACCTCGTCGAGGAACACCGCGATGTTCATGGCCCGCGGCTCGGGCATCTCGTCGTCGCGGTGCCACGTGCCGAAGTCCTGGTGCCACTGCCACACCTCGCCGTCGAACGCGGCCTTGGCGTTCACCTTGTACTGGTGCATGTAGACGGGGCCGCCGACGAGCTGCATCACCGGCTCGACGAGGCGCGGGTGGCGCCCGAGGCGCCGGAACGCCTCGTTGTAGGTGTGGGCCGCGAACGCGGTGCGGGCGACGCCGCTCGACTCGCGCCACACCTCCTGGCGGTCGAGGGCGTAGACCTCGTCGGCGGCGGCCCGCAGCACCGCCGCCTCGTCGGCCGAGAACCGCGAGGGGAAGAACAGGTAGCCCTGCTCCTCGAACCGGGCGATCTCCTCGGGGGTCAGCTTCATGTTACTCCTCCTCGATCGAAGCACGTGCCCGCCCGCAGATCGAGTCGGAGCGGCCCTGGTCCGAGGCCGCCCCGCAGCTCGACCGCCCGGGCCGGGATCTTCGTCTCGTCGGCCGGCCGGGCCATCGTCGGCGTCTCGATGAAGACCGGCGCGACGGAAGCGCCCTCGGAGACCTTCATGACGATCCTCCTCGGCGGAAGCACGTCCCGGGCCGCGGGCGGGCCCGGAATCGGCGCCCCCGGCGCCCCCCACCCCGGTTCACGTACACTGTAGGCCATGTCAGCCTCGACGACCGTCACCAAGTTTACGTGGAACGACATGCCGAAGGAGCGGGTCACCAACCGCATCGACCGCCGCATCGTCACCGGCGAGAGCACCATGGTGGCCCACGTCTACCTCCAGAAGGGCGCCATCGTCCCCGAGCACTCGCACCACAACGAGCAGCTCACGTACATCCTGAAGGGCAAGCTCCGGTTCTGGGTGGGCGACGACCTCTCGCAGGTGTTCGACGTCGCCGAGGGCGAGGTGCTGCGCCTGCCGTCCAACGTGCCGCACAAGGCCGAGGCGCTCGAGGAGACGCTCGACGTCGACATCTTCAGCCCGCCCCGGCAGGACTGGCTGGACCGCACCGACGACTACTTCAAGGACCAGTAGGGGACGCCCGCATGCCCGCGCTGACCGACTACCGCGTGCTGACGTTCGACTGCTACGGCACCCTGATCGACTGGGAGTGCGGCATCTGGGATGCGCTGCAGCCCGTGATCATGCGCAACCCGGGCCGCGACGTCACCCGCGACGCCGGCCTCCGCGCCTTCGCGCAATGCGAGAGCCGGCAGGAGCAGGCCACCCCCGGCCTGCGCTATCCGGAGCTGCTCGCCCACGTGCACCGGCGCATCGCCGAGAGCCTGGACCTGCGGACGGACGACGACCTCGACGCGGCCTTCGGCGCCTCCGTGCCGCACTGGCCGGCGTTCCCCGACACCGCCGACGCCCTGCGCACTCTCAAGCGGCACTACCGCCTCGTCATCCTGTCCAACGTGCACCGCGACGGCATCGCCGCCTCCAACCGGAAGCTCGGGGTCGAGTTCGACGCCGTCTACACCGCCGAGGACATCTGGTCGTACAAGCCGGCCGACGCCAACTTCGAGTACATGCTGGCCCACCTGAAGTTGGACCTGGGGCTGGAGCGGGCCGACGTGCTGCACACCGCGCAGAGCCTGCACCACGACCACGCGCCGGCGAACCGCTTCGGTCTCGCCAACGCCTGGATCGACCGGCAGCGGCTGTCGGAGGGCGGAAGCTGGGGCGCCACCGAGCGCGTCGATCCCATGCCGTCGACCGACTTCGTGTTCTTCTCGATGGGCGAGATGGCATCGGCGGTGCAGGCCACACACGGATAGCGCAGGTCTCCCGGCCATACGGCGCGCGACGGATTCGCAGTCCGCATGACCCTCGCGGTGCGGTGGCCGGACCGGCAGCGCGGTCGACCCCTCGACTCGTGCCGGGGATCGTTCGCCGCCTGTTCGTATCGGCAGTCACTTGGCGCGGTTGGCGGTGGCGTGCTCGTCCTCGCCCCCGGCTTCTTCACCGCGGTCGATCAAGGACCGCAGGCGCCTCCGGACCCCGGTCCACTCGTCCTCAAGGATGCTGTAGTAGATGGTGTCGCGATAGCGCCCATCGTGCATCAGGGTGTGCGACCGCAACGTCCCCTCGGGCGTCGCGCCGATCTTCATCAGCGCGCCGCGCGCGCGACGATTGACCGCGTCCGTCTTGAACTCCACACGGTGAGCGGACAGCGACTCGAAGCAATGCTCGAGAAGGAGATACTTCGCGCGCGTATTGACCCCGCGGCCCTGCGCTGCGGCCGCCAGCCAGGTCCAACCGATCTCGATCCGCCGGTCTTTCGCGGAGGCGTTCCCGAGGGCGGTCCCGCCGACCACCGCCCCGTCCCGGCGGTCGACCACGGCGAACGGCAGTAGCCGGCCTGTCCGCTGATGTTCGAGCGCCGTTTCGATGTAGTCGCGGGCATCGGCCGGGCTCTCGAGGCAGTTCACGCTGTGCCGCCAGATGCCCGGCTCCAGACCGACTTCGATCAACGCATCGAGGTCCCCGAGGCTCCACTGCCGCAGGAGCACGTAATCGTCGGCAAGGGACACCCTCTCGGTCAGGTCCACGCGACACCTCTCCGCGCCGTTCTACGGCGCAGACTCCTGACCGACATGAGGCGGCGCCTCGAGACGCCGCCGGACGCTCTCGAAGAACTCGGGGTCCGTCAGCAGTCGCCGGAGAAAGTCCTGGTGCAGGATGCTCGGCGCTTGCGCGCTGGTGCCGGCCGTCACGCTCAGCCGGCCGTCCTCGGTACCGGCAACCTCCTGTCGCACTTCCGCCTGGGCCAGCGTGAGCCAGACCATGATGGGCAGCTCCTCGAAGAGCAGGGCGGCGACCCCGCCCGGCGCGGTATCTCGCGGCACCGCGTACGTCGCCTCGGTCAGCACGCCGGCCAGGCTGCCGCCCTTGGTGCCGTATGACGTGAACTCGCGCCGGATCGGTTCATTCTCCATTTGCCATTCGAGGAACTCGCGCATCGTGGCCGACGCGGTATCCGAAACCAGCTCGCCGCGCTGTACCCGCTCCATCAGTCCGGCGTAGTCCCGCGCGGTGCCCCCGGGAAAGCGCGCGACGCCCAGGCGCGCCTGCTCGCGCACCGAGACATCGCTCGTCATCGGGTTCTCCTGCTGGGCGGTCCGGAACTCAGGGTCGCCCTGCAGGCGATCCGCCAGCCCCCAAGCGGCGTCCGCCAGCGGTTCGTCGGCCGCGTCGGCCCAGCTCAGGAAGACGCCGCTGATCGGGAGCGGGGCATCGGAACCGCCGAGGCCCAGCCGGTCCGGGAGCGCCTCCGCCCGGTCGCGTCCCATCCGGTGCAGCAAGTAATCCGTGGCGGCGTTGTCGCTCACGGTCATCATCGCCCAGACCACGTCCCGCAGGGAGACGGCGCCCGCGTCGAGCCATCCCCGCTCCCGATAGACCTCCACCGCGCGTTCGTGGGCGCCGCCGTCGGTCCCGGGCAGGAAGAAGGCCTCGACGTCGGCGAGCGGAACCCGCTCGTCGGGCGACCACCGACCCTCGTCCACCCCCTCGGCGTAGCCGGCGAGCACCAGGATCTTGATGGTGGAGGCGAGCGCCCGGGGAACATCGGGGTTCAGGAGGATAGCGGAATCGGGATCGTCGAGACGGTACGCGACCAGCGAGACACGGGAGCGGTCGGCGTCGATGAAGTCGAGCAGCGCGTCGACCGACCGCAGCGTCTGCGCCTCTTCGAACCCATCGAACATCGCTGCGACATTCCGGGCGACGAGGGTGATCCGGTCCCAGTTGACCGCGATCACGATCGCGCCCGCGACCAGAATGGTGAGGCACCCTACACCGGCAATCTTGAGTACCTTTCTCATCGATGCACCACCATCCCCGTCGCGCCGCGCGGGACTCCGAAATGTAACGCGAGATGAGACGGTGCGGCGGACCCGGCTCAGAACGGCGGCTTCCAGACGGCAGCAAGGTCGAGCGAGAACCCGGCAGGACCGTTTCGCCGGTGACGACGTGCGGCTCGGTGCGCTGTTCGAGGCTGCCGTCGGCACGGTAGACGGCGACCTCCCGCCGGGTGGGATCGATGAGCCAGCCGAGGCGGGCGCCGTTGGCGCGGTACTCCTCCATCTTTCGCCGGGCGGCGGCACGAGAGTCGGACGGCGAGAGCAGCTCGACGACGAAGTCGGGGCACAGCGGCAGGAATCGCTCCTTGTCCTCGGGAGAGAGCCGGGCAAACCGGTCGCGGAGGACCCAGGCCGCATCCGGCGCACGTACCGCACCGTTGGGCAGCTCGAAGCCGGTCGAGGAGTCGAAGGCGACGCCGGTCCCATGCTCTTCGGCCCGGCGATACAGGGCGGCGATCAGGAGACCGTTCCGCGCCCCCGTTTCCCCGCCGACGGGCGTCATCACCGCGATGCCCCCTTCCGCGTTGCGCTCGATCCGCACGTCCTGATTCAGTTGGCAGAACTGGAAGAACTGCTCGCGGCTCATGTCGATGGCAGGGGCCATGTGCAGCTCCAAGGCCGCAGGGCCGTGCCGCTGCTGGAGGACCACCATGACCTCAGGCTACCGCACGCGGCTCGCGGGAATCAACGGAGTGGGACGGGCGTTCGCCCAATGGAGGCCCGGCCACTCGGCAGCCGACCCCTGACGCCATCCCCGTCAACGGACCGCTCCGCCGGTCACGGAGTCCGACCGCCCGCGGGAGTGCGCCCCATGGAGGCCCGGCCACTCGGCAGCCGACCCTGACGCCATCCCCGTCAACGGGCCGCTCTGCCGGTCGCGGCGACGAGCCTCGCGGCGACCGCGGAGAGGCCCAGCCGGTGATCGTCCGGGTCGATCCAGCGCGTGGCGTCCTCGCGGACCGCGGCCGGCCGGGACTTGAGGCGGACGTAGACCGGCTCGACGTCGAGATCGTAGTGGGTGAACGCGTGGCGGAAGGCGTCGGCGGCGCGGACCTCGTCGACGAGACCGGCATCGACGCCAGACTGATCCAGGAATCCGTCCACTGTCTCGCGGGCGTCGCGGTCCGGCGGCGACCAGAGGCCGCCCCAGAGGCCGGCGGGTGGCCGCCGCTCGACGAGGCACGCGCCCTCGGGGTCGACCAGCACGAAGAACCGGCGCCGCTCGAGGCGGCGGGGGCGGCGGGGCGCGGACTCCGGATACCGCTCGGGATCCCCCGTGGCGAAGGCTTGGCAGCCGGCGCGCACCGGACAATCGCCGCAGCGCGGCCGCCGGCGGCGGCACACCGTCGCGCCGAGGTCCATGACGGCCTGGGTGTAGTCGGCGGCGCGGTCCGGCGGGGCATGCGATTCCGCGAGCCCCCACAGCTCGCGGAGGGTGGCCGACGACGACACTGGACCGACGACGCGGTGCCGCCGCGCCAGCACCCGCTTGACGTTGCCGTCCAGGATCGGCGCGCGGCGGCCGTGGGCCTGGGCGACGATCGCGGCGGCGGTGGACCGGCCTACGCCCGGCAGCGCCTGAAGTTCTGCCTGCGTGTCGGGAAACGTCCCCCCGTGCTCGCGGAGGACGATGCCGGCGGCGCGGTGCAGGTTGCGCGCGCGCGCATAGTAGCCGAAGCCGCTCCACAGGTGCAGCACGTCGTCGAGGTCGGCGCGCGCCAGGGTCTTGACGTCGGGGAACCGCGCCACGAACCGCTCGAAGTACGGCACGACGGTGCCGACCTGGGTCTGCTGCAGCATGATCTCGGCCACCCACACCCGGTACGGCGTGCGCTCCTGCTGCCACGGCAGATCCCTGCGGCCGTGGACGTCCCACCAGGCGAGCAGGCGGCGGGCGAAGGAGCCGGCGGCCATGGCTGCGTCACTCCGACATCGGCTGCGTCACGCCGACATCGTCCGCGCCAGCGCCGCGAAGTCCTCGACGACGAGATCCGGCTGGTGCGGCGAGCCGCCGAAGGGACGGCGGCGTCGGTCGATGAACGCGGTGCGCATGCCGTACGCCTTCGCGCCGATGCAGTCGAACGCATGGTTGGCGACGAAGAGCACGCTCTGGGGGTCGGCTCCGAGCCCCTCGCAGGCCGTCGCATAGGTCGCGCGGTGCGGCTTGAAGTAGCCCGCCTCCTCGACCGAGATAACGGCGTCGAAGTCGAACCCGATGTACGGCCGCGCCGCCTCGAGCATGTCGCGGTCGCCGTTCGAGAGAATCGCGAGGCGGTACCGCCCTCGCAGCCGTTCGAGCGCATCGAGCACATCGGGGAACGGCTTCAGCCGCTCGATGCAGCCGACGAGCCGGCGCACCTCGTCGCGGGTGTGCTCGATGCCCGCGCGCCGCATGACCTGCGACACCGCGCGGTGGCCGATCTCGCGGTAGGACGTGTGGCCGCGGTCGCACAGCGAGTCGATCATCGAGTCCTCGAAATGCGTGCGCCGCCACCAGGTGACGAAGCGGTGGGGGTCGCCGCGCCAGCCCTTGCCGGCCAGGAACGGCGCCACCATCTCGGTCAACCCGCCCTGCATGTCGACGATAGTGCCGTACTGGTCGAACATCAGGGTCGAAACCTCGCGGCGCAGGAGACCGGCGGGGTCGGCGCTCATCGCGTTCCTCCTCGTCCTGGTGCGCAGTTGCCCTCAGCGCCGCGCCGCCGTCGCGTCCTCCACGAGCGGCAGCACCGCCGGAATCGCGTCCGCCATCAGGTGCGCGGGCGCACTCACCGCCGCGCCGCCGCCGCATCCTCCAGGAGCGGTTGCACCACGGGAACGGCAGGACCGCCGAAATCGCGTTCGCCATCAGGTGCGCGGGCGCGCTCGGCGCCGCGCCGCCGCCACGTCCTTGAGGAGCGGCAGCACCGCCGGGGTCGCGTCCGCCATCATGCGGGTCAGGTACGCGTCGTCGTCCGGCCGGCCCGGGTAGTGCAGGCCGGCCTCCGCATCGAGCAGCAAGCGGACGACCTCGACGTAGGCATCGGCCCGGTCCCGTGCGCCGCCCGAGTAGCGCGCGCCGTGGACCGCCCACCCGAGCGGCGAGCTGTCGTGGCACGGATCGAAGAGGTCGATCGGCGCGCCGGCCTCCAGCAGCAGGCGGGCGTTGTCAGGCTGGCCGAACCACGCCGCCTGGTGCAGCGGGGTCCCCTCGTCGAGGCCCGTCGCCGTCAGA
>JAJEEA010000341.1 GCA_022821235.1 Vicinamibacteria bacterium
CTGGGGCACCTGGACGTTGCGCTCGAAGTGCTCGTTGACGGCCCGTTGCATGCCCTGGGCGTCGACCCCCCAGCCCGACTGGACGGCGATGTACTGGACGCCGTCGACCTCGTAGGACGAGGGCACGCCGATGACCCCCGAGTTGGTGCGCTGCTCCCACAGGACCTCGCCGGTCGCCGCGTCGAACGCCCGGAAGTAGCGGTCGTTGGTGCCGCCGGCGAAGACGAGGCCGCCGCCGGTGGTCATGATGGGGCCCCAGTTCTGCGACTCGGGGAACTCGTGGGTCCAGACCTGCTCGCCGGTCGAGAGGTCCCACGCCTGCAGCTCGCCGAGGTGCTCGGCGGCGTCCACGACGAAGACCCGGGACGTCGCGCCGGTGAACGCCCGGCCGGGGACGTACTCCACGTCGCGGCCGACGATGGTCGAGCAGAGGTTCTCGTTGGCGGGGATGTAGAGGTAGCCGGTCTGGGGGCTGTAGGCGGCCGGGGGCCAGTCCTTGCCGCCCCACAGCGAGGGGCAGAAGGTGGCCGGCCGGTTCGTGCCGGGCTTGCGCTCGGGGTCGTACTCGGGGCGGCCGGTCACGGGGTCGATGGCCGTGAACACGTTCTGGTCCACGTAGGGCTGGGCGTCGACGAAGGTGATGGCGTCGGGCCCGCGCTCGAGCATCCACAGGTAGCCGTTGCGGGCGGGGTGCACGAGGGTGGGGATGGTGCGGCCGTCGCGCTCGACGTCGATGAGGAGCGGGGCCGACACCTCGTCCCAGTCCCACGAGCCGTTCCAGTGGTACTGGTGGTACCCCTTCAGCTCGCCGGTGTCGGCGTCGAAGGCGACGACCGAGTTGGTGTAGAGGTTGTCGCCGGGCCGCTGGTCGCCGATCCACGGGCCGGGGTTGCCGGTGCCCCAATAGGTGAGGTTCAGCTCGGGGTCGAACGAGCCGGTGATCCAGATCGAGGCGCCGCCGGTGCGCCAGGTCTCGCCCGGCCACGTCTCGATGCCGGGATCGCCGGGGCCGGGAATGGTGTGCGTGCGCCACACCTCTTCGCCGGTCTCGGCGTCGTAGGCGGCCACGAACCCGCGGATGCCCCGCTCGCCCCCCGAAGGGCCCACGAGGACCTTGCCGTTGGCGATGAGCGGCGCGATGGTCATGTAGTAGCCGGTGCGGTAGTCGGCGACGGCGGTCTCCCACACGAGCTCGCCGGTCGTCGCGTCGAGGGCCACCACGAACGCGTCGTGCGCCGTGTAGTAGACCTTGTCGCCGTAGAGGGCGACGCCGCGGTTGGTGCGGTGGGGATGGGCCATGTCGTCGGGGAACTGCCGCTGGTAGAGCCAGAGCTGCTCCCCGGTGCGGGCGTCCACCGCGATGACCCGGTCCTCGGGGGTGGTGATGAACATGACGCCGTCGTTGACGACCGGCGGCGACTCGTGGCCGGAGCTGACGCCCGTCGACAGCAGCCACACCGGCTCGAGGTCGGCCACGTTCGCGGTGGTGATCTGGTCGAGGGGGCTGTAGCCCCAACTGTCGTAGGTGCGGCGATACATCAGCCAGTCGCCGTCGGCCGGCGCCCTCAGCCGCTCGTCGGTCACCGGGGTGTAGTCGGGTTCCTGCGCCGCCGTCTCCGGCGGAAGCGCCAGCGCGAGCGCGGCCATCGCGGCGCCCGCGGCAACGAGTCGTATCGGAAGTCTCGCCATTCGTCTTCTCCTGCCTCTGCCGTTCCCGTGTCGATGCTTCAGGTTCCGGGCGCCCTTCTCGCCGGCTCGCCGGCATTATGACGCGAACGCACCGGCCGGCGCATGGGCGATTCGCGGGAAGCCGGTCGGGGCGGGGCGGCGCCGGCCCATCCGCTCCGTGTCGTGAAGCCGGGAGGCGGGCCGGTCCGGGCGGCCCGGCTCCGGCTCCGGGGAGTTCCGTCGGCCGCTGGTTCGGGGGCGGTCGTCCGGGCGGGCCGGCGGTACGCGGCCCGCGCCGGTCGCTGGCCGCGGCGCCTGTCAACGGAACGCGGGTGTCGAACGTCCTGTAGGGGTATGCGACAATTGTCCGACGCAGCGCAGGGAGTCGGCACGATGAAGCCCAGAGTCTCGACGGCGGCGGCGCACGGTTGCGCCTCGCGGCAGTTCACGGCCCCGGTGGAGACCCGCGGCGGCAGCTCCGCCGCCGGCCCGGGTCGTCGTGCGGGGATGCCGCGCTGGCTGCCGGCCGCGCTGCTCCTGCTCGTGTCGGCGCCGGCGCAGGCCCAGGTCGCCGCGCCGGGCGCCTCCGGCGACACCGTCGCCGTCACGGCGTTCGCCAACATCACCGGCGCCGCCGAGGACGACTGGATCGGGTTCGGCATCGCCGAGACCATCACCGCCGACCTGGCCGGCGAGGGCACGGTGTCGGTGGTCGGGAACGACGCGGTGGAGGCGGCCCTGCGGGCGGCGAGCGCCGGTGCGGGGGCGGCGGTGGACCTGAGCGACACCCCGGCGGTGCAGGCGGGGCGGGCCCTCGGGGCGCGGTGGGTCGTCAGCGGCGGCTTCCAGCGGCTCGGGCAGCAGGTGCGGCTGACCGCGCGCGTCGTCGACGTGGCGTCGGCGGCGGTGCAGCACGCGACCACCGTGGACGGCGTGCTGACGGACCTCTTCGACCTGCAGGACCGGTTGTCGGCCGACCTGCGCCGCGGGTTCGCCGCGCCGGGACCCGCGATGGCCGCCAACCTGCCGCCCGCGGGCGCCGCGCCGCCCCGCC
>JAJEEA010000217.1 GCA_022821235.1 Vicinamibacteria bacterium
CCGAGGACGCGCCGCTCCTGAACGGCTCGGGGCCGAACGCGGTCGACTCCGGCTTCCCGTCGACGGTCCGGACGTAGCCGCGCAGGATGCGGCCGGCGTCCTGTGTCGATCCGGCCAGCATGACGCCGAGCCCGTCGACGACGCACCGCTTCGCGATTCGCACGGCCTCCGGCGGGAAGTCCTCCCAGCGGGCCCGGCCGACGAAGTCCACGACCGCGCTCGTGGCGCGCTGCTGGTCGCTCACATTGCCCTCTCCGGTGGCTACGACGCCACCTCCACGGTTCCGCCGCGGGACTCGAACGCGTCGAGCACCGGCTGGAGGGCCGAGCGGAAGTCGGCCCGCGCGAGCCAGACCGTCTCGCGCAGCCTCACGCGGCGGGCCCGCGCCGACTGCTCGGCGAGGCGGGCGAGGAGGGCGGCGGTCGAGCCGCTCATGCGGGCCTCGACGAACGTCATGTACAGCCGCTCGCACGAGACGTCGAGGGTCCGCGTGCGGCCCCGGCCGAGCAGGATGAAGTCGCGACGATTCATCGGCGTTCACCGCTCACGCGCTGCCGGCCGGCGCCACCACGCGCTGCCCGCTCACCAACGGTCATCCGCTGCCCCCCGGCGCGACCACGCGCTGCCCGCTCACCACGGTCACCCGCTGCCCCCCAGCGCAACCACGCGCCGCCCGCTCACCGCGGTCACCCGCTGCCCGCCAGCGAGACGAGCGTCCGGTGCACGAGATTCTCGACCATCGGGACCTTGTAGCGGTTCTTCGACATCGGCCGGGCGCCGTCGACGGCGAGCCGCCCCGCCTCGGCCGCGAGCGGGTCGGTCACCCGCCGCCCCGCCAGCAGGTCCTCGACCGCCTCGACCCGCCACGGTATGGGGGCGACGCCGCCCAGCACGACTCGGGCGCGGCGGACGCGGTCGCCGTCCATCTGCAGGGCCAGGGCCAGGCTGACGACGGCGTGGGTCCACGCTTCCCGGTCGAGCACCTTGGCGTAGGTGCTCCGGAGATCGGGCGCGGCCGGAACCGTGACGGCGGCCAGCACCTCGTTCGGCTCGAGCACGTTCTCGCGCGCCACGTCGACGCGAGGCAGGGTGAAGAACTCGCCGGCCGGCACGACCCGTTCTCCGCCGGGGCCGACGAGACGGAAGCGGGCGTCGAGAGCGACGAGGGCGGGGGCGGTGTCGGACGGATGGACGATGTAGCTCGGGCCGCCGCCGAAGATGGCGTTGAACTGGTTCTCGCCGGTGGTGGAGAAGCAGCGGTTGCCGCCGTGCTTGTAGCAGGGGAACTTCTGGCGGTAGTACCAGCACCACGGCCGCTGGCAGAGGTTGCCGGCGAGGGTGCCGACGTTGCGAATCTGGGGCGTCCCCACCGACCCCGCCGCCTCCGCGAGCACCCGGTAGCGCGAAGCCACGTCGGGATGGGTGCTCAGCCGGGTCAGCGTCACCAGCCCGCCGACGAGCAGCTCCGCCGGCCCCGATGCGATGGCGGTCAGGTCGTCCCGTGCGGCGATCGTCCCGAGGTTCACCAGCAGGTCGGGCGAGACCAGGTCGTCCTTGATCATCCCCAGCAGGTCGCTGCCGCCGCCGACCGCGGCCGCCCGTGGCCCACCCTGCTCCAGTCGCTCGACGGCGTCGGCGAGGCTCTCGGGATTCACGTTGGCGAGAGGTCTCACGCCAGGGCCTCCAGCACACGATTGCGGGCCATCCGCAGCTCCCGGAGCCGGCGACCGGTCGCGAAGGGTCTCACGCCAGGACCTCCAGCACCCGATCGCGGGTCATCCGCAGCTCCCGGAGCCGGCGGCCGGTCGCGAAGGGTCTCACGCCAGGGCATCCAGCACCCGGTCCCGGGTCATCGGCAGCTCCCGGAGCCGGCGGCCGGTCGCGTTGAACACGGCGTTGCCGACGGCCGCCACCACCGGAATGATGGGCGGCTCGCCGACGTTCTTCGCCCCGTACGGCCCGTACGCGTCGTCGGGCTCGATGAACCGGACCTCGACGTCGGGGGCGTCGAGGTGGGTCATGACCCGGGCGCCGTAGTAACCGGGGTTGACGGGAACGCCGGTGACGCGGTCGTAGATGAGCTCCTCGTGCAGGGCCATGCCGATGCCCATCGTGACGCCGCCCTTCACCTGGCTCTCGGCCGTGAGGGGGTTCACGATGCGCCCGCTCTCGTGCATGGCGAGGTACTGCAGCACCCGAATGCCGCCCAGCTCGGTGTCCACCTCGACCTCCACGAAGTGCGCGGCCGAGGCGTACCGCGCCAGCCCGTCGAGGATCGGCCGCGGCGTCGCCTGCGCGATCAGCGTGCGGCCCTCGAGGGGGCCGCCGGCCGACGCCATCTGCCGCTTGAGATCTTCCGCCGCCTCGACGATCGCCTGCCCGGTGTGGGTGGTCGTCCGGCTCCCCGACTCGCCCACCGAGTACGGGCAGCGGTCGGTGTCTCCCCAGACCACGGTGACGTCGGCGAGGTCCATCCCCATCGCCTCGGCCGCCAACTGGGCCATGGCGGTCTTGGCCGCGGTGCCGATGTCGGTGACCCCGACGTGGAGGAACAGGCGCCCGCCCTCGAGCCGCAGCACCGCGCTGCTGCGCCCGAGGCGGGCCGCGAACATGCCGATGGCCATCCCCACGCCCCGCCGGCGCGGACTGCTCCCGGCCCCGGCCCGCCGCCACCGCGCCGGCCAGTCGAAGCGGCGGGCCCCCTCGGTGACGCATTCGCGCAGCGCCCAGCTCGTATAGGGCGTCTCGTCGTTGTAGGCGCGCGTCAGGTTCCGGAGATGGAAGTCGACGGGGTCGATGGACAGCTCGTGGGCCAACTGGTCCATGACCGACTCGATGCCCCAGACCCCCTGGGGATAGGCGGGGCCCCGGAAGTTCGCGGCGACGGTCATGTTGGTGTAGGCCGGCGAGACCTCGCGCCACACGTTGGGACACCGGAACAGCTCGATGCCGGCGATGCCGCCGCTGCTCTTGCGATGCGGCCCCATGCCGCTGACGCCGCGGAGCTGGATGGCCTGCAGCGTCCCGTCGCGGTCGGCCCCCACCCTGTAGTGCTGCACCGTCGGCCAGCGGCCGTGGACGCCGAGGAAGTCGTCCCTCCGCGTCAGCTCCAGCTTGACGGGCCGCCCCGCCTCGCGCGCGAGGAGGGCGGCGATGAGGTCGGCGTCCTGACACTGGTTCTTGTTGCCGAACCCGCCGCCCATGTACTCGCAGACGACGCGGACCCGCTCGGGCGGCAGGCCGAGGTCCTCCGCCACGTCCGCCCGGCAGTTCGAGATGCCCTGGGTCGGCGTCCACAGGGTGAGCTCGTCGCCCTCCCAGCGTGCCACCGCGCAGCGGGGCTCCATCTGCGCGTTGCTGTGGTGCTTGGAGACGTAGGTCTCCTCGACGACCACGGCGGCATCGGCGAAGCCGGCGGCCAGGTCGCCGCGCTGGTAGACCTCGGGCCGCGCCTCGCCGTCGCGCCGGCGGGAGAGGTTCCCCCCGGGCTGGATCTCGACCGCCCCGGGCCGGAGGGCCTCTTCCGGGTCGAGGACGAAGTCGAGCGGCTCGTAGTCGACCTCTATCGCCTGGATCGCCGCCTCGGCCGCATGGCGGTCGACGGCGGCCACCGCGGCCACCTGGTCGCCGACGAACCGGACCGGATTGTTGAACAGGTACCGCGGGTTCTGCTGGTCGCCGCTCCCCCAGACGGTGTCGCAGTTCTCGCGGGTCAGCACCGCGTGGACGCCCGGCATCTCGCGGGCCCGCCGAGTGTCGATGCGCCGGATGCGGGCGTGGGGGTGGGGGCTGCGGAGCACGCGGGCGTACGCCATCCCCGGCAGCTTGACGTCGCCGGTGTAGCGCGCCGCGCCGGTGACCCGCTCGACCGCGTCGATGCGGGGCCGGCTCCGGCCGACCACGCTCATCGGGTCCCGCTCCGACGCCGGCTCGGGCGGCCGACCGAGGACCGCGGCCACGTACCGGTTGTAGTTCGAGCAGCGGCAGAGGTTGCCCGCCATGCCCTGCCGGACCTCGTCCTCGGTGGGATTCGGCGTGGCCGACACCACCGCCTTGGCCGCCATCAACTGGCCCAACGTGCAGAAGCCGCACTGCGGGCCGTCGCCGGCGACGAACGCCGCCTGCAGCGGATCGAGCCGGCCATCATCGGCGAGCCCTTCGACCGTCTCGACGGCGCGGCCGTCGGCCCACACCGCGAGCTGACTGCACGAGTAGACCGGGACGCCGTCGAGATGCACCGTGCACGCACCGCACTCGCCGCGGTCGCAGCCGATCTTGGTCCCCGTCAGGTCGAGGTGGTCGCGGAGCAACTCGGCGAGCGTCCACCGATCTTCGACGTCGACGGTGCGCCGTTCGCCGTTGACGGTGAGCGCGATGGCGGTTCGCGGCGGCGAACCGGCCTGGCGGGCCTGCGCGCCGGGCCGCGCCCGGGCGGACGGGAGGGTCGTCGCCGCAGTGACGGCGGCGCTCGACTTCAGGAACGCCCGGCGAGAGACAGGATTCATGGCCTCAAACAGCGATCCGACAATCAGTCGCCACTATACCCAGGTGCTGCCCGCTTGCGGCGGTTTCTGCACCTGGCACGTGGCAAGGCAGTCTCCGTCACCGTCCCGATGGGTCAGCGGCGACGGAGCCGCGCCAGGAAATCGGCCTCGTCGCTGCAGGCGAGCGCCGCGCGCACGGCGGCGTCGTCGGACGTCACGTCGACCTCCGGCAGGCCGGCGAGACCCCGGTCCGAGACCGCGATGCCCCGCGCCCGCAGGATCTCGCGGACCATCTGCAGCCGGGTCGCCGCCCGGCCCTGGGCCACGCCCTCCGCCCGGCCCTGGGCCACGCCTTCCGCTCGGCCCTGGGCCACGCCTTCCGCCCAGCGCTGACGCCGATGCCAGCCCAGCATCGGATCGTCGTCCGGCCCGGTGCCATCCTGCGCGCCGAGCGCCGCGCCCACCCGTTGCAGCACCGCGAACGTCCGTTCCGACAGCTCCGTCTCGTTCAGGGCAGCGTGGATCTCGGCCGCCGTCCAGCCCGGAAACACGCCGCTCGCGGCCGCCGCCCGGAAGGCGCCGGCCACCCGCCGGTGAATCGTCAGCCCCGGCCGCCGCCGGCGCGGCCGGCTCGCCGCCCCCTGTTCCGGCACCTCCACCCACACCTCGGGAAAGCCCCACGCCTCGTACAGCCCCAGCTTGGCCCGCCGCGCGTCCGTCGTGTGATCGACCTCCAGCACCACGTCCGGGAAGTCGTCCTCCCCGGCCATCATCGCCTTGGGGCCCGGCAGGCGCGCGCGCCGCGGGTGCACGTAAACGGACTCGTCGGCCTGCAGGATGCGCCGTGGCGCGCCGTGCTCGTCGCGCTGCATCAGGTCCATCGACCCGTAGCAGGCGATGGCCGACCCGCGCTCGGCGGCAATCCGGTCCATCAGCGCCGTCAGCCGCCGCGACGGCTTCTCGTGATACGGGGTGGTCGGCTCGGCGACCCACGCGATCTCCGTGTCGGCGTCCCAGAACTCCAGGCGGCCCTCCCAGGTGTCGATCTCGCTCCGCCGCACGCGCCGGGCCGTGCAGCCGGGGAACGGGTCCGCCGGCAGCGCCGACTCCGGCGCCGGGACCGCCGGCGCGCGGTCGCTCGGAACGTGCGGCCGGGGCTCGAAGTCAGCCATATCTCGATTCTACCGCCGATCCGTCGAAGCGGAGGCCCGCGGAGTCGGTCCCACGCGATGTCTTTCTGACTCTACTCGGACGGCGGGTTCTACGTGTATATTGCTGCTGTATACACCGAACGAGGACAACCGACATGGTGCGCACCCGAATCCATCTGACCGACCAGCGCGCCGAGACCGCCAGCCGGAGCGGCAAGCGACGGAGCGCGGCCGTTCCCGAAGCTGCGGACCGTTCCATCGAGCAGACGAGCCGTCGGCGGCGCGAGGCGACCCTCGGGGAAGCGGCCGGCATCTGGCGTGACCGAACGGATCTCGCCGACGTCGACACGCTGCGTCGCGGATGGGATCGCGACTGAACCGTACCGATGCCGTCGGCCAGTCCGACGCCGTGCGACCTGCCGCTTGTAGAGCCCGCCGATCCGGAATGTCGTCTGCCGCGCGGACTGTCAGCGGCGATGCCGGAGCCGAGCCAGGAAAGTCGGCCTCGTCGTTGCAGGCGAGCGCCGCGCCGGCAACGACGTCATCTGAGTCAGGTCGATCTCCCGTCACGCGGTCGAAACCCTGGTCCGAGACCACGATGCCGTGCGCCCGCAGGATCGATTGGAAGCCGAGCCGTCTACTGTGCGGGCTTTGACTCTAACCGCCGATCGCGGCGAGGCGGCGCAGCAACTCGACGGTGCCGTTGTCATCCCCTCCGCGCCCGCCGGCCACGTCCAGGGGCGTCTGCCCGTTGCCGTTCGGCGCATGGAGGTCGGCGCCGCTGTCGGCCAGAAGCTGGACCACGGTGTCGAGGCGCCTCCTGGCGGCGGTGTGCAGCGCCGTGTTTCCCGCCGCGTCCGCCGCGTCGACGTCGACCCCCGCGTCGATCGCAACCCTGGCGGCTTCCAGCACGAGCCGCTCGTCCTCGGCCGGGTTCGGGGCCAGCCCCGGCTCCCGGCGGCGGCGGGCGGCCACCGCCGCCATCAGCGGGGTCGTTCCGTCTTCCATGACGAATCCCGGGGCGGCGCCGCCGTCGGCCAGGGCCCGCATGACGCCGGGCTCGGCGAAGTGCCCGGCCAGCCAGAAGGCGGTGGCGCCGACCACGTCGTGTTGCAGCACGTAGTCGGGGCTGTTGCGCCGGCCCTGGCTGCCGCGGACCACCGGCGCGTTCGGGTCGGCGCCGCGGGACAGCAGCGCCGCCGCCAGCGTCTCGTCGCCGCGCAGGGCGGCGGCGTGCAGGGCGGAGTAGCCGGCCTCGGCCGCGTTCGGGTTCGCGCCCTCATCGAGGAGGAACAGGGCGAGCGCGGTGTGGCCGCTGTGCGCGGCGACCACCAGAGCACTGGTACCCGTCGCCGCCGTGTCGTTCACGTCGGCGCCCGCGCCCACGAGATGTCTCGCGGCCGCGAGGTCGCCCTGCCGGGCCGCGAACAGCAGGGGCGTGTTGCTACCCAGCACCGTGTCGACCACCCCGATGGGGTTGAACCCGGCGGTACGCGTGTGAATGCGCCGCTGCTGCGGGGCGGAGCGGGCATGGACGTCGGCCCCGAGCGCGATGAGCGCTTCCACGACGTCGGGATGCCGCTGGGCCACCGCCCACATCAGGGCCGTCTGCCCCCGCGTCTGCTCACGGGCGTTCAGGTCGGCCCCGTGGGCCGCGAGGAGGCGCACCGCCTCTACGGAACCGGTGCGCGACGCGGTCATCGACGCCGTCTCGCCCGAGGGCAGCGCGGCGTTCGCGTCGGCGCCGGCCGCCAGCAGGGCCGCGACCATCGCCTCGCTGCCGTTGAGGCAGGCGAGCCAGAGCGGCGTGGCGCCGAAGTCGTTCGCCGCGTCGACGTCGGCACCGGCCCGGACCAGCGCGTCCGCCATCGCCGCGTCGTCCCAGTGGGCGGCCCAGTGCAGGGCGGTCGCGCCGTCCGCCTGGCGGACGTTCGCCGAGACGCCCTGCTCGAGCAGGGCGATCACACCCGCCGAGTCGGCCGCCCGGGCCGCGTCGAGCACCCTGACGTCCTGGGCGGAGGCACCACCCCCCCCAAGGGCTAGCAGTGACGATACCAAGAGCGTCGATCCGGCCAACCTTCTTGCATGCACGCTTCGTCCTCCGCGGGCGGATAGTCTCCGTCCTGACTCGTGTTCAACTGGACCGATTAAGGATGGTGGTGTTTGGTGGCCCTGAACTCCGGGTCATGACTTCCCTGATGCGTCCGCTTCTTCCTTGAGGTTCTTCCCTCCAGGTCCGTAGCCGTGTGCGGCAAGAAAATCGGCGCGAGATCCGTACTTGAGCCCGATGAGCCGATTGACGGCCTGTTGGTCATGACCATCTGGTGCCCATTTGCGCCCCGCGGCCGTTTCGGTTCCGCAGCCACACCAACACGTCGCCATCCTGCCTCCTGCACTTGCGCCGTGGACGTCGGTGAGCTCTGAGGCACCCGTGACCGTGATCGGGCCGCCGCTGACCCTCGGTCCGCGATTCGCTTCCAGTGGTTCGACCACCGCTGAGCGCAAACGGCGTCACGGGTCGACCGTGATCTCCCCCACCATCCAGGGATGGTCCTCGCAGTGATAGAGGAACGTCCCCGGCTCGTCGAACGTGACGAAGTCCCACAGGCCCGGGTTCAGCGTGCCGAGGCTCCAGCTTCCGTCGCGCGCGGCCAGGGTGTGGGGGATCTCGCCGTTGTTGGTGAACCGGACCCGCGTGCCGGCGGTGACGCGCGCGCGGACGGGGTTGAAGTTGTACTCGTCGAACGCGTAGCGCCGGCCGCCGACCGAGCCGCGGGGGTTCTCGAGCAGGGTCGCGGTCTCGATCTCGTCGGTCTCGCGCGGGGCGGGGCCGCTCGGCCGGTCGTCGACCGGCGGGTCGGGCGAGGGCTCGCCGCGGGCCGGCACGTCGCCGTCGAGGGTGAACGCCCAGAGCTGCGGCCCCATCGCGACGGCGATGTACTGCGTGCCGTCGAGCTCGTAGGCCGACGCGGGGCCGGGACGCAGCCGCGAGCCTTCCTCGCTCGTCCTGAACGCCCAGCGGCGCTCGCCGGTGCGCACGTCGTAGGCCTCGACCTGCCCGCCCGGCGAGCCCCGGAAGAGCAGGCCGCCCGCGGTGACGAGGGGGCCGCTGGTGCCGAGGAACGCGCTGGGCATCTCGTTCTTCCACGCCACGCGGCCGGTCGCGGTGTCGACGGCGGCGAGCACCCCGACCGCGTCGGGCAGCGTGAGGTGGAACCGCGCGGTGTTCCACACGAACGGGTCGGCGAAGCGTCGCGCCCGGCCGACGTGGGCGCGCCCCTGCGCGTAGATGTAGCCGGTGTCGGGCGAGAACGCCAGCGGCGTGACGCGCACCAGCGGGATCGGCACTCCCGGCGCCACCACCGTCTGCTCGTCGACCGACGGCGGCGTGTAGCTGCTGCAGTTGAGCTGGAACGGCGGGGGCACCCGGTCGCGCCAGTACGAGCACTCGAAGAGGATGGTTTCGGTCTGGGTCGGGAACGGCTGGGTGGGCACCGTGAGCTGTTGCGGGTCCTGCGGCACCTCGCGCTCCTCGATGGGCAGGAGCGGCTCGCCGGTCTCGCGGTTGAAGAGGAACAGGTAGCCGTCGGCGCGCATCGCCGCCACCGCCTTGACCGGCTCGCCGTCGACGGTGGTGTCGTAGAGCAGCAGCGGCGTGGCGATGTCGGCGTCCCAGATGTCGTGGCGCACGACCTGGTAGTGCCAGCGCCGCTCGCCGGTCTCCATGTCGAGGGCGAGGACCGAGGCGGTGAACAGGTTGTCGCCGTCGCGCAGCTCGCCGCCGAACATCGGCACGGGGTTGCCGGTCGAGAAGTAGACCAGGCCGAGGTCCGGGTCGACGGTGCCGACGAGCCACACGCCGCCCCCGCCGTACTCCCACGAGTCGCTGTCCTGCGGCCATGTCTCGTGGCCGAACTCGCCGGGGCGCGGCACGACGAAGAAGGTCCACGCCACCGCGCCGGTGGCGGCGTCGAGGGCGAGCACGCGGCCCTGCCCGCCGATGTCGCCGTTGGCGAGGCCCACGAACACCTTGCCGCGCGCGACCATCGGCGCCGTGGTCACCACCTCGCCCCGCGTCCGCTCCTGGCTGCCGACGCGGGTCGCCCAGACGAGCTCGCCGGTGTCGCGGCCGAGGGCGATGACCTCGCCGCTGCGCGTGCCGAAGAAGACGCGACCGTCGTCCAGCCCCACGCCCTGCCACGAGGGGACGCGCCCCGCCTCGGGGTCCGGCTCCCAGCGCCAGACGGGCTCGCCCGTCCGCGCGTCGAACGCGAAGACGTTGGCGCCGCCGGTCAGGTAGATGACGCCGTCGTCGACGACCGGGGTGGCGCGCGACGCGGCGCCGCCGGGGAGCGGCGTCACCCACGCGCCGCCGAGGCGGTCGACGGTGTCGGTCGTGACGGCGTCGAGGGTGGTGTAGCGCGAGCTCGACCAGTTGCCGCCGGTGAAGGGCCAGTCGGTCGACGGGTAGCCGCGGCCCGGCTCGGGCGCCTGGGCGGCGAGGCCGGCCGCGAGCGCGGCGAGCGCGATCGTCGAGGCGACGGTGACGACGAGTGAACGATGCCGGGGCATGACGCCCTCCTCTCTGCGGTCTCCCGGGGGCGGTCAGGACAACCCGACGGCCGCTCCCCTCATCGTGCGTTCCAATTCAACCACAGAGTTCGCCGCCTCCCAACATTCCGGCGCCGGCCCGGCCGACGTCGGGCGCGACGGGGGCGACGGGGCTAGCGACGGGGGCGACGGGGATCTGTCGCATTCGGGTAGGATTACCCCGTGGGGAGGTCGAATCGACCGGCTTCAGCCACCCTGAGTCGATGGTGCACGCGAGTGGCGGGGCTGTAGCCCTTCCGCGGGCCATCGGCCTCTCGCGACGGGTGGCGCTCGCGGAAGGGACAGTCATGAGCAACCCCATCCTGAGTCCCGTTCGAATCGTCCAGTACGTTCACGACGAAGCCGGCCTGGTCGAATACCGGATACGTTGGACGGCGGAGATTGACGCCGTCGCAGCCAAGGCGGCGGCAGAGCTGGGCGTCAACACCGAGACGCTCATCGGCCGCGCCGTCCTGGCGGCAGCGGGCTTGCAGGCGGGCCCCGTCCCCATGGACGGCGGGGCGAAGCACTGAGGCCCGGCTGCCAACCGAACACGAATTCTGGCCGATCGCTTCGCGACCGGGAACTCGGAGGCGAAGGTGGACCGAAGAACGCTCCTGAAGATGGGCGGCATGGGCCTCGTGGGTGCCGGCCTCGCCGGCTGCTCGGCGCGGTCGGCCCCGGCTCCGCGCGGGCCGGCGCTCCCGCCGCAACGGCCGCCCCTGCGGCTCGCACCGGTGCGAGCCGGGTGGGACCGGATCATCCGCACCACCGTCGGCCTGCGCCCGCACCGCCCCTCCGGCTTCCTGCTGCGCGCCGACCGGCTCGACGACACCACCGTGATCCACAACTACGGCCACGGCGGCTCGGGCATGTCGCTCTCGTGGGGCACGGGACGGATGGCGGCCGAGATGGCCCTCGCCCACGACAGCCGCCGGGCCGCCGTCGTCGGCTGCGGCGCCGTGGGCCTCACCGCCGCGCGGCAGCTCCAGCGGCGCGGGTTCGCGGTGACCATCTACGCCATGTCGGTGCCGCCGAACACCACCTCGAACATGTCGCTCGCGGGTTTCACCCCCACGTCCGGGCTGGTCGACCGCGACCTCAGGACCCCGGCGTGGGACGCCCAGTTCCGCGAGGCCGCCGAGATCTCCTACCGCGAGCTGCAGCAGTTGGCGGGGCGCGGGTTCGGCGTCTCCTGGATCGACCGCTACAGCCTCCGCGACACGCCCCCGCGCGACGACGGGGACGGCGTCGATGAAGACGAAGAGCCGCTGCTTCCCGCCCACCTGCGCACCGGCCAGCTCACGCTGGGTCCCGGCGAGCACCCCTTCGCCACCCGCTACGCGGTTCGAAGCAACCGCCTGCGCATCGAGCCGGCCATCTACCTCGACGCGCTGGTCCACGACTTCATGGCCTTCGGCGGGCGCATCGAGATCCGCAAGTTCACCGAGCCCCGCGAGCTGGCGGCGCTGAGCGAGCCGCTGGTCGTCAACTGCACCGGGCTGGGCGCCCGCGACCTCTTCCGCGACGACGAGATGATGCCCCTGAAGGGGCAGCTCACCGTGCTCGTCCCCCAGGCGGACGTCGACTGGGGCATCCAGGGCGGCCCGCCCGACGGGGCGCCCCCCGGCGTCCTCGGCGTCCACATGCAGCCGCGCAACGACGGCATCGCCCTCGGCGGCACGTCGGAGCGGGGCGTGTGGTCGCGGGAGCCCAATCAGGAAGCGATGCGGCTCATCGTCAGCGCGCACATGGCCGTCTATTCGGCGATGCGCGTCTGATCTGGCCGTCGGCGCGCTCCAAGAACGACGCTGATGCAGTACAGCTACCCCTGTCGCATCGAGCCCGATGGAGACGGCTGGGTGGCATCCTTCCCGGACGTCCCGGAGGCGCTCACCGGGGACAGCGACTACGGAGAGACCGTCGAGCTTGCCACCGACGCGTTGGTCACCGCATTGAGCCGCTGCTACGTGGAACGGCGCCGGGAACTGCCGCCGCCCGGCGCCCGCACGCCCGGCGAGGTCCTGATCCGCTTGCCGGCTCTGGTTGCCGGGAAGTTGGCGCTGTACTCCACGATGCGCCGGAATCGAATCACCCGGGTCGAGCTGGCGCGGCGCCTGGCCGTGAGCGTGACGACTGCCCGCCGAATCGTCGATCCGCAGCATCGGTCGCACATCGAACAGGTGGAGCGCGCACTGCGCGCCGTCGGCCGGGTGCTGGTTGTCGATGACCGCGCGATGCCTGAGCGAGCCCCCCAAGCAAGCCGGGCTGCCCGCAAGCTGAGACCGGGCCAAAGCCCGCTTGTCGGCCCCGACCACTCCCGCGATGGGTCACGTTCTCGTGTCGGATGCGGTGTCGTGCCGGAACTCTGCGCCTGATGCCCCTGGCGGGCAGTGGAAGCGTCAGTCGTTCCATGCCGACCTGCCGTCGCTATCGCTCCGGTAACGCGGGTCGGCCCACTGGTTGATCTCGGCGATCCGCTCGGGCCACGGGAACTCGGCCAGGTGCAGCGCGCGCACGAGGTCGCGGAACGTGTAGACGCGCTGCGCCCAGGCCTCGAAGAGCTCCGTGAAGGTCGCTTCCGTTCCCCACATGTAGATGATGCTTTTCTGGCGCCGGTCCGGCGCGTCCGTGTGGAAGGCGTCGTAGAACTCCCCGGTCGTCGGCGGTCGCCCCCAGCCGCAGCAGCTCCGGGCGATGCGCCATTCGACGGCATGGCTCCGGCGGCCGGTCAGGGCGGGATCGAGGCCGGGGCACAGGCGCCGAAGCGCCTCCGGCGGGGCCGGCTCGTCGCTGAAAGCCCGGGGCGGCTTCAGCCTGCAGTTGCGCGCCTCTTTCTCGAACCGGCGACGGCGCTCCTGCTGGTCCCTGGCCCACTCTGCAAGAGCGGCGGATTCGGACATCGCGGCCAACTCCGCGCCGTCGACCGCCGCCCGTTGTCGCTGTTCCAACCGGCGTACGCTCGCCTGCTCGACTTCCTCGCGAACAACCCCGTGCTTGGCGAGTGACTCTCGGAGCTTCTCGACGGCGTCGCGCCACGCGGACGCATTGAGCACCGAACTTCCCGCTGCCTCCGCGGAGAGCAACGTCTCCGCGACCCCTCCTCCCAACTTCCGCAACTCTCCGGGCGCCTCCATCGTTGCCACGGGCGCTACGGCAGCGCGTAGGCCACGAGCGAGCCGGGGAACCCCGTCTGGATGCTGCCGATCTGCACCACGATGTACTGCCTCCCCTCGTGCAGGTAGGTCATCATGCCGTACTGCCCGGGGGCGGGGAGCTCGACGCTGCCGAGGATCTCGCCGGTGAACTTGTCGCGGCCATGGAGAAGCAGCGGCGCGTCGGGCACGATCTGGCGCGTCCCCTCGCTGAGCGAGCGGGTCTGCACGAGGAGGTCGCCGGTCACCAGTTGGATCGAGAAGCCGGCGCCCCCGACATTCGGGATGTCCACGCCGGCGAGACGCGGGTTCTCGCGGATGACCTGCGCGGTCTCGCCCACCGGCAGCGACCACGCCTTGTCGCCGGTGTTCATCTGGTAGGCGGTGAGCTGGTTGTCCATGGGCTTGTAGAGCCGGAGGCCGTCGATACGGGGCAGGCCCGAGACCGAGACGAACGGCTCCTGCTCGGGGGTGGGCCGGCGGAAGCCGCCGGGCAGCCACGCGGCGACGGTGGTGCCGGTGGTGGGGGTCGAGTTGGGGGTGGCGCCGCCGGGGCCGGGGCGCGCGTAGTCGGGGTTGTCCACGTCGACGCCGCCGGTGGGCCGCATGAACGACGGCGCGTTGCAGCTCCGGCGGTGCGAGTTGAACATCATCCCGGTGCTGGGGTCGGCGACGGGCGGGTGGGGAATGACGTTGCCGCCGCCCTGGCAGCCGACGTTGTTGTAGAAGTCGTTGGTGTGGTTCTCGGGCAGCGCCGGCACGTAGAGGCCGCCGACCCGGTAGTGCTCCAGGATGGCCAGCGCTTCCTGCCGGAGCTCGGGCGTGTAGTCGATGACGAACTCCTCGGTGAGGCCGGTCAGCACGATGGGGTCGACGGGCTCGGGCCACGTCGGATAGGGCTGCCGGGGCGAGGTGTAGTTGCCGGGCACCTCGGTCTGGATGACCTCCCGGTCCTCGATGGGCCAGATGGGCTCGCCGGTCTCGCGGTTGAACGCGAAGACGAGGCCCTGCTTGGTGTTCTGGATCAGCGCCGGAATCTCCTCGCCGCCCACCGTCAGGTCCATCAGCATCGGGGGCGTCGGCAGGTCGTAGTTCCACTGGTCGCTGCGGTGGATCTGGAAGTGCCAGCGACGCTCGCCGGTCTCGACGTCGAGGGCGAGGACGGAGCCGCCGAACAGGTTGTCGCCGGGCCGGTGGCCGGCGTAGCTCTGCACGGTCGAGGCGTTGGTCACGAGGTAGACGAGGCCCAGATCGGGGTCGGCCGAGGCCGGGGCCCACGTCGACATGTCGCCCGACCACTGCCAGGCGTCGTTGTGCCACGTCTCGTGCCCGAACTCGCCGGGGCGCGGGATGGTGTGGAACTTCCAGAGCACCTCGCCGGTGGCGGCGTCGACGCCCATGATGTCGCCGGGCACGTTCTAGATGCGGGTCTGCCCGTAGCTGGGCTGGTGGCCGACGAGCACCACGACGACCCCGTTGACCACGATGGGGGGGGCCGAGGCGGTGACCATGCCGAGCTCGCGGGGAATGCCGTAGCCGGGGTCGTAGCTCGCCGCCCGGTCGACCCAGCGCCCCCAGTCCTCGACGAGGGGCGGGATGAGGTCGAGCCCGCCCGACGGCGGGAAGCCGTCGAGGGGGATCCGGCGGCCCCAGTTCTCCAGCGGCCGGCCGGTCTCGGCGTCGAGCGCCCACAGGAAGAAGGCGGGGCTGGTGACGAAGATCACCCCGCGGCCGTTCACCTCGGCGTAGGCCACCCCCTTGCCGTAGGCCTGCCGGGGCGAGCGCAGGTGCCGGACGGTCTCGGGCTCGCGGAAGGTCCACAGCGTCTCGCCGGTGCCCGGGTCGATGGCCACCACCTGCCGCCGCGGCGAGGCCACGGTGTAGAGGACGCCGTCGACGTAGATGGGCGTGGACCGGTTGAAGTAGTCGAGGTTGGGGCCGTAGTTGTCGCCCCGCCAGATCCAGGCGACCTCCAGGTCCGAGAAGTTGTCGCCGTCGATCTGGTCCAGCGCCGACGAGCGGGTGTGCCCCGCGTCGCCGCCGAGGTAACGCCACTCCCCGTTCTCCGTCCCCGTCAGGCGTTGCGCCGAGGCGACGGTCGCCAGCAGCACGGCCGCCCCCATCGCCAGCAAGACCAGCCCCCGCGATGATCTCAAACGCTCAAGCATAATTGCCTTCCCTTGATCGCCAGACCGCCCTTCCGCCTAGCCCACGATTCGCCGATATCCTACCGCCTTCCGGCCCACGTTCCAAAGCGGCCCGTCCCCCGGCCGTTCCGCCGCCAGGCGCAGCCGCCCAACGCCACGACCGGCACCCCACCGGCAATCCGAAGCCCTCACATCGACCACCCTCCCCCGAAGAAGCCCGCTCCTGCACAGCCCTGTGCGTCCCCGGGTTCGTACGGGAGGGCGCGACCCCCCCCACACGCCCGCCTGCCAAGCCCACGCGCCGAGCGCCCGTCGTGCGCTCGCTCCCATCCCCCGCCCCACCGCCCCACGCGCCCCCGAACCGCTACCGCCGTCCCCGATTGCTCGCCTGGCCCCCGACCTCAGCCGCCATCACGGAATACCGCTGTGACCCAGCCCTCCATGCCATCCCAACGCCCCCTCTTCGCTCCCCCGTCCAGTCCACTCCAGCAGCAATCGTCCCCAGCGTATCCCCAACCAGAGTCACCCACACGCCCGACTGCATCCAGCTCCCAGCTCTACGCCGGCCTCCGCCGTCTTCGCCACGCCCCGACATCCACCGTCCCGACCCCACGACCACGACCCGCAAGTTCACGCCGCTCCTTCCACGCCACGCGGAGCCATCTCCACCATCCATCCGCCCCCCTCACAACCGCCCCATGCTCGCCGCGCCCTTGACACGTGATAATCTATGTGTCGCTCTACCAAGGCCGTGGGCCCAGCCAAGGACGATCCATGCACATCCGAAGACTGCGTATTCAGAACATCCGTTCGATCCTCAACCTCGACATCGACATCCCCGGACCCCCGCCGGGTTGGCATGTAATCCTGGGCGATAACGGATCCGGCAAGTCGAGCGTGGTCCGCGCGTTGGCCCTGGCATTGATGGGTCCAGCCGACGCCGCTGCGACGCGCCAGAACTGGCAGGACTGGATCCGCGAGGGCGCCTCCGAGGGGCGTGTGGCGGTCGAAATAACCCATCACGCCTCATTCGACAAATGGAAGGGCACTGGTCGGACCACCAAGGCATCCTTCAACGTAAACGTTGCGCTCCGGGCACCGAAGGCCACCGTATACCATGGAACAATAGCACCGCAATTCACTGGCAGGTCCGCCCGCCGTACCATCTGGGGGCCCGGGCGGGGGCTGGTTCTCCGCCTCCTTTGGACCATTTCGCCGCTTCTCGGGAGGCGACAACAAATATGACAAGCTATTCTACAGCAATCCACTTCTGGCACGCCATCTTTCCGCTTTCGGTGAAGACGTGGCGCTAGGCGAGGCATTGCAATGGTTACAAAAGCTACAGTTCAGGCAGTACGAAAAAGACGATACAGCGAGCCGTCTGCTGCAGGGCCTCGTTGACTTCCTTGGGCAGTCACAGTTGTTGCCTCATGGAGCACGGATCGAGCAAATCACTTCCGGGGCGGTCGTATTCCGCGACGGCGCGGGCGTGCTTGTTCCCGTGGAACAGCTTAGCGACGGTTTTCGATCTATACTCAGCATGACGTTTGAGCTGTTCCGAGGCATGGTAGCCGCCTATGGTACGCTCGCCTTCCTCGGTGCACTCGACGTGCACGCTGGCGCCGTCAGGCTGCCCGGCGTGGTCGCAATAGACGAGATCGACGCTCACCTGCACCCTGCCTGGCAGAAACGTATCGGCGACTGGCTCGTTGAGCGTTTTCCCCTGGTGCAGTTCTTCGTCACTACACACAGCCCCATCATCTGCCGATCCGCCGCAAGAGGTTCCATTTGGCGCCTGCCGACACCGGGAACAGCAGAGGAAGCTCATCAGGTCTCCGGTCAAAACCTCGACCGTCTGATCAACGGGAGTATTCTGGACGCGCTCGACACCGAGTATTTCGGCGAAGACGTGACACGATCCGACACTTCCCAGAGAATGATGAAGGAACTTGCGACGCTCAACATGAAACACAAGCGTGGCCCGCTCTCCGATCGCGAGGAGCAGCGACGCCAAAAACTCCAGCGAACATTGCCGAGCGTATCCGCGATTTCCGAGCAGGAGTCGCGATGATTCATCTTCCGGATCCCGGCCTCGATCCCGACGCAGCCAAACGTCTGGGGGAATACCAGAAACACGTGGACGCGGCACCCAGCTACGCAGGCCGCGTAGGTCGTGCCAAGGAGTTTTTCTCTCGACGAAACACACGCTCCAATCCGACCTTCAGGATGGTCAGGCAATCACTGACGCGCATGTGTTCGGGCGCCCAACGCTGCGTCTATTGTGAGGACTCGGTCGGCGATGAGGTAGAACATATTCAACCGAAGGATCTCTACCCCTGTCTGGTGTTCGTCTAGGCCAACTATGTCTATGCTTGCGGGCGCTGTAACGGTGGCAAGAGCAACAAGTTTGCGGTCGTCAAGAGCAATCGTCTCGTGAATGTCACGCGACCACGGGGCGCCCCGGTGGTTCCGCCTCAACGAGGGGAACCGGCGTTCCTCAATCCGCGTGTGGAGAACCCGCTTGACTATCTCGATCTCGATCTGGGCGGTACATTCTGGATGCTTGCCCGCGACGACCTGCGTGACATAGATCGGGAGAGAACGGAATTCACGATCGAGACTCTGAAACTGAATCGGGACGTACTGATCAAGGCCCGCTCCACGGCGTTCGTGTCCTACCGCGCGCGACTTCGCGAGTATGTCGACTTGCGTGGCGTGGCCACCTCCGAAGAACTTGCCCGCCTTGTCAATAGTTTCGGATCGATGCCACACGTCACCGTCTGGGCGGAAATGAAACGGCAACGCGCGTCCGTACCGGACCTTCAGGAGCTGTTCGCAGAAGCCCCGGAGGCTCTGCTTTGGTGAACGACCTCAGCTCTTTGACTGACGGTGCGCCCGAAGCGGCGTCATCCGGCCCGAGCAGTGCGCGTTGCCCTGCTCGCTGACTCCCTACACCGACGACAGCTCCCTGAACGTCCCGGTGCTGTCGCCGATGCGCTCGACCGGCACGCCGAGCTTGTTCAGCAGCGTCTGGTACAGGTTGGTCAGCGGGGTGCCGGCCGGATAGCGGAGGTGACGGCCCCCCTTCAGGGTGCCGGCGCCGCCGCCCGCGACCAGGATCGGCAGCCCGAGCGGGATGTGCAGGTTGCTGTCGCTCATGCCGCTGCCGTAGAGCAGCGTGACCTGGTCCAGGAGCGAGCCGTCGCCGTCGGCCGTCGCCGCGAGCCGCTCCAGGTAGTAGGCGAGCAGCCCGGTCTGGAACATCTGCACCCGGGTGAGCTTCTCGAGCCGCTCGGGGTTGTTCTGATGGTGCGACAGGGGGTGGTGCTGATCGGGCACGCCGATCTCGGGGAAGGTGCGGTTGCTCAGCTCCTTGCCGATCATGAACGTGATCACCCGCGTCAGGTCCGCCTCGAACGCCAGGACCTGCAGGTCGATCATGAGCCTGGCGTAGGCCTCGAAGCTCTCGGGAGCGCCGCCGGATGGACGCTCGAACACCGGCAGCTCGCGGTCGCCCTGCGCCTCGGCCTTCTGGATGCGCGCCTCGACGTCGCGGATCGCGTCGAGATACTGGTCGAGCCGGGCCCGGTCCCGCGGCCCGAGATCGCGGCGCTGATCGGCCACGCTCTCGCGGACCGAGTCGAGGAGGCTGCGGTCGCGCCGCCGCCGGGCCGCCCTCGCCGCGGGGTCGGTGCTCTCGCTGTCGCCGAAGAGCCGCTCGAACACCGCGCGCGGGTCGCTCTCCATCGGCAGCGGCGCGGTGGGGGTGCGCCAGCACAGGGTGTTGACGTAGGCGCAACTGTAGCCGACGTCGCACGCGCCGGCCAGCTCGGTGGTCTCGAGCCCCACCTCGAGCGTCCGGAGCTGGGTCTCGCGCCCGAGCTCGGCGCCGGCGATCTGGTCGATGGACACCCCCGCCCGGAAGTCGACCCCCTCGGTGGGCTTCGCGTGGACGCCGGTGAGGAACGCGCCGCCGATGCGCCCGTGCCCGCCCGCGGGCTCTCCCGGCAGGGCGACGGCCGGCTGGTTGTCCAGGCCCGTCACCACGATGAGCCGGTCGCGCATCGCGGCGAGGGGGCTCAGGATGGGCGACGGCGCGAACCCGGCGCCCTCCGTGGCCGGCGTCCAGTTCTCCATCACCGCGCCCATGGGCACGTAGACGACGGCGAAGCGGGGCGTCGGCTGCGCCGCGGTGGTCCGCAGCGCCGCGTGGGCCGGCACCATGGCGTCGAGCAGCGGCAGGGCGACGCCGGCCCCGATACCGCGCAACACCGTGCGGCGCGACAGCGCCTTCCCCGTGATGATCATGGCTCCGTGCTCCTCATCAGGAACGGCGTGCTCTCGACCACGCCGAGGACGATCGACGACCAGCGGTACCCGCCCGGCTCGGCCTCGCGGACGATCTTGCGGATGGCCGGCATGTCGTGGGCCTCGACGCCGCGGCCCAGCGCATAGGTCATGAGCCGGGCGGTCACGTTGGCCACGAACTCGTCGGCCCGGCCGACCAGCATCCGGCGCAGGCCGCGCGGCCCCGCGAAACGACTGCCGTCGGGCAACGCGGCGACCGCGTCTATCGGGTCGCCGTCCCCGCCCGCGTCCCGCCACCGCCCGACGGCGTCGAAGTTCTCGAGGGCGAAGCCCAGCGGGTCCATCTGCGCGTGACAGCTCGCGCAGGCCGGGTGCTCGCGGTGCCGCTCCATCCGCTCGCGCATCGAGCGCGCGCCGCTCACGCCGGCCTCCTCGAGCGGCGGGACATCGGGCGGCGGGGGCGGCGGGGGCGCCCCGAGGACGTTCTCGAGCAGCCACTTGCCCCGCACCACCGGCGACGTGCGGTTGGCGTAGGAGGTCACGGTCAGGATGCTGCCGTGCCCGAGCAGCCCCGCCCGCCGGCCGCCGCCCAGCGTCACGCGCCGGAAGCGGCTGCCGTGGACCCCGTCGATGCCGTAGTGCCGCGCCAGCCGCTCGTTCAGGAACGTGTAGTCGGCCGTCAGCAGCTCGAGGACGCCGCGGTCCTCCTGCAACTGCGCCTCGAGGAACAGCTCGGTCTCGCGCCGGAACGCGTCCCGCAGATCGTCGTCGAACTCGGGGAACGCGTTGACGTCGGGCGCCGCCGCCCGCAGGTTGCCGAGATGCAGCCACTGCGACGCGAAGCTGGTGACGAGGGTCGCCGAGCGCGGGTCGCCGAGCAGGCGGCGGACCTGCCGTCGCCGCACCGCGGGGTCGCCGAGCGCCCCGTCCGCCGCCAGGGCCAGCAGCTCGTCGTCGGGCAGGCTGCTCCAGAGGAAGAACGACAGCCTCGACGCGATCTCCGGATCGCCGAGGCGGTAGGCGGTGTCCGGCCGCGCGTCGACGGGGTCGCGCTCGACCCGCACGAGGAAGCTCGAGTCGAGGAGGATGCGCTCGATCGCGAGCTGGATGCCGGCGTCGAACCTGCCCGCCTCCTCGCGCCCGTCCCGATAGAAGCGGAGCAGCGTCTCAAGCTCGCCCTCGGCCACCGGACGCCGGTAGGCGCGGGTGGCGAGCGCCGACAGGATCTCGCGCGCGCAGGCCTCCGCCTCGCGGCCGGAGGCGTCGTCGGCAGGGCGGCAGACGAAGATTCGGCGCCGGCTCGGCGTGTCGCCCGCGCCCGTCGGGTCGTAGGGGCCGGCGACGTCGATCGCCTCGAGGCGGGCCTCGGCCCCGCGGACCCCGCCGAAGGCGATGTTGGCGACGGGAAGGTAGGCGGGCCTCACCCCCTCGGGCGCCGCCATCCGTTCGACGAACGTGGCCGCGACGCGGTGGTACCCGGCCGGCACGCGCAGGCGGACCGCCAGCGGCTCGTCGGGTCCCCGCCGCGGCGGCTCCGCCGACGCCGGCCGGGGCGCCCCCCCGAGCCGAAAGAGCTCGAGGCGCTCGCCGTCGAGACGGAGGTCGAGCTGCTGGGGCTCGCGGAATCGCCGCCTTCGCAGGCGCGCGGTCACGACGTACTCGGCGTCGAGCGGGAAGTAGTGCCGCACGACGGCGCCGCCGCGGCTCCCGAACGGCAGGTCGGGGCCGGCCCGGCCGTCCTGCAGCCGGAGCCGCGAGACGTTGTAGGTGGTCACCGACGGGCGGAGGGCGGGGTCGCCCACGGCCAGCCGGCTGATCCGCGCGGCCGCCGTCAGGTAGCGCTCGAGCAGCGCCGTCGACATCGGCAGCAGGTCGGCGTTGTTGTCGAAGCCGTACGCCCGGTCGTCGGCCGGCAACAGGGCGCGGGCGTCGATCTCGAGCCCCAGCAGGTCCCGGATGGCGTTGGCGTACTCGGTCCGATTGAGACGTCGCGCCGTGGGTCGGCCCGGCCGCGGGTCGGCGGCGGCGGCCCCGTCGATGGTGGCCTCCAGCCACGCCGCGAAGGAAGCGTATCGGGCCGGCTCGGGCCGCGGCCGCCCCGGCGGCGGCATCGTCCGCGACCGCAGCTTGCGGATGACCCGCTCCCACGCCTCGGTGTCCCGGCCCACGTCGTGGAAGGCATCCGCCTCGAGCGAGAGGCCGCCGGTCTGCAACCGGTCGTTGTGGCAGGTCACGCAGTAGCGATCCAGCAACGCGCGGTGCTCGGCCGGAACCGGAGTCGACGTGCCGGCGGCGGGCTGCTCGGCGGAAGACGCTGCGGCCGCGGACGACGGCTCGGGCAACACCAGGACGCAGACGCCGATCAGCGCGGCGCCGACGAGGCCGGCCGGGAGGGTCCTGCGAGCGGCCTGTCGCATGAGTCGTGCGGGGTTCCGCTGATGATAGTCACCCCTGACGGTGGTGTCCACGGGAACCTGCGGGCCAAGGCGCCTGTCGACCGCACGCCGCGGACCGGCGAAGCGGCAGGAGTCTGCGCGGCGGAAGCGGCGGCGGCGGGCGCTCTTCGGCCGCGAGGTGATCCATCCCGTCGTGGGCGGCGACCGCACACGCCTCGGGCGCGCAGGTGCTCTCCGCCCGCGTGGGGTGCTCGTCCCCAAGCAGCCGCGACCCTCGTCCGGGCAGGCCGCTCCGGCCGCCTCGGGCGCTCCCGAGCAGGTGCCCGCAGCCGCCGTGCAAGCACGGCCGCTCTCCGACCGCCCCGGGGCGCTCGCCAACCGTGCCGGGAGCGCTCGGGCCGCCCAGCGCGCTCGTCAGGCCGCAGCACTGGAGCCAGCACCGCGCGCACGGCGGCGCCTCCCTGCAGCGGGCGCCGCCTCCTGTAGGATTGGGTTGGAGCGCGATCGGAGCCGCAGGCTCGACCTGCGGGCGAAGCTGACGCGGGCGAGGATGAGAGGACAACAGGGCCGTCCCCGCTCGGTCGGGGGAAGGAGCGCGCAGATGGGACGCAACGCCGTCACGTGGGTGATGCTGGGCACGGCAGTGTCGGCATCGAGCCCGGCGCTCGTGGCCCGTGCCGACACACCGCTGGTGGACGCGGTCAAGAGGCACGATCGTGCCGCGGTCGAGAGGCTGCTGACCGACGGCGCCGACGTCGACGCCGCGCAACCGGACGGCGCGACCGCCCTTCACTGGGCCGTGCACCTGAACGACGCTTCCATCGCCGACCGGCTGCTTCGGGCCGGCGCCACCGTGGACGCGGCGAACGAGTACGGAGTGACGCCGCTCTCGGTCGCCTGCGGCAACGGCAGCGCCCACCTCGTCGAGCGGCTGCTCGCGGCCGGCGCCGACCCCGACCGCGCGCGTCCCACCGGGGAGACCCCCCTGATGCGGGCGGCGAGCACCGGCAGCGTCGGGGCGGTGGAGGCGCTCGTCGCGCACGGCGCGGACGTGAACCGCGCCGACCCCGATTTGGGGCAGACCCCCCTCATGTGGGCGATCTCGGCCCGACGCCCCGCCGTGGCGGCGCGCCTGCTCGCGCTGGGGGCCGACGTCGTCGCCCGCTCGACGGGGGGATTCACGCCGCTGCTGTTCGCGGCGCGGCAGGGCGACGCCGCCACCGCCGGCCGGCTCCTGGCCGCGGGCGCGGACGTCCACGACGCGATGCCGGACGGCACGACCGCGCTCCACGTGGCGACCCTGCGCGGCCACGCCCGCACCGCCATACTACTGCTGGAGCACGGGGCGGACCCGAACGCGGCGGGCCCCGGCTACACGCCTCTCCACTGGGCGGCCGGGTCGTGGCAGACGGAGCTGAGCGGCCCCAACGGCATCGCCACCGAGCGCGACGACGAGTGGCGGGGGCTGCGCGGCGTTCCCGGCGACCGGGCCGCTTTCGTCCGCACCCTGCTCGACCACGGCGCCGACCCCGACGCCCGGCTCGAGCGCATCCCGCCGCGGGCGGGGTACAGCCAACTCCGGGTGGAGCACCGCGTGGCCGGGGTGAGCCCGTTTCCGGGCGCCACGCCGTTCCTGCTCGCGGCGATGGCCGCCGACGTCGAGGTCATGCGGGCGCTCGCCGACGCCGGGGCCGACCCCAACCTCGCCGCCGCCGACGGGACCACCCCGCTGATGCTGGCCGCCGGCCTCGGCCGCTACCTGGCCGAGTCGCTCGTCATCGAGGCCCGCTCGCTCGAGGCCGCGGCCCTCGCCGTCGAGCTCGGGGCCGACGTCGACGCCGCGAACGAGACCGGCGGCACCGCCCTCCACGGCGCCGCCCACGTCAAGTCGGACGCCATGGTGCGGCTGCTCGTGGAGCACGGCGCGTCGCTCGACCCGGTGAACGCGCGGGGCCGGACGCCTCTCGACGTCGCCGAGCTGTCCCGCGCGGGCAGCGCCACGACGGCCACGCGGTCGAGCACCGGCGACCTGCTCCGGGCGCTGGGCGCCCGCACCGCGGCGGACGACCCGCCATCTCGCTGACCGCCCTCACCACGAGACGGTGACGGGGTAGTCGGCCAGGACACGATCGGCATGGCGTGTCATGATGATGAGTGGCAGGCCGCTCTGGGCCGGCACGCCACGGGCAGTTCCGGACCGCCACGGACAGTTCGGGAACGGCGCGCGCAACTCGGGAACGGCGCGCGCAGTTCGGGGCCGGCACGCCGCCAGCCCGGCGACCTCGCCGGCGGCTCCGGCCGGCCGACCCTCCAGGAGCGCGCGCCGTTCTCCGGCGCCGAAGGAACCGTCACCATGGACGATAATGCGACGACGTACACGGGCCCGCTCGGCTCGCGCATCCACGTCCTTCGCGCCGACCCCGGCACCGTGGCGGAGCTCGCCGCCGTCGATTGGAGCGCGTCGTTCAGCCGGGTCTGCCTCGACCCCGTCCGGGGGCTCATCACCTTGATGAACCCGTCCCGCCTCCACGACAAGTTCGCCGATGTCCTCGACGACATCATCGATGCCGCCGGCAGCACCATCACCGGCGCCGCGAAGGGCCTCCGCAGCGCCCGTCTCCGCAGACGCGACGATCCTCCCGGCACCGGCATGGAGCCGGACTGCGCCTTCTACGTCGGCGAGCGCGCCCGCGGCTATCGCGCCGCTCGGGCGAAGGGCGTGGAGGCGGCCGAAGCCTACTTCGAGCGCACGCCGCCCGATCTCGTGGTCGAGGCCGAGATCACCCATGCCGACGAGGGCCAGATCGAACGTTACGGCGAGATCGGCGTCCGCGAGCTCTGGCGGCCGCGGGGCCGGAAGGATTCGCGAGACCTGCAGGTCGAGTTTCTCGCCCTGCGGCCCGGAGCCGCCCCGCGCCGTCTCGCCGCCTCCAACGTGCTCGGCGCCCTCACGCCCGATGACGTCCGTGAAGCCGTCGACGCCATGGACCTCAGCCTGACCCGCGAGGAACGCACCGCGGCCGTGGCCCGCATCGTGCGCCGCCGGCAGCACGCCGGCGTGCGGGTGCGGGAAGAGAACGCCCCGTCCCCCGCCGCGCCCTCCGGGTGACGACGGCGGATGCTTGGCCCGGACACGGCTCCCATCGCCACCCAACCGGCCGCGGTGGCCAGCCCCGTCCGGCGGCACAGGCTCCTGACCCGGCCAATCGGCGCCAGCGGTTCCCCACGCCCAACCAACCCTGCCGTCAGTCGGCACCGGCGTCGGGCGCGACACACGGTCGACTCGCAGCGAGGCCGTGCGTCGGCCGGAACTCCTCATCGCAACGCGGAAGTCACGTTCACCCCGAGAACGGCGAAGGTGCTTCCACCGGGTCCGCGGCTGGCCACCGGCTCGGCCACATATCTTGATTGACGACTACCGCCACGGCCACTCAAGGCGCGGTCATGTAGTCGAGGGTGAGGTTGGTCAGCGCCCGCACGCCCACCAGCAGCGCCCCCTCGTCGGCGAAGAACAGCGGCGAGTGGTTCACCGGCGCGGTGGCGGGGTCCTGATCCTCGGGAGTGACCCCGAGGAAGAAGAACATGCCCGGCACCTCGTGCTGGAAGTACGAGAAGTCCTCGGCGACGGTCATCATGTCCTGCACCACGACCGGGTCGTCGCCGGCCACCCGCTGCAGGGTCGGCACCATCCGCTCGGTCAGGCCGGGGTCGTTGACGGTCACCGGATACCCGTGGGCTATCTCCACCTCGGCCGTCGCCCCCGCGCTCGCCGCGATCTGCTCCGCGGTCCGGCGGATGCGCCGGTGGATGTCCTGCCGCACCTCGGCGTCGAACGTGCGGATGGTCCCCACCATCTCGACCTCGTCGGGGATGATGTTGCCCCGCACCCCGCCGTGGATGCTGCCGATGGTGATGATGGACGGGGTGAGCGTGATCGGGAGCTGGCGGCTCGCGATGGTCTGCAGTCCCAGCACGATCTGGGAGGAGACCACGATCGGGTCGACCCCGCCCCACGGCGCCGCGCCGTGGGTCTGCCGCCCCCGCACCACGATGCGGAGCCAGTCGGCGCTGGCCATGGCGCTGCCGGCCCGATAGGTCAACTGCCCCACCCGGTTCGGGCCGACGTGCAGCCCGAAGATGACCTCGGGCCGCGGGTTCTCGAAGGCGCCCTCTTCGAGCATCAGCTCGGCCCCGCCGCGCTCGCCCTCCGGCGCCCCCTCCTCGGCCGGCTGGAAGATGAACTTCACGGTGCCAGGCAGGTCGTCGCGCACCGAGGCGAGGACGTCGGCCACCCCCATGAGGATGGCGACGTGGTTGTCGTGGCCGCAGGCGTGCATCACCCCGACCTCCTGGCCGTTGTAGACGGCCCGCTCGCGCGACGCGAACGGCAGGTCCACCATCTCGGTGACGGGCAGGGCATCCATGTCGGCGCGCAGCGCGACCACCGGCCCCGGCCGGCCGCCCCGCAGGGTGGCGACGACGCCGGTGTGGGCCACCTCGGTCCGCACCTCCATGTCGAGCGACCGCAGATGGTCGGCCACGAGGGCCGCGGTGCGGAACTCGCGGTTGCTCAGCTCGGGATGCTGGTGGATGTCGCGGCGCCAGGTCACCACCCGGGGCTCGACGGCGCGGGCGCGTTCCTCGGCCGCCTGCCGCAGCGCGTAGACGTCCGGGCCCTGGGCCAGGGCCGGCGCCGATGCGGCGGCGCACGCCAGCAGCGCGATCGCCGCCGCCGGGCGCCATGCCCCCGATGTCCGCCGCGGTCGTTCGATTCGGTCTCGATTCACAGGCTCCTCCCGTTCGTGGGTCCATTCTCTACCAGATCGCCGGCCACGCGCCGCCGGCGCCACTGCTGGTGTCGAGCCGACGGCCGACTGGGCGGAACGGATCGTCG
>JAJEEA010000354.1 GCA_022821235.1 Vicinamibacteria bacterium
CGGAGCCGAGCCTGCGGTCGTCGTCGGCGGCGCCGCGGAGGGCGCCCCGGAAGCCGTCCGTCCTCGCGGTGAGCCGGAGGCTCGCGCGGCTCGCGCGCAGGATAGCCAATGTCAGTCGTTCCCGAAGAAGAGCCACTGGAGGAGCTGTAGCACCCGCCACGCGAGGACCGCGGCCAACATCCAGAAGCAGGCGGCGAACGACCAGTAGACGCCGCGTCCATCATCCGTCAGTCCCCGAAGACCTGGACACCGCACCACGTGCGGTCCTCCGCGAGCGCGGCCGCGGCGCCGAGCCGCGTCCACCGGAACTGCATCATGTTATGGCAGTGGCCCGGCGAGCGCCGCCATTGGCCGACGAGCCCCGCGGCGAGCCCCGGCGGTGCGCGGCCTACCTCGATCCCGTCGGGGTCGGTGACGACGCGCGGCCTGCGCCAAGCGATGTTCTCCGAGGCGCCGCCCGCGGCCGCGATGGCGACCTCCGTCTGGTGCCGGTAGTCCCCGGTCGCGGCCAGGAATGACGGAGGTGGAGGTGGACTCCGTTGCTGCCCCCGATCGCCGACCTGGGCGGCAGGAATGGTCCGGAGCGGGACCAGGCCGAGCGTGAAACTGCCGATCTGAGCGATTTCGTCGCCGTCGCACGGGTTCCGGGGCGACTTCGAGCCCGCCTCGCGGCCGTGTTACGCTGCTGTTCCCGATGACAATCCGAGGCGAGAGGCGGCAGGGCGAGGTTCTGGTCACCGTCGACGGCACGCCGCTCGACTGGCGCGCTTCGTTGGCGGTCCGGAATCACCCGGCGGTCGCCGGTCGACAAGCTCGTCGACCGGCGACCGCATCCCGGTCTCGACCGCCGGCGTCGATCCCTCGACGACCAGAACCTCCACCGGCTACACCCGAGCCCCACGGTGCGGTGCAGGGCGCGCCGTCAGGCGCGGCGGCGATCAGAACCAGCCCCTTCGGGCGGGCCGCCGGCGGTGGCTGACCGCGAGGGCCTGTTGACGCGCGTCGGATTCGTGCTGGCGATGATTGGGCTGAGGGACGCCCGCCGGACTGTAATGAGGGGAAGTGAATCGTGAAGTTGAACCAACAGGGGCTCGTGGACAGGGCCAGGGAAATGGTGGATTCTGGGGAGTTTGCCACTGTGGAGGAGGCTCTTGGGTTGTTTGGAATCGTCTTTTCGGACTGCCTGAAGGCGGGCGACGGTGATGTCGCGCCGGGCACTATCAGCAGGCTTGTAGGTCACCCGAGTGATCCGTCGATCAACCTGGGCTTCAAGTTGGCGAAGCACGTCGACCCTCACTATAGAGCCGTCAGGAAGTGGCGGGGATGAAAGCGCCACGGACCCTTCGGGGCGCGTGTCACGGAGCTGGCCGCGCCAGCCCGAGGAAGCGGCAGAAGGGGTTGGCGAGGCGCATCTGCTCCGGGGTGCGGCAGTTCGGTGCGAGGAGAGCGGGGCTGGCGACGATCGCGGCCACGCAGCGGGCGCGCGAGGTGGCGACGTTGAGGCGGTGCAGGCTGTAGAGGAACTCCATCCCGCGCGGCGCATCGGCGTCGGTCGAGGTGGCCATCGAGCACACCTCCCCGGGGTCGACCCGCTTCTCGCCGGGCTGCTGGAAGTGGACGCTGAACCCGAGGTTGTTCTTGCCGAAAGCCTCGGGGGCTGGAATGACGCGGACCGCCAACGCGAGGCAAGGAGCATCGTCGACCAGCGCTTCCGAGCCCACCTGCATCGGATGGAGGACTTCGGCTTCGAAAGCACGTACTCGGGGAAGAGCCGACCCGGAATCGTGAAGGCCACCGCCTCGGTCGGGTACGAGGTCGAGGCCGTCTTCATCGGGACCATCCTCCCCGAGATCAACATCGCGAGGATCGCCAAGCGCGCCGACGAACGAACGGGTCACCGCATTGCCGACGATGTCGTGAAGGCACGGTGGAGCGAGTGTCCCACGAAGCTCGTAGAGACCGCGTGGGCCATCGCCACGGCCACGATCATCGACAACAGCTTCGAAGCTCTCGAAGCCACCAACCCCCACCGTTTCGAGAGAAGATCGCGGTGGTCGAGAACGGCGGCTCCGTCCAGAGGTACGTGGTAGAGCCGCCAGTGTGGGCCGAAGGGCTGATCGAACGCATCGTGGCGACGCAGAAGAACCCACCGCCGAGGATGGAACCGAAGCCCCCGGACCAGAACGCCGACTGATGAACGCCCCCGGACAATGACACCGGAACGGAGGACGACAACGACCGCAGAGCCGACGACCGAGGATCAGGGCGTGGGCCTGCGGGTCCTTGCCGGCCAGGGCGCGCAGGTCGACACCACGACCGCGGGCGGCCGCCTCGTGTTCGGCATCTTCGCGGCGCTGGCCGAGTTCGAGCGGGAGCTGATCCGCGAACGCACCGTGGCGGGGCTCGAGGCCGCGCGGGCTCGCGGCCGGAAGGGCGGCAGGAAGTTCGCGCTGTCGAAGGCCCAAGTGAGGCTGGCCCAGTCGGCGATGGCGCACCGCGACACGTCGGTGTCCGAGCTGTGCCGCGAGCTGGGCATCAGGCCGGTGACGCTCTACCGGTACGTCGGCCCGCAGGGTCAGGTTGCGGGAGCAGGGCCTGAAGGTCCTCGGCGCCTGAACCCGAAGACCGCGCCGCCGGGCGGGCACCCGTCGTCCCACGGCCGGCGCCCCGCCGGGCACCTCGCACGCGCGAAGCTCTCGTTTGACCACGAGGACCCGCGGAGCCCCAGTCCCGTCGCGGCGCGTGAACAGGCGCCCGCCGACGAGACGCAGCCGCATCGCGTCGAAGTAGCCCCGGCTCGCCACCCGAAGCAGCGCCTCCGGCAAGCTCGCGCGGGTCGCCTGACGCCGGGCCGCCGTCGACCTGCACCTGCCGAATCAGGCTGCCGGCCGCCGCGAGCGGGAGGCGCGACGACACCCCGGCCGCCTCGACTGCCCGCGGAAGATCCTGGCCCGAGAGGCCACGGCGGCCGAGTTGAAAGCGGCGCTCGACCTCGAGATCGCCGAAGCCGACGGCATCCCGGCCGGAAGCATCCCAGGCGGCGCGGGACGTGTCGACGAACGGGTACGGGACCCGGTGGTACATCGCCCGGGGGGGCGGCTCGTGAAGACCTTCGCACAGTACGATTGGCTGACGACGATCCGCGCGGGATCAAGGCCAGCGAGATCCCGCAGGTGGGGTGAACACGGGGGAGCGCAACACCCGAGGAGGAGACACGATGCAGCGGATTCAGATGATCGGCACCGTGGTCGCACTGATCGCGGTCATGGGGCTCACGGCCCAGAGCTCGTGCAGCGACGCCGAGGTGGCGTCGAGGAACTTGTCGTTAGCCGCCGACAACTTCGAGATCATGCGGAGGGTAGTGTTCCTGAACGGCATTACCGACACCTACCTTTTGGCGATAGAAGGTCTGTGTGCCATCGATGACCAAGGACGGCAGCTCGAGGTGACGTGCGAGACCGCACCGAGTCAGTACAAGAAACACTTCCTCGGGCTGTCGGACAACGTGACCTACTTCGCCGAGCAGGTGGACGCCGTCAACGTCGGCACCCACCACTACCGCGTGATCTTCAAACCGCAGACGATCCTGCCCGACATCGACTTCCGAGGCGACGCCGGGGAGCTGCTGGACATGACGCCGTCCGAACCGCGGTAGGGCCTGGCACCGGGCACCCACCGGGAACAAAACCCCCGGGCCGGGCCCGGGCCGCCTTCCCGGCGGCGGTCCCCCTGTGGTGGTGTTCCCGGACGTTTGTCGGGGTAGGCGGTGACGGGCTGTCAGGGCCAGAGGTCGCCGAGGTTGAAACTGGCCGCCTCGAATGGCGCGATTCGGACGGGGTCGTTGTCGGCCGTGGACGCGATCCTCGTCCACGCGCCTTCCGTGAGCTTGAACGCTTCGAGCGTGCGTTCGGCGGGGTCGATCAGCCAGAGGTGGCGCACCTGCTCTCGTGCGTACACCGGCCGTTTCGCGTCGAGGTCGAGTCGGCGGGTCGATGGCGAGAGAATCTCGCACACCCAGTCCGGTGCGAGCGTGAAGTACGCGGTTTCGGGGTACCTCGGCATGCGATGTCGTCTCCGAGGTGCAGCTCGGGCTCGAAGACGATCGCGAGATGGCCAGCTCGAAGAAGCGGCAGAAGGGGTTGGTCAGGCACATCTGCTCCGGGGTGCGCAGTCCCGGCGTGAGGAGTGCCGGGACTGGCGACGAGCGCGGGCACGGGCGGTGGCGACGTTGAGGCGGTGCAGGCTGTAGAGGAACTCAGTGCTGACTTGGTGATTCTGTTCGACCTCCCCAGAGGTTGGCGCCATTCGACTCAAGTCGTTTATTTCGTTGGATTTATTTGGTGAGCCGCCAGGGACTCGAACCCCGAACCCGCAGATTAAGAGTCTGCTGCTCTACCAGTTGAGCTAGCGGCCCACTCGTTGAAAACAAAGGACTTGCGGCGATGTTCGGAATCTCTGCCAGCCGGCTCTGCCAGCCAAGTCGGCCGGACTGCAACGGCGGAACCGCCCCGGAAGCGGCACGGGAAGTGCCCTGTCAGGCGGCATGCACCCGTGCGCACGAGCCCTCCTCCGTCAACCCCATCGTGAAGTCCCTGGTAGATCGTAGCATGGTCATCGCGGATCGCCCGGTGAACCCCATCGCGCTGGCGGCCTGCACCCGAGCGGCCGGCAGGGCCGGCGTTCAGGAAGATCCGTCGCCCGTGTCAGCGAAGAGGGGACGCTGGGGGTCCACAGGCGCCACGTAGGCCGCTGTATCCCCGGCTGCGAGGACGAGGAGCTCGCTCAACGCCGGCGCGGGCAGGATGATCGTGGCGCGGGCGGCTTCGAGCGTCTCCACGAAGTGCCGCAGGCGCTCCGGCACGCGATCGACGGGCTGCGGGTACGCCGCCTTCGGGTGAAGACAGGCGCCGAGGATCACCGAGTCGAAAGCGACGCGCGTGCTGGATCTTCGACCGCTGACGGATAGGCGATCCGGATCCTGCGCTTCGTCGCCACCCGCGGGTGATTCCGGCCGGGCGACGCAGTTCGGATGCCGGCCGCCGGTCACCTGTCATCCTCGATAGAGCCTGATACTTGACGCTGTCCAGAATACGTGATGCACTGGGAGTGGTGAACGAGGACGCCAAGCGGCTCCTGAAGCGGCACGGGTTGCAGGTCACGGCCCAGCGGCTGGCCGTGCTGCGGGCGGTGTCGACCCACCCGCACGCCACCGCCGACGAGCTCGCCGACGACGTGCGGGGGAGCATCGGGTCGATTTCCCGCCAGGCGGTGTACGACACGCTGGGAACGCTGGTCGGGAAGGGCCTCGCCCGGCGGATTCAGCCGGCGGGGTCGCCGGCGCGCTACGAGGACCGCGTCGGCGACAATCACCATCACCTCGTGTGCCGCGCCTGCGGCGTCATGGTCGACGTCGACTGCGCCGTCGGCGAGGCGCCCTGCCTCACCGTCGAGGACGACCACGGCTTCGCGATAGACGAGGCGGAGGTCGTCTACTGGGGGTACTGCCCCGGCTGCCGCCGCCGGCGCGCGGCCACGAACGGAACCATCGAGAACAGAGAGGATTGAACGACATGCACGACACGGCTGAGGACAAGACCGCGAGCCAGGGCGGGTGCCCGGTGATGCACACGGCGGCGGGCGCCGCCGCGAACCTGCGCTGGTGGCCTGATCAACTGAACCTGAAGGTGCTCCACCAGAGCTCGCCGGCGTCCGACCCGATGGGCGAGGCGTTCGACTATGCAGCGGCGTTCAGGTCGCTCGACCTGGCCGCGGTGAAGAAGGACATCGAGGCGGTGATGACGACGTCGCAGGACTGGTGGCCGGCCGACTACGGCCACTACGGTCCGCTGTTCATCCGCATGGCGTGGCACAGCGCCGGCACCTACCGCATCCACGACGGCCGCGGCGGCGGCGCCTCGGGCACGCAGCGCTTCGCGCCCCTCAACAGTTGGCCCGACAACGGGAACCTCGACAAGGCGCGGCGGCTGCTGTGGCCGGTCAAGCAGAAGTACGGCCGGAAGCTCTCGTGGGCCGACCTGATGATCCTCGCCGGCAACTGCGCCATCGAGTCGATGGGCCTGAAGACGTTCGGCTTCGCCGGCGGGCGCGAGGACGTCTGGGAGCCGGAGGAGGACATCGACTGGGGCTCCGAGACCGAGTGGCTCGGCGACGAGCGCTACAGCGGCGACCGGGACCTCGCCAAGCCGTTCGGCGCGGTGCAGATGGGCCTGATCTACGTGAACCCCGAGGGGCCCAACGGCGAGCCGGACCCGGTCGCCGCGGGCCGCGACATCCGGGAGACGTTCGGCCGCATGGCGATGAACGACGAGGAGACGGTGGCCCTCATCGCCGGGGGGCACACGTTCGGCAAGACCCACGGCGCCGCCCCTGACACGCACGTCGGCCCCGAGCCCGAGGGCGCGGCCCTCGCCGAGCAGGGCCTCGGCTGGAAGAACGCCTTCGGCAGCGGCAAGGCCGGCGACGCCATCACCAGCGGGCTGGAGGGCACCTGGACGCCCACCCCGACGACCTGGGACAACAGCTTCTTCGACACCCTGTTCGGCTACGAGTGGGAGCTGACGAAGAGCCCCGCGGGGGCGCACCAGTGGGTGCCGGCGAACGGCGGGGGCGCGGGCACGGTGCCGGACGCCCACGATGCGTCGAAGAAGCACCCCCCGGTGATGCTGACGACGGACCTCGCCCTGCGGATGGACCCGATCTACGCGCCGATCTCGAAGCGCTTCCACGAGAATCCCGACGAGTTCGCGGACGCCTTCGCGCGGGCGTGGTTCAAGCTGACCCACCGCGACATGGGGCCGGTCTCGCGGTATCTGGGCCCCGAGGTCCCCGCCGAGCCGCTCCTGTGGCAGGACCCGGTGCCCGCCGTCGACCACGCGCTGATCGACGCGCAGGACGTCGCCGACCTCAAGGGCCGGATTCTCGGCTCGGGGCTGACCGTCTCCCAGCTCGTCTCGACCGCGTGGGCGTCGGCCTCGACGTTCCGCGGCAGCGACAAGCGCGGCGGCGCCAACGGGGCGCGCATCCGCCTCGCCCCGCAGAAGGACTGGGCGGTGAACCAGCCGGCCGAGCTGGCGAAGGTGCTGGGCGTCCTGGAGGGCGTTCAGGGCGACTTCAACCGCGCGCAGGCGGGCGGGAAGAAGGTCTCGCTGGCGGACGTGATCGTGCTGGGCGGGTGCGCCGCCGTCGAGCAGGCCGCGAAGAGCGCCGGGCACGACGGCGAGGTGCCCTTCTCGCCGGGGCGGACCGACGCGGTGCAGGAGCAGACCGACGTGGAGTCGTTCGCGGTGCTCGAGCCCACCGCCGACGGGTTCCGCAACTACCTCGGGAACGGACACCGGCAGGCCGAGGAGGCGCTGCTGGTGGACCGGGCGCAGTTGCTGACCCTGAGCGCGCCCGAGATGACGGTGCTCGTGGGCGGCCTGCGCGTCCTGAACGCGAACGTGGGGCAGTCCGACCAGGGTGTCTTCACGACGCGGCCCGGGACGCTGACCAACGACTTCTTCGTCAACCTGCTCGACATGAACACCGCCTGGGAGGCGAACGGCGACGGGTTCGAGGGGCGCGACCGCGGGACCGGCGAGGTCAGGTGGACGGGCACCGCCGTCGATCTCGTCTTCGGCTCGAACTCCCAGCTCCGCGCCATCGCCGAGGTCTACGCCTGCGACGACGCCCAGCCGGCGTTCGTGCGCGACTTCGTGGCCGCGTGGCACAAGGTGATGAACCTCGATCGCTTCGATCTGGCGTGATCCCGGCGCGGTAATCGCCCGGTCGCAATCGGTCTCGACGGGCCTGCGAGGGTGCCCGCCAAGCGCGGGTACGCACCCCTCGCAGGCCCGCGGTCTTTACCCCGACAATCTGAAGCAGGCTGCTGCTCGCTGATCGACGCGGGACGGCGGCAGTTCGAGTTCGAGCCGGCCGCCGGGCTCGGGGCTCCCGCGCCTTGAGCGCAACCGGCCGTGCGGGTACCGGGGCGGTGCGCGGCACGGCATCGAGTGCGTCGAGCGGACGTGGTTGCCCGGCCGTCACCCGCGGCCGGCGGGGCCGAAGAAGCGGCGCCAGCTCATCGCGACGCCGGTCCAGACCATGACGGCGGCGCCCAGGGACACGGCGCCGGCGATCGACTGCCCGATGACGCCGTACACCTCTCCGGTGTGCGCGAACCGCAGCCACCGGCGGACCTTGAAGCCGCGGCTGAAGGCGGGATAGCCGGCCCGCTCCACGAGCTCGCCGGTGGCGCGGTCGAACAGCAGGTCCTCGCTCATCGACGGCTGGCGGCCGTTGCCGCGGTCGACCGCGACGAGGACGGCGTCGTGACTCGACTCGGGCAGCTCGACCGTGATCGTGCGCCAGCCGGGCGTCGCGGCCGCGGTCTTCGCGGCCAGCGCCTCGAGCGCGATCGGCGGCGTCTGCGGGACGGGCGCGGCGGCCCGGCCGTCGCGCGCCGCCGTCGCCGCCGGCCGCGGCGACTGCT
>JAJEEA010000510.1 GCA_022821235.1 Vicinamibacteria bacterium
CGGCCGGACGACCGGCTCGGCCGGCGGCGGCCCCTCGCCGCAGGCGTGGGCCAGCAGCCCGGCGGCGGCGAGGGCGGTCGGCGGCAATCGGCGTCGACGGTGGCGTGCCTTCATCTCCTCGTTCCTCACGGCTCCTCGAGATCCTCACGGTCGGGGACGCGGCGCGTAGCCCGCGTCCCGGAAGAACGCGCGCAGGCGGTCGGCGAACGCGGCCAGCCCGGCCGGCTCCATGAACAGGCCGAACCGGCCGCTGGCGCGATGCACGTCCATCAGGTCGACGAGGTAATCGTAGACGGCGGTCGCCGCGCTCTGCTCCGCGACCAGGGCTGCGTTCTGGGCGTCGATCAGATCGAGGATCGACAGTACGCCCTGCTCGTAGGCGCCGGTGACCAGCGCCAGGTTCCGCCGCGCCGCGTCGGCGGCGTCGGCGGCCAGATCGATGCCGGCCCAGGAGGCCCCCGCCCGATGCAGCACCGTCCGGAGCCGCTGCTCGACCCGCTCGGCGGCGGCGCGGCGAGCGAGGCCGAGCTCGTCGAGCTCCACCTCGGCGCGCGTCCGCTCGGCCCGGCGGGCGCCGCCGGTGAACAGCGGCAGGGACGCCGACACACCGAACGACCAGTTCAGCGCGCTCGGCCGCGTGATGGGGAACGGCAGGTCGCGGGCGTCGACCGACTCGAGCCCGCCGGCCGTCTGCACCGCCGTCAGGTCGCCGCCCGCCGCCACCGTCGGCGCCCAGAACGCGCGGCGGGCCGCGAGCACCGCCCGCTCCTGGGCGGCGATGGCGGCGTCGAGCTGGCGCAGCTCCGGCGACCGGGCCAACGCCTCGGCCGCCATGAAGTCGCGGAAGATGGCGAATGCGAAGGGATTGTCGATGTAGGCCTCGACCGTCGCCGCGTTCGCCAGCAGGGCGGGATCGTCGAGGTCGACCTCGGCCGTCTCGAAGGGCTCCTCGAGGGGGCGTTGCAGCAGGCGGTTCAGGGCGATCTCCGCGACGCTGCGCGCCGCGCCCGCCTCTATCACCGACCGCCGGTTGATGGCGATCTGGTTCTCCCAGCGGATGACCTCGGACGCACGGGCGACCCCGATGCGCCGGCGCGACTGCGCCAGCTCGAGGTTCGATCGGGTGAGGGTGAGGTTCTCGCGCTGGATCCGCTCGAAGGCCTTGGCGCGGAGCACGTCGAGATAGCCGACCGCGGCCCCCTGCGCCACGTCGAGCCGCAGCTCCGCGCGGGACTGCTCGCGCGAGGCCTGCACGTGGCGTTCGATGGCGGCCCGGGCCCGCGCGCCGTCCGAGAAGAGGAGCTGCGAAACGCCCACCGATCCGGCCGAGGTCCACACCGGCTGCAGGCCGAACGAGCTCTCGGCGCGGTCGCGATCGATCGTCTCGGCGCCGCCCGACGCCGTCACCTGCGGCCGCAACGCCGCGCCCGCGGCCCGCACCGCCTGCCGCCCGGCCGCGACCGAACGGTCGGCCGCCAGGAGATCGAGATTGGCCGCCACCGCCTCCCGCGCCGCCGACGCCAGACTGAGCCGCCGCGTCACGTTCGCGGGCTCGTTCCGAAGCAGCTCGGCCTCGGTCAGTACGCGCCAGCTCGGGTGGACGCCGATCGCCCGCGCCGTCGCCATGTTGAGGGTCAGGCGCTGGTTGCGCCGGAAGTCGACCGGGAGGCCGCCGGCGTCCTCGCCGCCGAGAATCCGCTGCACGTGGAGCGCCACCCGCCGGGCGAGCCGGCGCAGGTCCGTCTCGAGGTAAAGGCTCGCCAGCAGACCGCTGTCGACCTCGCTTCGACCCCAGTACGAGAAGGCGGGCACGCGGCGCTCGCGCAGCGCCCGGACGAGCCGATCGAACTCGCCGGCGGGAAGCTGCATCAACGGGGTCACGTACACGGCCTCCCCCGCCGGCGGCAATGCCGCGAGCGCGGCGTCGATCGACGCGCCCACGCCGACGATCTCCGCCTCGGCGCCGACCTCCAGCAGGCCGAGCCGCAGGTTCGTCTCGAGCACCGGCACCGCCGCGAGCAGCGCCTCGTTCACGAGGTAGGTCAGGCGGCGAAAGGGCGCGACCTCCTGCAGGCGGCGGATCTCGTCCGCCCGGTCACCCGTGAAGGTGACGTAGGCGAGGTTGGGCACGCCGCTCACCCGCTCGCCGGCGGCGGTCGTCTCCAGCGGGAAGCCCTGCGCCTCGGGATCGAGCACGAACGCCGCCACCACCGGTTTCGGCAGCCCGCCCCGGTCGATGGCGTGGCTGGACGACACGGGACCGTAGGTCAGCACGACGTCGACGTCGGGGTCCGCGAGGAGGGCCTCGACGGCGGCCCGCGCGCCCTCCGCCGTCCAGTCGGCCACGCGCCGGGCGCCGGCGGGGAACTCGACCGTGAACCGGGGCGCGGCCAGCGCCGCGATCTCCTCCTCGAACCCGGCCCGCAGCTCGTCGTTGCGTGCCCACGGCCCGTCGAACACCACGCCCACCGCGCACGGATCGCACGTCGTCTGCGCCCGCGCGGCGTCCGCGCCCGCCGCCAGCAGCACCGCCGCCGACAGCAGGCCAACGACCCCGCACCGCCTGCTTCCGACCATCACGTCTCCTCGCCATCCTGCGCGGCCCGCCCGCGTTCCCGGGCCGACGGACACGGCCGGTGTCCCGGCCGTGAAGCTCCTGAACGTTCGAACCGCGGCAAACGGCCGCAACCACCGAGAACGACGCCGTTCGGAATCGTTCCGCGAACCACAGCCGCGGGGCACCGGATCGTCAGGACGACGCCGCGACCGCGACCCCGGTCATTCGCGCCGAGAGGCGCTGCAGCCCGGGGCCGACCGCAACCGGGTAGGCGGCCGGGT
>JAJEEA010000384.1 GCA_022821235.1 Vicinamibacteria bacterium
GAGCCCGGCCACACCCTCGGCGGCCGCGTCCTGCCGGGCTACGGCTTCGAGCCCACCGAGGGCGGCGAGCCGATCGCCGCGCCGGCTCCCGTTCTCGGCGCCCCCACGGCGCCCGGGGACGTGGCCAACCCCGTGCTCGGCGACGAAGCCGCGGTCGCGGCCGGCGAGCGCATCTACCGCGCCCGCTGCGTCGTCTGCCACCGCGCCGGCGGCGGCGCGAGCCCGAACCTGTTCGGGACCGGCCTGCCCGCCGGCCGCTTCCTCGACGCGGTCACGCGGGGACGCGACGGCACGAACATGCCCGCCTTCGGGGAGCTGCTGTCGCAGGACGAGATCTGGCAGGTGCACGCCTTCCTGATGTCGCGCGACGGGCTCTGATGCCGGATCTTGATGCTCGGGCTTGCTTGCGCTTTGCCCACCGTTCGATGGCGGGTGAGCGTGCAAGTGAGCGACTTCCGATTCGTGAGGTTACGTGACATTCTTGCTTGACATGTGCGCGTCATGGCGGACGCTGACGGGGGCGGTGACCGAAGACGGACACGATGTCCGTTCGGCGAAGGACGGGTAAGTCTTGCGCTTCTGACGAGGTTGTGCTGGCGCTGGCTTACGAGGAACACGACTCGTCACGGAGGACAATGACTTCAGTGGCGCTACCGAGTGCCAGGATGGCGCTCGGAAGGAGGCTCTGATGACGACGACGAGCACTGCGGCGACGCGAGCGGGGACCAGGCTGCGGCCCGAGGAGGACGGGCGGGAAATGTGCTTCGGCCAGGGGAAGCCGTGTGTGTACGAGTCGGAAACGGACGAGAACACCATCATCACGGAGTGGCCCAACGGGGTGGTCGAGTGCCTGGACGGCTCGACGAACATGGTGACGCGGACCTGGCCGGACGGAACGACGGAGACGTTCCCGGGCGACAGCGTTCAGAACAAGACGTACCCGCACGTCAGGTAGGGCGGGGATGCCGACGCTGACGATCGTGATCGGCGGCAACGGGGCCGGCAAGTCAACGTGGTGTTCCGCAAACAGGGAACGGCTGCCGGGCCACTTCTACGATGCAGACTCGATAGCACGCGGTCTTGGGGGCTGGAACAACGTCGATCGGCAACGGGATGCACGGAAGGTTGTCGACGCTGCGATTCAGGACCACCTGAAGAAGAAGGAGAGCTTCGGTTTCGAGAGCACCTACTCGGGAGAGTCACGACCGAACATCGTGGAGAACGCCGCGGCACGAGGCTACGAGGTTCACGCAATCTTCGTCGGAACGACGAGACCGGGAATCAACATCGAACGCGTGAGAAAGCGCGTAGCGGCGCGGACGGGCCATGACGTGCCGGTCGAGGAGATTACGCGCCGGTGGACGGCCGCACAAGAGAACTTGGTGGCGACGGCGGGGTGCATGACCGCGATCGAGTTGCTGGACAACAGCAAGAGGATTCGCCAAGTCGGACTGATGGCGAGAAACACGACGGCAACGGTCGCGGAACCCTCGCCGGAGTGGGCGCGGAGGCTCATGGCGCGCATCGCGGAGAGAAGCCGGTGAAGGGCTTTGGCTTTGGCTTCGGGGTCGTCTCAGGTCGTCGCCCGGGGTGACGGGGAGGGCGGCAGTGCCGGCGGCAGTCCTTCACCGACGCCGTCCTCGCCATTGGTGGTTGGAAGCGTTCTCGACACCTGCCGCGACCGGACGGAGCCGCTGGCGTCGCGCTTCCGGCCGGCTTCGGTAAGGCGAGGGTAAGGCGAGGCGCCGTCAGGCCACGGTGTAGAATCGGCCGAGGGTACGGACTCGTGAGATGAGGAGCGGGGTGATGGAAGGAAGACGCGGGCGGAGTTCGCTCCTGGCATGCGCGGCGCTGGGCGGACTGCTGGCTGTTGCGGGCTGTGCCGGCAGCGAGCCGGAGCGGCTCGTGCTCGGGACGGACGTCGAAGCGGTCGCGGTCGGCGAGTCGGCCGAGATCCGGATCGAGCTCGTCGATGACCGCGACACGCCGGTGCCCGGCGCGGTCGTTCGGCTTTCCACCGACACTCCCGGCACGCTCCTGAGCGCGGACGAGGTGGTGACCGGGCCGGCCGGCGCCGCCGGCGTGACCCTCACCGCGGGCAACCGGGTCGGCGGGAACCGCGTCGAGGCGGTGCACGGCGACCTGTCGGCCTCGCTCGTCGTCCCCGGCGTGGCCGGGCCTCCCGCCAGCTTCGCGGTGACCGCGGATCCGGCGCGCGCGGTGAACGGGAGCAGCGTCGCCGTCGCCGTCGCCGTCACCGACCGCTTCGACAATCCCGTGCCGAACGTCCCGGTCGGGCTGGAGGCGGCTCCCGCCGCGGCGGCCCTCGATCTCCCCGGCGGCGAGACCGACGGCGCGGGGGCGCTGACCCGGACGCTCACCACCCCTCCGGAACCCGGCGACAACCGCGTGCAGGTCACGGTGGCGGGCCTGCCGCCGCGGACCCTGGTCGTGCCCACGCGGCGGCTGTCCCGGCTTGCGGTGCGGCCGGAACGGGCGGATCTGGTGGCCGGCGACACCCTGAGCTTCGAGGCGGTCGGCTTCGACGACGACGGCGGCGAGCTCGGGGTGCGGCCCGAGTGGACGCTCGCGGGAGGCGTCGGCGCGCTGGAGCCGACCGGGAGGTTCCGGGCGGAGACCGCGGGCCGGGGGCGGGTGCGGGCGGAGGTCGCCGGCGTCGTCGCCTCGAGCGAGCTGACGGTGGCGTCGGGGCCGCCGCTCCGCCTGGAGGTGCTGCCGGCGGAGCTGCGCATCGAGTCGGGCGAGACGGTGGCGCTGCGCGCGGTGGCGCGCGACGCCGGCGGGAACGCGGTGGCCCCGGCGGGTGCGGTGCAGTGGGCCCTGAGCGCCGACGTGGGCGATCTCGACGGCAGCGGGGGCTTCACCGCGAGGCGGGTCGGAGAGGCGACGGTGACGGCATCGGCCGGCGAGCTGCGGGGCGAGGCCCGGGTGGAGGTGACGCCGGGCCGGCTGGTCACGATCGCCCTGGCGCCTCGCGACCTGACCGTCGTCAGCGGAACCGAGCGCCAGTTTCGCGCCGTCGGCCAGGACCCCGGCGGCAACCCGGTGCCGATGACGCCCACCTGGAGCCTGTCGGACGCGCTGGGCGAGCTCGACGACACCGGTCGCTTCCGGGCGGTGCGGGCGGGTACGGCGCGCCTCGTCGTCGCCTCGGGCCGCGTGGCGGCGTCGACGGAGATCGAGGTGGTGCCGGGTCCCCTCGAGTCGATCTCGGTGAGCCCGGCGCGGGCCGAGGTGCCGGCCGGCACGAGCGCCGTCTTCTCGGCCGCGGGGCGCGATGCGGCGGGGAACGCGGTGGCCATCGAGCCGGTCTGGGAGCTGTCGTCGCCGGTCGGGCGCATCGATGCCGGCGGCGAGCTGACCGGGGGCCGGCTCGGGCCGTCGCAGGTGGTCGCCCGGTTCGGAGCGGTGTCGGGCGCGGCGGACGTCGAGGTGGTTCCCGGCGCGCTGACGAGCCTGACCGTCGAGCCGCGCACGGCCACCGTGGCCGCGGGGTCGTCGCAGCGGTTCGCGGTGACCGCGGTCGACGTCGCCGGCAACCGGGTGGGCGTCGAGCCGGCCTGGCGCGTGTCGGCCGGCGCGGGGCGGATCGATGCCGACGGCACGTTCTCCGGCACCGCGGCCGGCGCCGTCACGGTGACGGCGGCGGTGGAGGACCTGTCGGTCGAGGCCGCGGTGGAGGTCGTCCCGGGACCGCTGGCCTCGATCGAGGTGACTCCCCGGCGGCTCGACATCGCCGCCGGCGCCGCGCAGGGGTTCGAGGCCACGGGCCGGGACGCGCTCGGGAACGAGCGGACCATCACGCCGGTGTGGACGGTGACGGGCGGGGTGGGGTCGATTGGCGGGCAGGACGGCCGGCTCGCCGCGGTCACCGCGGGGACGGGCTCGGTGGTCGCGACGGCCGGCGCGTTGTCGGGGGTCGCCGACGTGACGGTCCTGCCGGGGCCCCTCGCCGCCATCGACCTCGACGCGCCGGCCGTCGTGCAGGTCGGGGGGATGCGGCCGCTGGGCTGGACCGGCGCCGACGCCAACGGCAACGTGGTGGAGCTCAGCCCCGAGTGGGAGGTGGCCGGCGGGGTCGGCCGCGTCGACGCCGAGGGGCGGTTCGTGGCGACCACGCCGGGGACCGGCCGAATCATCGCACGGTCGGGCGGGGTCTCGGCGGAGGCGCCGGTGCGGGTGCGCCCGGGGCCGCTGGCCGAGCTGCGGATCGTCCGCGACCCGGACCGCGCCGGGCTGACGGCGGGCGAGGCGATCCGGTTGTCGGCGGAGGGACGGGACGAGAACGGCCATGCGGTGGACGTCGAGCCCCGGTGGGAGATCGTCCGCGGGGCCGGGTCCATCGACGACGCGGGGCGGTTCGTGCCGACCCGCGCCGGTCCCGCCGCGGTGCGGGTGACGAGCGGACGGCTGGCCGCAGAGGCGGAGATGGACGTCGCGCCGGGGCCCCTCGCCTCGATCGTGGTCGCGCCGGCGCGCGCCGACGTGGCCAGCGGCGCCACCCGGGCGTTCAGCGCGGCCGGCCGCGACGCCTGGGACAACCTCGTGGACATCGACCCGGACTGGAGCGTCACCTACGGCGTCGGCGACCTCGACGCGGAGGGACGGTTCACCGGCACCATGGTCGGGACCGGGGTGGTCTCGGCCACCGTCGGCGGCGTCGTCGGCACCGCGGACGTCGCCACCACCCCGGGCGCGCTGGCGCGGCTGGAGGTGCAGCCGGCGGGCCGCGACGTGCGGTCGGGCGAGCTCCTGCAGTTCCGGACCACCGGGCTCGATGCCCGCGGCAACATCGTGACGGGCTACCCCCTCGCGTGGCGGGTGTCGGGTGACGTGGGCACCATCGAGCCGGCCCGCGGCATCTTCACCGCCCTCTCCGCGGGGGGCGGAGAGGTGCTGGCGCGGTCGAGCGGCGTCGAGGGGTCGACGGCGGTCCGCGTCGTCCCGGGGGACCCGAGCGCGGACACGTCGACGGTGGAGGTGTCCCCGGCTTCGGTTCCCACCGGTGGGGACGCGGCGGAGATCACCGTGACGGTTCGCGATCCCTTCCGCAATCCGGTGGCCGGGGCCTCGGTGCGGGTCCGCTCCAGCCGGGCCGCCGACACCGTCCTTCCGGCCGAAGCGATCACCCGCGCCGACGGCGCGGTCCGCCTGCGAATCACGTCGAGCACCGCGGGGCGTTCGTCGCTGCGAGTGACGGCGGGGACGGTGGATCTGGCCTCGCCCCCACCCATCGAGTTCCGCTGAGGGGGCCGCGGCGCAGGAGTCTGCTCCGTGAGACGGCGCGGACTCCCGTCCGAGGGTTCCTGGTCCCGGCCCGGGCGGCGGGGCGGGCGGACCTGAGGCGGCCCGCGAGTCCTGAAACGGTTGAGCCCAGCGGATCCGACGGCGCCTGTCGGCGGGCCCGCCCCGGGGTGGGCGAGCCCGCTCCGGGTTGCGTTCCGGGCGAAGGGAAGCGTTGCAGGAGACTGCCGCGGTCCGTTGGGGACCGGCGGGTCACGCGTTCTCGTCGCCGGCCGCCGCCTCTTGCACCCGGTCTGCCTCGGGCAGGATTCGCCGCGGCCGGTTCAACGTCGCCGGCGGCGGGC